>JAIOXI010000047.1:0-6615 GCA_021741685.1 Rhodoluna sp.
GCTAATGGCAATCGATCGCAAACTCGTAAGCATCGAACCAAAGGCTTTTGCCGATTATGAATTGGCCGTGATCGCCGCGGGTGCACAACTTTCTCCGATCAACTCCGAAGTCGGGGCTCTAATCTGGACGGATTACGCAAAGCCCCAAGCGCTATTGGAATTGCTTGATGCAAATCCGCAGATCGAATGGGTGCAGTTACCATTTGCCGGGGTCGACGCCTTTGCAGAAGTTTTGAAGCGTGAGGTTATCTTTACCTCGGCCAAGGGCTCTTACCGTCAACCTGTTGCCGAACACGCGCTAGCGCTCTGCCTTGCTCTGGCAAGAAAGATTCCCGAGCGCGTTGTTGCTAAAACCTGGGGAAAGAAGTTTGCCGTCAGTCTTTACGACTCTCACATTGTCATTGTTGGCGGCGGCGGAATAGCCGAGGAACTGGTTTCGCTTTTGCGACCCTTCAACACCAGAGTGACGGTAGTCAGAAAGCACCCTGAGAAAATCGAAGGAGCCACTGAGACGGTGGCCTTTGATCGCTTGGATGAGTTCCTCGCAATCGCCGATTTCGTAGTGCTTGCCGCCGCGCTCACCGAAGAAACTCTTTACCTGTTCGACATGCGCAGATTCAAACTGATGAAGCCAACCGCATACTTAATCAACATCGCCCGCGGCAAGATGATTGACTCAGATGCTCTAAAGACCGCGCTCGAATCGGGGATAATCGCCGGTGCGGCAGTTGATGTCACAGACCCAGAACCGCTTCCTGACGGACATGCACTTTGGTCAACGCCTAACCTCTTGATTACCCCTCACACTGCCGACACCAATGCGCAGGTGATTCGACTTTTTAGCATGCGCATAGACGAGAACGTTAAGGCGTGGCTCGGCGATGGCGAGTGGGTTGGAAGAGTGGATCAAAAACTCGGTTATTGACCTAGTTTTTGGCGAATATGCGCTTGATTTGCTAGGGTTAGTGTTTGCGAAAGCATTCCTCGGTAGCTCAATTGGCAGAGCAATCGGCTGTTAACCGATAGGTTCTTGGTTCGAGTCCAAGCCGGGGAGCCACATTTGGCCTAGCCCCATGACAGGTTCAGGAGGCACACTTGATTAGTTGGATTCAATCCCAAAAATGGCAATCGAGTTTGCTGATTTCGATTTTTTCCTTGCTGCTTTTCGGTGGAATCGACCTTTTTCTCTCAGGCGCTGGCAGCATTTGGGTCTCGTTGGCTCTTTCTCTTTCGGTTCTGCTTGCTGCTGTTTCGGCCTGGTATTCGATCGCTCTGCTTGTTGCTGGTGGAGTGCTCGCAATTCTGCTGGATGTGAAGCCAGGAGCCAGTGGGCTGATTGTTCTGGTCTTTCTCTTTATTGTGGCGGCGTTCTCAAGACCAATTCAGCGCAACTTGGCAATTTTGCTCTCCAACTTTCTAGGCGCTGCACTCGTTGTCAACACGGTTTTCATTTCTGACCACCAGCTAAGAGACTTTGGTCTGTTTACGCTGAGCGAGACTGCAAAATCCACAATTTTTGGAATTGGCATTCTCTTGTCGTTTAGTTTGAGCTATTTAGCTTGGCTGCTCGGAAGGCTGCTATCGACTCGTTCGAAATATGTTGGAACGGCTTTTGACAGGGCGGTTGCTGAGAGAACCCAGGCACGCCTCTCGTTGGAAGTAGCCGAGCAGAATCAACGATTTGAAATTGCTCGAGACATAAGTGAATTGGTTATCCAACGTGTTTCGGCAACCATCAGCATTGCCGAGGGTGGCGTCTATGCCGTGCAGGCCGACCCCGACTCCTCATCGCGAATTCTTCAGCAAGCGACCGACTCGGCGAGATCGGCGCATGCCGAACTTCGCCGTCTATTCGACATGCTCAACAAGCTAAAGCAAGTTAGTGCGGCACCACCAAAACTCGATGATCTCGAGTCACTCGTAATTGCCTACAGAGAATTGGGTTTCAACATGACCCTGCGTCACGAGGGTCCGCGCTTTGAACTTAGCGAAGGTTCAGAGCTTGCGATTTATCGAATAGCGTTCGATGCGCTTGAAAACGTGCGCAAGCACACCCCCGCCTCAACCGACGTGACAATTGACTTCTCTTGGACCAACGAGGGCATGCAATTGCTTGTCAAAGACAACGGCACTGAGGTCGCCAATCGTGCACTCGATCTGAAATCGCTCGCTTACACCGTCGAAGAGGATCGCAAAGCGCTAACCGAGACGATTCGTGGCGCGGGCATAACTTCGATGAGTGAGCGGGCTGCGCTCTATCAAGGCTCTGTTGAAGCCACCCGCGTGCCCGGTGTCGGTTTCACGATATCTGCCATTTTCCCCAAGCTTCGAGATCTGTCATTTGAGTAGTTTTCGAATCGCGTTGATTGATGGCGATGCCGCCATTCGTGCCGGACGTCGCCTTCTGATTGACAGTCAAGACGACATGCGAGTCGTTTACGAAGAGTCAGCTGCGATGAAGGCCCTCGAAACGGTTCCCGACCTAATGGTCGATGTCATCGTTATCGATCATCGATTGCAGGGCATGGATGGGGTATCTCTTGCCAAGGAGTTAGTTGCGCGAATCAGTTCTCAGTCTCAAAGCGTTCCAGCCGTGGTTATCACCGGCAGCTACTACACCTTTGAATTGTTCATGGCTAGCATTCGCGCCGGTGCCACCGAGTTGGTGACCCAGGATTCTGCCGCTTCCGAGCTGCTCGATGCTATACGCAAGTCGCGTAGAAACATGATCGATGTAAAAATCAAACCGTTTTTAGAGTTTCTTGATTCAAGTGAATATGCTCCGGTGGTTGACCCACATTTTCTTATGACCATTGCGCAACTCAGTTCAGAACAACGCGAACTAGTTGATTCTCTTGCCCTCGGACACGACCTCGACCAGCTTGCTCGTAATCTAGAGCTAACTCGAACTAGAGTTCGCGAGTTGCTTGAAGAATGCATGCGAGCCTTTGGTTGTGCCACTATTGAGCAGTTATATCTGCTGATCAGGGATTCGAGTAAAAGTGGCTAGATCTCAAGTTGAGACAATGTCTCTCGGTGTGGGAATCGCAACCGGTCTATATGGCATCTCATTTGGTGCCCTTGCTGTCGCGGCCGGACTCGAAATTTGGCAAGCCCAACTGCTGAGCATTCTGATGTTTAGCGGCGGTTCGCAGTTTGCTTTCATAGGTGTCGTTGCCAGCGGAGGCCTAGCCTCTCTGCCAGCTGCGATTGCTTCAGCCTGGCTCTTGGGAATTCGCAACGGTTTTTATGCGCTGCAAATGAAGCCGCTTCTAGGTGTGCTGGGCTGGAAGACTCCAATTGCCGCGCAACTTAACATTGACGAAACCACTGGTGTTGCAACCGCACAGTCGAATCTTGCAGACACCCGAAAGGGTTTCTGGCTAACCGGAGTATCGGTTTTTGTTTTCTGGAACCTGCTGACATTTGCGGGTGCACTTTTGGGGGAGTCGATTGGTGATCCGAGTGCTTACGGCCTAGACGCCGCAGCGGCAGCAGCCTTTCTCGGTTTGCTATGGCCGCGATTGCGTGCGCTCCAGCCCATAGCGGTAGCGGTTGCTGCCGGCGTTATTGCCGTTGTGCTTTCTCCATTGCTTCCGGCTGGTCTGCCAATTTTGATTGCTGCGCTCTCTGCAGTTGTCGTCGGAGGATTCAACGTCTTTGCGGCAAAGCCCCTGGACGAAGTGGTTGAAAAGTGACGCTTACTCTTGCGATTTTGATTGCCTCGGTAGCCGTCTACTCATGGAAGTTTCTTGGCTACCTAGTGCCAGCCCGTTTTCTCGAGCGTCCGGTCGTTTCAAGAACCGCCAGTTTGCTCACAGTGGCTTTGCTGGCTGCGCTTTTAGCAACGCAGGCATTCACGACTCAATCAGAGGTGCGCTTCGATGGCCGAATCATCGCGCTTCTGGTTGCCGCCGCTCTGTTGAAATTTAGAGCACCATTCTTAGTTGTGGTTATTGCTGCGGCCGTTGTTGCTGCGCTGCTGCGAACACTAGGCATCTAAGTCGTCGACGCCTGGCATCCAGGTGATGCCGTCTCGACCCCAGTTTTCTTCAGCAACGATCTCTGCGACTTCGGTCTTGTATTCGTCAATCAACCGATCAACATAAAGCAGGCCGTCGAGGTGGTCGAATTCGTGCTGAAAGATGCGAGCAAACCATCCTTTTGCTTCGATGTGCACGGGATTTTGGTCAAGATCGAGACCGGTCAAGATTGCCTCGTCGGCCCTCTTTAGACCGAATCTGTAACCCGGAAAGCTAAGGCAGCCTTCGCTCTCATCTTCGTCGTCAGGTTCTTCGGTGCCTATCGAACTGAGTTCGAGAACTGGATTGATCACAACGCCGCGCTTGTGGGTGCCATCGTCTTCGGTCCAGTTATAGGTGAATACCCTCTTGCCTACGCCAATCTGGGGCGCGGCTAGACCAACTCCGGGGGCAGCATCCATGGTCTCAAACATGTCTTCGACCAGAGTTCTCAAGGAATCATCGAACTCGACAACCTCTGCGGCGCGAGTGTGAAGAACTGGATTTCCAGTGATACAGATGGGGCGAACGGTCATGGGTCAAATTTACCCGATTGGCCTAGTGCTCGGGCCGACGGCACAGCGGTAGCCTAATTGCAGGTAGTCAAAGGGAGTCATGCAAGAGTATTTTGGTCCGGCAGATGAGCTGAGAATTCTCGCTATTTTGCTAGCGATTCTCGCGGCTGTTGCCTTGGCATTCGGAGCTCAATTTCAAAACAATGCCGTTGTCGGCGGCAAAGATAAGCCAAAAGTCAAAAACGGTCGCGGTGGACTTGGGCTGAGGCAACTCGGCCGCTTGCTTCTGAAGCCACAGTGGATTTCGGGTCTAGGGCTAATGGGACTCGGCATGGTCTTGCAACTTGGTGCCCTAACTCTTGCGCCCCTGATCGTTGTTCAACCAATCGGAGCCATCGCCCTGGTCATCACGTCTCTGCTAAACGCAAGGGTCACTAAGACCAAAATCAATCGTGGAACCACAGTCGCCATCTTGCTTTGCCCAATGGGCATTGCGGCATTCGTAACCACGGCTTCGCAGGTGGCCAATGCGAACGTGCTAACAGAAACAGACGTCGCGGCCGTTCTGTTCATCCTGCTCGGCTTGCTAATTGTTTTCGCAGCTGTGTTTTTTACGGCTGGTAGATCTGCAAAGCCGCTGACCTACATAATCGGTGCCGGAGTTCTCTATGGATTTGTCGCCACCTTAGCCAAGGTCGTCATTCAACGCTTTTACCAAATGCAATTCGACTGGCTTAGCATTCTCTGTTTCATAGCACTAATCGCAGCAGTGGTTCTTGGTGGCTGGTTTGTTCAAAATGCCTACGCGTCTGGGCCACCCGATCTCGTGATTGCTGGTTTGACGGTTATTGATCCACTGGTAGCGGTAACTGTCGCCATCGCAATTCTCGGTGAAGCCGAGGCGGCAACGCCTCTGGTAGCCGTGGGCTTTGCCATTTCTGGCGCTGTGGCCGTGGCGGGTGTGGTTCTGCTATCCAAGGTTCACCCGGAGTTGGCAATTAAAAAGCCCTAGATTCGGTAAAATTTGCTGACAGGCCACAAACCTACATAAGGTGCACCCATTAAGACTTCCAACCCTCCGCTGAAAATCATCATCGCGTCCGACACCTTTCCGCCGGACATCAACGGTGCTGCCAGATTCGCTGAGCGGCTCGCAAGCGGCTTGGTGAGACACGGGCACGATGTTCACATAGTGGCCCCTGCGTTCAGCTCGAAACACGGAACATTTGTTGAGACGCACGACGGCTCAAAAATGACCGTTCACCGAATTAAGAGCATCCGCCTTTTGCAACACAAGACCCTACGTTTCGTTTGGCCATTCACCCTCAAGAAAAAGACCGACGAGATCATGCGATTGGTTCAGCCGGACGCGGTTCACATTCAATCTCACCTAATCGTTGGACGCTACCTAATCAGAAGCGCTGCGCCCTATGGAACTCGACTTCTAGCCACCAATCACATCATGCCCGAGAACCTAATCAAGTACTCGGTGATCATTCCTAAGTGGTTTGAAAAGACCGCGATGAAGTTGGCCTGGCGAGATGCCGGACGAATTCTCAAGAAGGTTGATTTCATAACCACACCAACTCGCCGAGCCGCCGAGTTGCTAGAGAGCGCTGCCGGGGTGAGCGATGTTCTTGCTATCTCTTGTGGAATTGAGGCTTCTAAGTTCGCTAACTCCACGCCCACAAGCAATAAGGTTCCGCGAATTCTCTTTTTGGGCCGACTCGACTATGAGAAACACATCCACAATCTTTTGAGCGCCGTGGCCAAGCTGCCAGCCGAATTGAACACTCAGGTTGAGATAGTTGGCGATGGTGGTGAGAGAAAAGCTCTCGAGCTGCAGGCTCAGCAGTTGGGCATCGCAAAGCAGGTCAAATTTTTGGGACACATCACAGAAGACGAGCTACCGAAGGCGTATGAGCGCGCAACTCTGTTTGCTATGCCATCAATTGCAGAACTTCAGTCAATTGCAACAATGGAGGCCATGGCTTCTGGCCGCCCAGTGGTTCCCGCCGACGCCATGGCATTACCGCACCTAGTTCACGATGGCGACAACGGTTATCTCTTTCCACCGG
>JAIOXI010000048.1:0-6567 GCA_021741685.1 Rhodoluna sp.
GGTCTTGAGCCAGCAAACTTCAACGGTGGCGGTCAAATCGTTGCAGCGGGCTCTCAGGCTGCTATAGAACGACTAAAGCTTGACCCGCCAGCCGGAAGCAGGGTCATTGCCCTGCAGGTCGCCGGAGCGTTTCACACTCGATTCATGCAACCAGCCGTCAACAGTTTGACCGCTTTTGCGAGCGAACTGAGCACCAGCGACCCCGTCGCAAAACTTTGGACAAACGCTTCTGGGCAACTGGTGACTACGGGGTCAGATTTTCTGAACCTAATGGTTCGACAGGTATCAAACCCGGTGCGTTGGGATCTCTGCATGGCGGCCATGCTCGATTCGGGAGTGACCGCACTGATTGAGCTTTCACCGGCCGGAACCCTTGCGGGGCTTGCAAAACGTTCAATGCCAGGGGTTGAATGCATCGCAGTCAAGACTCCCGAAAATATCGATGCGGCTTTGTCGCTCATCAACAATAACCGCTGACCTCGCTATTGGTAGGTTTGTAGATATCGACGAATTGAGGACCATTGAGCCAGCCAACTCTTAATCAGTATTCACCTGTTAAGTTTTCGCGCATCTATTCTCTTGGTGCCGCGAGAGGTGACCTGGTTGTCACCAATGACGACATTGCCGGACCGATCGACTCGAGTGACGAATGGATTCAACGTCGAACTGGAATCATCAGCAGACGTCGTGCTAGCAAGAGCCAAAGCCTCATGGACATGGCGGTCGAAGCATCAAACATCGCCATCGGCAGAGCGGGCATAGACGCTGCAGAAATTGGCGCTGTGATCTTCAGCACAATCACACACCCGCATCAAACTCCTTCGGCAGCCGCATTGCTTGCCGACAAAGTCGGTGCAACCCCAGCCCCGGCCTACGACGTTTCGGCTGCCTGTGCCGGTTACTGCTATGGAATCGCTCAGGCAGATGCCCTAGTTCGTTCTGGCATGGCCAAGTATGTTCTTGTGGTTGGCGGAGAGAAGCTCAGTGACTTTCTCGACCCAACCGATCGAACAATAAGTTTCTTGCTTGCCGATGGCGCAGGCGCCGCAATTGTCGGCCCTAGCGATACTCCTGGAATCAGCCCGACAGTTTGGGGATCAGATGGCTCACACTGGGACGCCGTAGGCATGACTGCCTCACTTCTCGAACTTCGCGATGGCGAGTCGGGTTGGCCAACACTGGTTCAAGACGGTGCCACGGTTTTCAAGTGGGCGGTCAGAGAGATGGTCAAGGTCGCAAAGGATGCGCTCGTCGTTGCCGGGGTAAAGGCCGAAGACCTGGCCGCTATCGTGACCCACCAGGCCAACATCCGCATTATTGACGAGTTGGCAAAACAGCTCGATGTGCCAGATGGCGTAGTCATCGCCCGAGACATCATTTATACCGGTAACACCTCAGCGGCATCAGTTCCACTTGCCATGGATGCGTTACTCAGCTCGGGTGAGGTCAAATCAGGTGGCCTGGCTCTTCAAATTGGCTTTGGCGCAGGGCTCGCCTTCGCCGCTCAAGTAGTGGTTCTGCCCTAAAATTAGGTCAGTTGCAAATTCAAAACAAGGAGTAATAAATGGCACTATCGCAGGCTGAAGTTCTAACCGGACTCGCAGAGATCGTTAACGAAGAGACCGGAATTGACAAGTCTTCGGTTCAGATGGAGAAGTCTTTCGTCGATGACCTAGACATTGATTCAATCTCGATGCTGACCATCGTCATGAACGCAGAAGAGAAGTTTGGCGTAACCATTCCAGAAGAGAATGTTGCCGACCTAAAGACCGTCGCAGACGCGGTTAACTTCATCACCGAGGCTCAGTAAGGTCTTCGTTGACCCACAAACTTGTTGTTACCGGGTTGGGTGCAACCACCCCACTCGGCGGCGACGTTCAGACCACCTGGCGAGCCCTGCTCGCGGGTGAATCTGGTGTTACGACTCTCGAACAAGAGTGGGTAGAGCGCTATCAGCTTCCGGTGACATTTGCCGGTCAAGCCAAAGTCAAGGCAAAAGACATCCTCACGGTGCCCGAAACAAAACGACTCGACCCAGCCAGCCAGTTTGCGCTAATCGCAGCCCGCGAAGCTTGGGCTGACGCTGGAGCTCCCGAGGTTGCTCCAGAAAGATTGGCCGTAGAGTTTGCGACCGGTATCGGTGGGGTTTGGACCCTGCTCGATGCCTATGACACTTTGAACGCTTCGGGACCTCGACGTGTGTTGCCGATGACGGTACCAATGCTGATGGCCAACGGCCCGGCAGCCGCGATCGGAATGGACATCGCGGCACGTGGCGGAGTTCGCACAGCGGTCTCTGCTTGCGCATCGAGCACAGAAGCAATCGCCAATGCGATTACTCGCCTTCAGTCTGGCGCCATCGACATTGTTGTGGCCGGCGGTTGTGAAGCGGCAATTCACCCGCTTCCGATTGCTGCTTTTGCATCGATGCATGCGGTGTCGCGCAATAACGAGCACCCCGCGCAGGCCAGTCGCCCCTACGACGTGAACCGCGATGGTTTCGTTATGGGTGAGGGTGCCGGAGCACTTGTCATCGAGACTGAAGAGCACGCAAAAGCTCGCGGCGCGAAAATTTATGCCTACCTCGTTGGAGGTTCTGTCACCAGCGACGCTCATCACATCACAGCTCCAGATCCAGAAGGAACCGGTGCAGCTCGCGCAATGATTGAAGCCCTTGAGCAGGCCGGTGCAAAAATTGAAGACGTTGTTCACATCAACGCACACGCAACTTCGACACCGGTTGGCGACATCGCCGAATACACAGCACTAAAGCGCGTTTTCGGAGACCACCTGAGCAAGATCTGCGTCTCGGCAACTAAATCTTCAACTGGTCATCTTCTCGGCGGTGCCGGTGCAATCGAAGCGATCTTCACCGTACTAGCGCTTCACGAGAGAATCGCTCCCCCAACAATTAACCTAGAGAATCAAGATCCAGAGATTCCCCTGGATGTTGTCACCACGCCAAGAAAACTTCCAAACGGCAACATTCTGGCCATTTCGAACTCGTTCGGTTTTGGCGGTCACAACGCCGTTGTTGCTTTTAGAAGCGCAAATTAGTTAGCGACCGAGCGCAACCAAATCACTGCTGAATCGTCAGACGCTTGGCGCAAGTGCTCTAGTTCTCTGTCCCAGGGCTCACCAATCGCCAGAAGAATCTGACTACGAATTTCAGCCAGGTTCGAAGTATCCAAATCTGTGATTGCCACCAATCGGTGTTCATTCACCAAGGCGTTTCCGAGAGCGTCTATCTGCCCCTGAAATAGCCCGAGACTTGGCGTGAAAATCCATCGCCAGCCAGCGTGCCCTTTGCCTTCATCCTGAACTATCTCGAAAGTGATTGAGCCCCAGCCGAGCAGTTCCGAGGTGAGCATCGCGCCGAACGAAGACGTGGAAAGCCATGCGTGCTGAGATCTGAAGTGACCTGGTTTTAACGGCTGTGGCGACCACTGAAGCCCAACCGGGCCACCCAGGTGACGGCCAAGGGCCCACTCGATGTGTGGCAGCAGCGCCGCAGGAGCGGAGTGAATAAACACCATGCCCTCTGCAGGCGCAGCTTGCGCAGAAATACCGTTCATTTTGCCTCCAAACCTAGGTACGTCTTCCCCAACGACCTGTGATGCAAGGCAGGCGATTAGATTACGCCCGTGAAGCCTTAAATGTCAAAGGCCGGTCTTTCGACCGGCCCAGAACCCAAAAGAACTAACTACTTAACTGGCTCGATCTTCACGACATCCCAATCAATGCCACTCTCTAGGTTTGAGATTATCCAAGCACCGACCCTTAGCGACTCACCTGGCTTGAGTGGAGCATCCGAGAATAGGGCATCTGTTGAACCTGGCTTTCTAACAATTCGCAGAGCGCCTTGACCACTGGAAATTGTTGTATCAATTCTGTAAACCAGCAAACCGTTCGATGATGACGAAGCGTTCGAATCGTTGCGGGAATTCCTTCTTGACTCCACCGCAATCGCCTCAGTTGTCGAGGTTCGAATAACTAGAAGCTGCGGCCCCGTTCCCACTTTCGAAACTGCGTCAAGTTGAGCCGAAGCCTCAACTCCATCTCTGGCGCAAAGTACCTTTGAGTCAGGAAGAAAATCTATAATCCATCTGCTCCACGCAGTCCACTCGCGCGATTTTCCAGTTGCATAGTTCATGTTGTCGAAGTTCCCCATGAACTTGAATTGGTCTTCGAAGATCATCCCCTGTTTCCAGCCGTACCAGTAATAGTCGTGTATGCCGAGCAGATGACCAAACTCGTGACTTAGCAAAAGGTGTCCCTCTGGAAACCTCATATCACCACCAACCAGTGTCGCTCGATAGACCCTGCCCTCGTTGGTTTTGAATGGGCTATTCTGCGAAAGTATTAGTGCCGGTGAAACATCTGATAGCGAACGTTGCGTTTCCGGTGGCAGAACAGCAACCACGAAGTCAACATCCGTGAAATCAACTTCGCTGTCTGCAAGGTTTATTGCTTCTTGAACTAGCACTGCCGTGTCGCCGCCCAATGCCCTAGTAACTCGATAATCAGCGAGTTTTTTGCTCATTCGGTTATAGCCTTCAGTGGCTCTCCACTCGAAGTTCACCACCCCGTTGGACATGTCAGACAAGAACTTAGAGACCCCATCGGTCCAGAAGGACTTGTCGTCACTCGCTTTACCCTTGGCCACTTGATCTGCAAAATCAACGTAAATCAGCTGGACAACTAGTTTTGAACCGCTTCGTTTCATCTGGCTGTGCTGTGGAAATCCAGATCTGATGACATTTTCCGAGTTGTCCCTAATTCGACAAGAATCTGCCGAAGCGAAAGACGGTGAGGTTGACAAAGGAGATTTAGGTGTCGTAACCAGAACAGGTTTAGGGGCAACGTACTTTGCCCAAACAAGTGATGACTTAATTTTCTTTTTCTGGGCGCTAGTTGCAGTCTTGCAAATGAGAGGAACCTTAGCCACCACGATTCGCTGGCCAGTCTTAGAGCAAGCCTGGCCAATCTTTGGAGTCGCTGAATAGGCAACCGGAGCAACCCCGATCAGGGCGAGAGTCAAAACAAACGCCAGCAACTTCTTCATGTCATCACCCTATTTCATCAATAGAACGAATCCTTGGAGTCGGAAGAACCTAGGTCGGTCGCTTAAAGTTCAAAGGGCGGTCTCTCGACCGGCCTTTGAGTTAGAGGTGTTACTGCTTGTAAGCCACGAAGGTGCTCAGCGCTGGCACTGAGACCGTTGAGACGCCCTTCAGAGTCGAAAGCGGAGTGGTCGAAGCTTTCGCTCCGGATACCACTACGTTCCAGTCTCCAGAAGAAGGCAATGTGATGGTCTTTGCAGCAGTGGTTGGGTTGTGAATGACCACGATCGTGTTCCAGCTATCCCCTGCAGCCTGGCCGTTGATCGAGTAACCAATCAGCGGGTCGACAACGTTGAGGAAGGTCAGGTTGGCCTTCACGGCCGCTGCGGTATCCATGCGGAATGCAGGGTGAGCCTTGCGAATTGCAAACAAGGCCTTGTAGTAATTCACGCTGGCAATGTTGGTTGCGCGCGAGTTCCACTTGAGAGAGTTCACCGCGTCGCTCGACTTGTAGCTGTTCTCGTCACCATTCTTTGAGCGCAAGAATTCTTGACCTGCCTGAATAAATGGCATTCCCTGAGCCAGAATCGCAACAGAGGTTGCAAGTCGGTGATAGGTGCCTAGCAGAGCTTCGCTAGATCCGCGCTTGCTCGCCTTGAGCTTGTCATAGAGCGACAGGTTGTCGTGCGCTTCGACATAGTTGACAGATTGGCCAGGATCGAGAGTCGTCCAGACACCGTTCACAAATCGATCGAACAAGATGTTTCCGACGATGCCGGCCTTCACTCCATCGATAGATGCGTACTTTCCGGTAGCCCAACCACGGTCACCAGAATCAAACACTGAACCCTTGAGCGAGTCCCTGATCTGGTCGTTGAACATCGAAATGCCTGGCAGTGAGCTGGCATTTATCTGCGCAGCTTTCTGTGCAGAAGGCAAGATGTCGCCCATGTTCCAACCCTCGCCGAGGATGATGATGGTCGGGTCAATCTTGGTCAACTCTGCACGAACCTGCTGCATCGTGGTGATGTCGTGAATTCCCATGAGGTCAAAGCGGAATCCATCGAGGTTGTACTCGCTAGCCCAGTACTTGATCGAATCAACAATGAACTTTCTGACCATTGGACGCTCAGAGGCGGTTTCGTTGCCCACTCCGGTGCCGTTGGCGAGTTCACCAGTTGGAGTGGTTCTGAAGAAGTAGCCAGGTACGAGTTGCTCTTGGCTAAACGAGCCCGCATCCCAGACGTGGTTGTAGACGACGTCCATGATCACACGGATGCCATTGTCGTGAAGCGACTGAACCATGGTTTTCAACTCGGTGATTCGGTTAGTTGGTTCAGCCGGTTTCGTCGAGTATGAACCTTCAGGCGCGTTGAAGTTCTTAGGGTCATAGCCCCAGTTGAAGGATGGCTTAGCCTCGACTACAGAGGCGTAGTCATAGATTGGCAGGAACTGAATGTGACTAATGCCTAGGTCTTTGATTGCCGAAATACCAGAAGGATTC
>JAIOXI010000049.1:0-6454 GCA_021741685.1 Rhodoluna sp.
TCATTTATCGGGGCGGCAAACTCGCGTGCGCCCATTTGCCACCTGCCGTCTTCAAGGCGATTTGGCCACGGGGCCATAATCACACCTGCTTGCGCATAGCCCGGCTGGTGATATGGCGAGGTGACAATCTCAATGTCTTCAAACCAGAGGCTCACAAGCGCACTGGCCACCGGATTGACCTCGGCACGCCATAGTGCATCTGCGGAGGCGAGCTGCAGAATATCGCTAGGAATGAGAGCGCAACTTTCGCTCACTGAACCAGCAAATCCAGATGACCAGCGCCAGGTACCAGGTTTGGCTGACAGCAATGACGCGCTCCCAGACTCCGGTCATGGTCGAGGCGGGGTCAGCCCAGTTGGCAAGAAATATGAGCGCCGAGGCGGTCAATAGAGTCGTTCCGATAATCGCACCGGTAGGGCGCAGTATCCATGGATAGCGCTTATCAAAACGCATGGCCATGAGCGGCCATCCGGCCGAGAGCACGAACGAGATGATGGCAAAAATTCTGTGCGCCAGGGAAGAACTGTATTGATCGGGCGTTGTGAAGAATGCCAAACCGTAGGTGGCCAAACCGGCGAGTGCAATTGTGATTCGACCCGCCATAGAGAAGCTTCTTGCCCAACCGGCAACGAGAAACGAAAGTGTTCCGCCGAAGTAGAAGAAAGAGGTCATCAGCGCTTGAACCGGCGAATCATCGGCGGCAAGATCGCTAATGGTTTTGGCAACCGGGTCGAATTCGGGCCACAGTGCCTGGGCGAGATTGAAACCGACGACCACCTGAATCGGCCCGAGTATTGCGGCCACCAAAGCCGGTCGGTGAATGCGTTGCAATTTCTTTTCCATGGTCGCCAACTTTAGTCGCTCGCTTTGCTCGAAGCCGAATCAACTTCGACAATTGCGTTTTTCTTTTGCCGTGAAAACACACCGAGCACTGTGGCAGCAACCCAAATCGAATCTGGGCGGTATGCCATTCGCCAAGTGCCGCCGTGAATAGCAGTCGCAGACACCAGTGCAACCTGATTGCCGCTATTGCTAGTTGCGGCCGGCGAAGCTGGGTCGTTTAGATTGCGCAGCAACAGCAGAGCCAAAGCTCGACTGGTGGCCTGCGCCGAAAACGGATGCACGCCGAAACGATCTAGAGCGCGGTAGGTATAGTTCAAGACTCGAACCGACAACACCGAACGCGTCGCGGCCGGCGGAGCCACCGTGTAAGAAACGAGGTTGCCCTGTCTGGCGGCAACCATCGCCCTCCATTTTTCACTGTGCTTGGCAAGCAGATAACTCGAACCCTGCATCACTGAAGACGCATCGAACAGGCAGGCGGCACCCGAGGTGGTCTCGAGTGGCACGGTTTGCGCCGGTTGAAGTTGCCCGAACATTCGCCAGAAGACATCACGCATGCGCACCGCGACCGATCGGCTACCAAGCTTTGAGCTCTGACGAGCAAGCACCTCGGTGCCGACGACAATAACGTCGAGCGGAGTCGCCAACCAGGTGAGCGCCAACTTTGACTTGGCAAGGTTGGTCGAAGCCGCGGCAATGAGAGCATCCTGGGCTGCCTGAGCGATGATCTGATTTGAGCCGCCGATGTAGGCATAGCTTGCAATGACAACGCGAGACGCGCTTCGCGAAACCTGGTGCAACCAACTTGCAATGGCTTCAACATCTTGAACCAGGTCGAGGCCCGCACGCTTGTAGAGAGAACCTTTTGATGACCGTGTTCGCAGAACAGGAACCAAAAGCGTTCCGCCAGAGCGTTCTGCATGTTCGATGAGCGACTGCCAAGCTGCGGGGTTTGGTCGGGCAACGACCGCCACTCTTCCGCCGAGGCTCAGCCAATCTTTCGCTCCCGATAATTCGGCATTGCCGGCAAGGGCGAATAGCAAATCACCAGCCGGTCGAACGTTTGGGTTGGCATCTAAAAACTTGAAAGCTTCTAGCACGTCGGGCTCCGCCAAGTCGCGTGCGACCCAGTCGGCGGCAAACTGTGAAAGATTTTGGTTTGCACCCGGCCAGCGTTTCAAAGTTTGTGCGGTTCCGGTGATCTCAACGGTGTCGACCAGATTGGCAGTTGCAAAACCGTTAAGTGCTAATTCGGCTATGGAGTTATTGTCTTCGTTTCTAATCTGCGCGGTCATCGCCGCTAGGGCTGACTGCATGACCTCGAGGGCAATTGCCCGATCGCCAAACTCGATTTTGCTAAGCCGCATGAAGTAGCCCTGATAGTTCTTGCGCCAATTTGACTCGGCAAGAATGTCTCTCGCAAGAACTGGGTCTGCGCCCTGCACCGATGCTGCCAGCACCTGCTTAGCGAAATCGGTGGAACCAACTTGGTTACCCTGCGGGTCTCTGAAACTGAATTTCACCCTGTCTACCTTTTCTGACCGGCCAAAAGGCAGTTTCACCAACGAACCCCAATTCGGAGTTCTTTATACTTGGTCTCAACGCCTAGGCAATTTCAGCCTAGCCGCAAGCACCTCAACCGCCGGGTCAGGAGTTATCGCATGAGTGTGAAACACGAGGCAAAACTCTCTGACGGGCGAGACCTTTTCTATTTCGATGACAAGGGCTCAACGCTGGGTGCAGAACGCAAGGCAGATCAGCGCCCGGCGATTGACAGGCCCGATGTTGCCGAGATGAGGCTCGACTCGCTCACTTCTGAATGGGTTTCAGTAGCCGCCCATCGTCACGGTCGCGCCTTCTTGCCGCCGGCAAATCAATGCCCGCTCTGCCCAACCACTGACGAAAATCTGAGCGAGTTACCAGACAACTTCGATGTCGCCGTTTTTGAGAACAAGAGTCCGTCATTTGGGCCAGAACTCTTGCCCGAAGTTGACCCGAACCCGAACTACGCGGGGGTCGACGGCCTGACCCTTGGCTCAACCAGAAAGTCGGTTGGACGCTGCGAGGTGGTTGTCTTCAGCCCCGAGCACCTCGGTTCACTCGCGGCCCTACCCCTTGAGCGCGTTAACACCGTGATTGACGCTTTAGCAGATCGCACCGAACACCTGCAGAGACTGCTGGGAGTTATGCAAGTATTTCCTTTTGAGAACCGCGGTCAAGAAATTGGTGTGACTTTGCACCACCCGCACGGACAAATATATGCGTACCCGTTCGTAACACCGAGAACTCAAAAGCTACTGTCATCGATTGAACGTTTCGGTGCCGATCTTTTTGCAGACACTCTCGCCTTCGAACAGAAATCTGATCGCACTCTAATTCGCAGCGAAAACTTCACGGCCTATGTTCCCTTTGCCGGGCGATG
Source organism: Rhodoluna sp. (assembly GCA_021741685.1). Taxonomy (GTDB): domain Bacteria; phylum Actinomycetota; class Actinomycetes; order Actinomycetales; family Microbacteriaceae; genus Rhodoluna. Next base: position 3,266 of record JAIOXI010000049.1, read on the forward strand.
GCCAATCGAGATTCACCTGCTGCCCCACCGTCACGTTCAGAACCTTGCCCAGTTGACCGAAGATGAGAGAAAAGAGTTGGCTTCGGTCTATCGCCAACTGCTCGGTGCGCTTGACGACATCTATGAAACGCCTACCCCTTACATCGCAGCTTGGCACCAAGCACCTTTGACCGATGCCGGCAAAAACGTTCGTCTGCAGTTGCAGATCACCTCACCTCGACGAGCGGCAGACAAACTGAAATACCTGGCCGGTTCGGAATCGGCCATGGGCGCATTCATCGCAGACTTTCCACCGGAGAAAACTGCAGCGCAAATTCGAGAAGCTTTAGAGAAATAGCGTGACGACTTCGCGAAACATCGAATCGGCAGCCGCCGCTTTCGAAGCCCGTTATGGCTATGCACCAACCGGAGTCTGGTCGGCACCCGGCCGAGTTAACCTGATTGGCGAGCACACCGACTACAACCTGGGCTTCGTTCTGCCTTTTGCCATAAATCGCAGAACCTACGCGGCAATTAGCCTTCGGCAAGACCAGACGGTTCGGGTAATGTCTTCCTTCTCAGACGAGCAACATCAAATTGAGCTGGCCGATATAAGCAAAAATGCAGCTAACGATTGGGCCGCCTACCCCTTTGGCGTGGCCTGGGCGCTAGCAAAACTGGGTCAAACCGCCGGGGTTGGCTTTGACGCATATTTCGAGTCAGACGTTCCGGTTGGCTCTGGGCTGTCGTCCTCTGCCGCAATCGAGTGTTCAACTTCGCTGGCGCTCAACGAACTTTGGCAGACAAACCTTTCACGACCAGAGTTGGCTCGCGTCGGACAGCTCGCCGAGAATGAAATCGTCGGAGCACCAACGGGAATCATGGATCAATCAGCTTCACTACTTGGCGAAAGAGACCACGCCGTTTTTCTCGATTGCAAATCCCTCGAAGCGCAGTCGATTGAACTCGGATTCGATGACGAGGGTCTCGAGTTGCTCATAATTGATACCCGTGTTACCCACCGACTAAATGACGGTGGATATGCAACCAGACGTGCGGCCTGCGAACTTGGTGCTTCGCAAATGGGTGCCACGTCGCTTCGCGAAGTTTCTGTAGATCAACTTGGCAAAGCAAAAGAAATCATGGATGACGTCACCTTTAGAAGAGTTCGACACATCGTGACCGAAAACGAGCGCGTTCTCGAAACTGTTGAAAAACTGAGAACCGAAGGTCCGAAATCAATCGGCGCTCTGCTTAATGCATCTCATGTTTCAATGCGTGACGACTTCGAGATATCGATTGATGAACTCGACACCGCGGTCGACGTTGCAGTTCGCCACGGAGCGGTCGGAGCCCGAATGACCGGTGGCGGTTTCGGCGGAGCAGCAATTGCCCTTGCGCCGATTGCAAAAGTCAGCGAGATAACTTTGGCGGTGTTCGCAGAATTTGAACTGCTCGGCTATGGCAAGCCAAACATCTTCGCGGTGACCGCCGACCAGGGCGCTCGGCGCGACCGCTAAGTAATTTAGGCCAGAGGATCTGGCGTCATCACATACTTGGTCTCGAGATATTCGTTAATGCCCTCTGGGCCGCCCTCGCGACCGAGACCCGAGGCCTTGACTCCGCCGAATGGAGCTGCGGCGTTCGAAACCAGACCGGTGTTGAGCCCGGTCATGCCGGTGTCTAGGGTCTCGATTAGGCGCAATCCGCGCTTCAAATCGGCAGTGAATGCATAGCTGACCAACCCGTACTCGGTGTCGTTGGCTAGGCGAACAGCCTCTTCTTCGGTCTTGAAACGGGTGATTGGTGCAATCGGACCAAAGATCTCTTCTTGCAGAATGGTCGAACCGGGCTTCACGTTGTCGATAACCGTTGGTGAGAAGAAATAGCCATCGCCGTCTGCGGCCTCACCGCCGGCCAAGATGTTGCCGCCCTCTGCCTTGGTGGTCTCGACCAGACGGGTCATGTTCTGTCTCGCCTTTTCGTTGATAACCGGACCACAGGTCGTCGAGTCTGACAAACCACGACCGAGCTTGAGCGCACTCATTCGCTCGGCAAACTTTTGACCGAATTCGTCTGCCACAGAATCGTGAACTATGAATCGGTTTGCCGCCGTGCAGGCCTGACCGATGTTGCGCATCTTGGCAAGCATCGCTCCGTTAACGGCGGCATCGATGTCGGCATCTTCGAAAACGATGAACGGTGCGTTGCCGCCGAGTTCCATCGAGGTTCGCAGAACGCGCTTGGCACTCTGCTCGAGCAACATAACGCCAACCTGGGTTGAACCGGTGAAGGTAATCTTGCGCAGACGCGAGTCAGAAATAATCGGCGCACTCGTAGCTGATGATGTCGAAGTCGTAATCACGTTTACAACTCCGGCGGGAAGACCTGCTTCTTCGAGAGTCGCAACTAAAAGAAGCGTTGTCAGCGGAGTTAGTTCGGCTGGCTTAACCACCATCGTGCAACCAGCGGCGATTGCGGGGCCAATCTTTCGAGTTGCCATCGCCAGCGGGAAATTCCACGGCGTGATTGCGAATGCCGGACCAACCGGACGCTGAGCAACCAGCATGCGGCCAGCACCTTCGGGCGATGTTCCGTAACGACCCGAGATGCGAACCGCTTCTTCGCTAAACCAGCGCAAGAATTCATTTCCGTAGGCAACCTCGCCGCGAGCTTCGGCAATCGGTTTTCCCATTTCCATGCTGATCAACATTGCGAATTCTTCGCTGCGTGCGCGAACCAAATCGAAAGTTCTGCGCAAAATCTCGGAGCGTTCGCGAGGTGAAACTCGAGCCCAACTTGCCTGAGCCTCATCGGCAGCGGTGAGGGCGCGAAGGCCATCTTCAGCGGTTGCGTTTGCAATTTCGAGCAGGGTCAATGAGGTAGCAGGGTCTTCGACAGAGATTTTCTTGGATGCGCTGCCCTCGACCCACTTGCCACCGATAAAGAGGCCGGTTGGCACTTTGGCCAGAAGATCTTTTTCGCTTAGCGCCATTGTCATTGCCTCACTCGAATTGTTCGGATGCAAATAGTTTAGGCAACTGTGGGCACAACTGAGCAGCCGGCCCGTTGAAGGAGCTCGAGAGCAGCCACAGTGCTTTCGGGGGTGATTCCCGCACACATCTCGACAAGCACATTCACTGCAATTCCTGTGGCCCTGGCGTCTAGCGCGCTGGCCAGCACGCAGTAATCGGTGGCAATGCCAACCAC
>JAIOXI010000007.1:0-30096 GCA_021741685.1 Rhodoluna sp.
GATCGCGACCGTCTATGCGCACAGTGGCGGTGGCTCGACGAGAGTTGCCGAAGGTAGCCCGATTGACCTAGAAATTTCACTTGGCTCGATACCTATTGTTTCGGGACTAGATCAAGCAACCGCAATCAACCTGGTGCAGGTAGCGGGCCTCAAAGTGAAAACCGTGACGACCGAATACAACGAGACCGTCGCCAAGGGACAAGCAATTGCGCTGATTCCGCTATCAGAGCCCTTAGGTAAGGGCGGCGAAGTCAACCTGGTTGTTTCAAAGGGCTCAGACATCGTGGTCATGCCAAAAGTGGTTGGCGAAACTATCAGGGCTTCGAAGACGCTGCTGGAATCGCTCGGATTAGTTGTCGTGGTTGATACCAATCAACTGAGCAGCAACTGGGGAATCGCGAAAGTAAAGAAAGTTTCTGTCGCACCCGGTGTTCAGCTGCTAGTAGGCGACAGCGTGAAACTTAGTTCAAACTAGCAGCGCGCTTCGCTTTGGCCAAAGACTCGGCCACCAAAAACGCAAGTTCTAGCGACTGCCTGTGGTTTAGTCGCGGATCGCAGAGAGTCTCGTAACGTTCTTCGAGCGAAGCCTCATCAATTTGTTCGCTTCCACCGAGGCACTCAGCAACGTCGTCGCCAGTGAGTTCAATGTGAATACCACCTGGGAAAGTTCCCGCCTCATGGTGAACCTCAAAGAAGCCACGAACCTCATCCATGACATCATCGAATCGTCTCGACTTGTAACCGTTAGCTGTGGTGATTCCGTTTCCGTGCATCGGGTCGCTGATCCACAGTGGGTTCGCATCGCTATCTCGAACGGCTTCGACCAGACGCGGCAACTCCTCGCGAATCTTCGAGGCACCCATCCTGGTAATAAAAGTCAATCGGCCTGGCTCACGATCTGGGTCGAGTTTTTCAATCAGTTCAATAACGTCAGACACCTGAGTTGTCGGACCGAGCTTTACTCCAATCGGGTTTCGAACTCGAGAAAGAAAGTCGATGTGCGCGTTGTCAATCTGACGAGTGCGCTCGCCCACCCAGATGAAGTGACCGCTGGTGAGATAAGGGGTTCCGGTTCTCGAATCGATTCTGGTCATCGGACGCTCGTAGTCGAAGAGCAGGCCCTCGTGTGAGGTGTAAAACTCGGTGGTTCTGAGCTGCTCAAAGTCGGCGCCGCAGGCCGACATAAAGTCGATCGCGCGATCAATTTCGCTTGCCATGGCAACGTAGCGCTCGTTGGCCGGATTGTCAGCGAATCCCTTATTCCACTCGTGCACCGAACGAAGGTCGGCAAAACCACCCTGCGTAAATGCGCGGATCAAATTGAGAGTCGATGCAGCAGTGTGATATGCCTTCAAGATTCGCTTCGGGTCAGCGGTACGTGAAGCCTCATTGAAGTCGTAACCGTTGATGATGTCGCCACGGTAGGCCGGAAGGGTTACGCCTTCTCGAGTCTCTAGGTCGCTCGAACGCGGCTTAGCAAACTGACCAGCCATTCGACCCATCTTGATGATTGGCATCGAAGATCCGTATGTGAGCACCAGCGCCATCTGAAGAATGGTCTTGACTCTATTTCTGATTCGATCGGCGGTTGCATCGGCAAATGTTTCTGCGCAATCTCCGCCCTGCAGCAAGAAGGCCTTGCCCGACGCGGCCTGAGCCAAACGTGCACGAAGATTGTCAACCTCGCCGGCAAAGACCAGAGGCGGAAGGGTCGCCAGCTCGGCGCGAACCTCTGCAACGGCAGACTGGTCTGGCCAATTTGGCTGCTGAAGAGCTGGCAGGTTGAGATAGTTATCGAGCCCGGCCAAAACCTTGGGATCTACAGCTACAACTTTTTCGTTCATACAATCCGCCCGTTACTGACGCGCAAGTTTTGCGCGCTTCTCTTTCACCGATGATGCATAAGCGTCGACATATTCTTGTCCGCTCAGTTTTGCCAACTCGTACATGATTTCATCGGTAATCGCGCGCAAAACGATGCGGTCACCTTCCATTCCGTCAAAACGAGAAAAATCTAATGGCGCACCGACCACAATTCCGACTCGGCGGATTCTAGGAAAACGCTTTCCGATTGGTTGCACCTTTTCGGTATCGATCATTGCCACCGGGATGACCGAAACCTTCGATTCCAGTGCCATCCTGGCAATTCCGGTTCGGCCACGGTAAAGCTTGCCATCGGGAGAACGCGTTCCCTCCGGGTAAATGCCGAGCACCATACCCTGACTCAAAACACTTAGTCCGGTGTTGAGCGAAGCCTCGGATGCCTTGCCGCCGCTTCGGTCGATTGACAACTGACCGGTGGCCTTGAAAAACCAGCGCACCAGGGCGCCCTTTACGCCTTTACCCGTGAAGTATTCGCTCTTGGCCAAAAACACGACTGGGCGTCTGCTCTGCAGAGGCAAAAAGATTGAGTCAGAAAAAGAAAGGTGGTTGCTCGCAAGAATTGCCGCACCCGAACTTGGAATGTTTTCCATTCCGCGTACCCACGGACGAAAAACTAGTCTGAGCAGAGGGCCGAGAATTAGGTTCTTCAGAATGAAATAAGCCATCTTCTGCCATCCTCTCGATTTGTGGCGCGAAGACCCTATTTTACCGCTGTGCCAGCGCTAAACGCACTAGATCAGCAGCCCCAACCACTCCGGCATCGTTGACAAATTCCGCGGTCTTGATCTTTAGTTCTGGACGATAACCCCGAGCTGGCAGGTTCGCCAAGTAGGCCTTGCGAATCGGTTCGAGCAAAAGATCTCCGGCAGCGCATACACCGCCTCCGATTACAACTATCTCGGGGTCGAGCACGGCTGTGAGGCTGGCTACCGCCTGACCAATCCATTCGCCCAACTCGGCAAGCAGCCGAAGCGCACCCGCATCTGACTGCAAAATCGCCTCGTAAACCTGGTCGCCGGTTAGTTCGCCCGCTGCATCACGCAGTCTTCTAAGCAGCGCGCCCTCGTCTGACCCAGAATCGGTAAGCTCTCGGGCTGCTCTGAGCAGTGCCGTGCCAGAACCATACTGCTCGAGGCAACCGTGCGCGCCGCAACCGCAAAGTAAACCATTTGGCACCATTCGAATGTGCCCTAGCTCTCCACCAATTCCGAATCCCCCACGAAGCATTTTCGAGTCAGCAATGACAGCACCGCCGACACCGGTGCCAATCGTAAGCATGGTCATGTGCTTGCTGCCACGACCAGCGCCATAGCGAAATTCGGCCCATCCGGCAGCATTGGCATCGTTCTCAATAATCACTGGAATCGATAACTTGGCGTCTAGTTTGGCTTTGAGCGGTTCATTTCGCCAACTGAGATTAGGCGAGTAAACGATTATCGACTGATCGGCATCGATGAATCCGGCGGCTGCAACGCCCACACCGATCGCCTCTACCCCTTCAATTAGCTCTTTAACCAGGGTCACGACCGCGTCAACTATGCCTTCGCCGTCTGAGGCTGGGGTGGCAACCCTGGCCTCTCTAACGATTGTGCCGTCCTCGTCAACCAATGCGCCGGCGATCTTGGTGCCACCAATGTCTATGCCGACCGCGTACATGCTGACGTCCTTCCCGAATCGTGCCATTTTACCGCTGAAATACTGGTTCCAGATACCCGATTAAAGCCATTAGAGTTGTGCCTAATCATTTCGACGAGGAGAAGACTAAGTGCGCACTTTCGATATTCCTGCCCTGACCGTCTCACCAGCCACCATGAACATAACCGACATGCTGGTAGATCGTGCCAAGAAAACTCCTGATCTCACGCTGTATGCGCTTGCAAAGCAAGGCGGCTACGAGAACATATCGGCCGCAAAGTTTTTGGCTGAGGTTCAGCAGGTAGCAAAGGGCCTAATTGCCAGCGGAATCCAGCCGAGTCAAGCGGTTGGCATAATGAGCCGCACTCGATACGAGTGGACAATCATGGATTTTGCGATTTGGTTTGCCGGTGCGGTCTCTGTTCCGATTTACGAAACATCATCTGCAGCTCAAATGGAGTGGATTCTTTCAAACAGTGATTCGGTTGCGCTGATCGCTGAGAACAAAGAACACACAGACAGATTTGGTCAGGTCAAGGCGGCGGTGCCGCTAGTCCGTTTGGTAATGACCTTCGAAGAAAATTGCATCGACGACCTAAAGAAGCGTGGCAAAGAGATCACGGATGAGGTTCTCGAGCAGCGCCGTAAAACCAACAAGCTTAAAGATCTCGCGACCATCATCTATACCTCTGGCACAACCGGAAAGCCAAAGGGTTGTGAACTAACCCACGGCGGTTTCATTGAACTTAGTAAAAACGCCTGCCTCGAACTGCCTGACGTTTTGGTCGAAGGCAGAAGTACCGTTTTGTTCTTGCCTTTGGCTCACGTTTTCGCTCGCTTTGTCGAAGTTCTCTGCGTTGAGGGTGGCATCAAGGTGACACACGAGCCAGATGCAAAAAACGTTGCAAACGCTTTGGCATCTTTCAAGCCAGAATTCCTTTTGGCTGTGCCTCGAGTTTTCGAAAAGGTTTACAACGGAGCTGAGCAAAAGGCAGAAGCCGGTGGCAAGGGTGACATTTTCCGCAAGGCTGCCAACGTGGCCGTCGAATGGTCAGAAGCTCTCGACAACGGTGGCCCGAGCCTGAAGCTCAAACTTCTGCACTTCGTCTTCGACAAATTGGTTTACAAGAAGATTCGCGCAGCAATGGGTGGAAATCTTCAGTATGCAATCTCGGGTGGTGCGCCGCTTGGCGCTCGTCTAGGTCACTTCTTCAGAGCTCTCGGCGTGATCGTGCTAGAGGGCTACGGGCTAACCGAAACAACCGCCCCTGCCACCATTTCTCGACCTGCACACATCAAGATCGGAAAGGTTGGAACACCGCTGCCTGGCACCGGAGTGAAGATTGCCGATGACGGGGAGATCTGGCTGCGCGGCCACAACATCATGCGCGGCTACTGGCGCAACGAAAAAGCCACCAAAGAGGTAATGGATGGCGAATGGTTTGCAACCGGTGACATCGGCATGCTCGATGAAGACGGTTTGTTGAGCATTACCGGACGAAAGAAAGAACTTATTGTTACCGCTGGCGGCAAGAACGTTGCCCCAGCCGTGCTCGAAGATCCACTTCGTGCGAATCCGCTAATTGGCCAGGTAGTGGTCATTGGCGATAACAAGCCTTTCATCGGTGCGATGATTTCTCTCGATTCTGAGATGCTGCCGATTTGGTTGGCTAATCATGGCGGAGACAAAGCAATGACGGTTGCAGATGCTGCCAAGTCGCCACTGGTTATTGCGGCTATTCAGTCAGCTATTGACGAAGCAAACAAAGAAGTTTCAAAGGCAGAGTCAATCAGAAAATTTGTGATCATCGGCAACGAACTCACAGAGAGTTCAGGCCACCTCACCCCGAGCTTGAAGCTCAAGAGAAATGTGGTTATGCAAGATTTCGCTTGGGCAGTCGAAGAAATTTACGGCGACAAGGCCTAGTTCGACATAAACCAATCTGAGCTTCGCAGCTCACGCATGGCTAACTTGCGCTCGTCAGCTTCAAGGCGATCCAGGTAGAGCAACCCGTCCAGGTGATCGCATTCGTGTTGAAGAGCCTGCGCCAACAGGCCCTCACCGGCGACTTCGACTAAGTTGCCGTCTCGATCGACACCCGTGACTCTTGCGATCTCATAGCGCGGTGTCAGGTGCCAGAGACCCGGCACCGACAAGCAACCCTCTTCAACCAATCGCAATTTGCCTGAAACTTCGACGAGCTTGGGGTTCAAGACATAGCCGAGCTTCTTGTCGACGTGATAACTGAATGCTCGAAGGTTCACTCCGATTTGCGGTGCGGCTACACCGGCTCGACCTGCAATCGATGCTGTGTCTAGAAGGTCTTCGACAAGGGCGGCTGTCTTTTCATCGAAACTCATTATTTCTTCGCACCTGGTTTTCAGCACCGGGTCTCCGAAGAGTCGAATTTGACGAACCGTCATTTTTAGATGCGTGGGTTGTTGAGTCCGTCGACCACTAGCGCCGCCAGCTCTCTTGCAGCCTGCTGGGTGCCCTTTTTCAGCTCGGTGAACTTGATAACCGAACCTGCCGCTAGCGCGTCATCGTATGGAATCTTGACGACGGCGCGAACACGGGTCTTGAAGTGTTGCTCGATTTCATCAAGCTTCACCAGTTGGGTTGCCTGCGTTGCGGTGTTGAGCGCAACAACCGCGTTGCGAACCAAGTCACCATAGCCGTTGGCTTCGAGCCAAGACAGAGTTTCAGATGCCAGACGAGCTTCATCAACCGAACCGCCCGAAACAATTACCAATCCATTTGCGCGTTGAAGAGTTGGGCGCATGACCGAATGCACGATTCCGGTTCCGCAGTCAGTCAGAACCACCGAGTAGTAACGAGCGGCCATGTCGGCAACGACGTTGTAATCGCCTTCGTTGAAGGCTTCAGAGAGCATAGGGTCGCTGTCTGAAGCAAGAACATCGAGTCGTGTTATGTCTCGAGAAACCATGGTTGAGAAATCGGTGAAGCCATCAATTGCGGCTGCGCGATTCACTACGTCTCTAACTGTGAATCGAGTTGACTTGCTGATGCGCTCGGCAAGGGTTCCGCGGTCTGGGTTGGCATCGATTGCGATCACACGGTCTTCGCGCACCATTGCTAGCGCCATACCAAGCAGCGTCGAGACAGTTGTTTTTCCAACTCCTCCCTTGCGTGTCAAAACCGGAACGAATTTTGCTCCCCCATCGAATGCTGCGCCGATTCTCAAATCAAGGGCTTTGCGTTCGCGAACCTTGAGCGAATCGCCAAGGTTGATGGTTTTGAGCGAGAGAAAGTAGAAGAATCTGCGAAAGCCAGCCTCTGGTGCTGGGCGGTTTCTCGAGCTGTTGTCGATGAGCCGATCGGCTGTGAGCATCGCGGCCGGTTCTGGTTGATCGAAGGTCTCTCCGCGAAGTGAATCACGACGTGAATAGTTCGAACGGCGTGAAATCGGACCGGTGTCGCTAACCGGTTCTGTAGTTGGCGAGACGATGCGGTTGGTGCGCTCGTCTTCGGTAACTATCTGAACCGACTGGGTGCTTGGGGTGATGTCGATAATGCCCGAGTCAACTGCCAACTCCGCGAGCGCGTGAGTCTGGATGGGAGCTTCATCGGCGGGGTTAGCCGCCGGGCGCGGAGCCAAAAAGTCATCATCTTCAGGTTTCTTGTCCCAAATAGCCAAACCGGATGCTCCTATGCCAACAAATGTTCGCTAACGCGATAACTGCCCCAGTTTACCCGTGATTCAGGACCGGTCGGTTTCAATGACGAGAATGAGGTCTCCGGCTTCAACGGCCTGAGTTCTAGCGGTGGCCAAGCGACGCACCACCCCAGCGACGCTTGCAGTAATTGAGGCTTCCATTTTCATGGCCTCAATAGTTGCCACCGGCTGGCCGATTTCTACCCTGGTTCCTTCAACGGTTTGCAATGTCACAACGCCCGCGAACGGTGCAGCGACGTGCCCCAGGTTGGCGCTGTCGGCCTTTTCAGCCTGAATGATATCAACGGCTATCTTGCGATCGCGAATGTTTATCGGTCGCAGCTGGCCGTTCAGCGTGGCCATTACGGTTCTAAAGCCCTTGGCATCTGGTGACCCGATTGCCTCCAGCCCCACATAGAGCTGAACACCCTTGGAGATTTCGACAACGTGCTCAGAACCCTGCTGCAGTCCGTATAAATAGTCAACCGTGTCGACCTCGTCTAAGCGACCATAGGTCTCACGGAACTTGTTGAACTCGGCGGTCGGAGCAGCAAATAGCAAACGATTCAGGGTGGCGCGCTTAAGCTTGCTGTCGTCCGAGTCGAGAATTGCAGCATCGTCAGCACTCAGTGGCGTGATGCCGAACTTGATGTTCTTGCCCTGCAATACCTTTGACCTGAAAGGCTCTGGCCAACCACCCGGCAGATCACCTAGCTCTCCCGCCATGAAACCAACCACCGAGTCGGGAACGTCATAGTTTTGCGGGTTGGCGGCAAAATCATCTGGGTCTGCTCCCACGGCAACGAGGTGCAGTGCGAGATCGCCAACCACCTTCGATGACGGGGTCACCTTGGTTGGCCTGCCCAAAATGCGGTTAGCCGCCGCATACATGTCTTCGACCTTTTCGAACTGATTACCTAAACCGAGGGCAATCGCCTGTTGGCGAAGGTTTGACAACTGACCACCGGGAATCTCATGTTGGTACACGCGACCGGTTGGTCCCGGCAGACCCGATTCAAATGGCGAATAGACGCTGCGAACGGCTTGCCAGTAAGGCTCAAGCGCGGTTACCGCAGCCAGCGAGATTCCGGCATCGTGCTCTGTGTGCTCGAGTGCGGCGATGAGTGCCGATGCCGATGGCTGAGATGTGGTGCCAGCCATTGGAGCTGAGGCGACATCGACAGCATCGACCCCCGCGTTGATTGCGGCCATTAGTGTGGCGAGTTGGCCACCAGCGGTGTCGTGTGTGTGCAGGTGAACCGGAAGATCAAACCGTTCGCGCAAAGCGCTAACCAGTTTTGCCGCAGCCGCTGGTCGCAACAAGCCAGCCATATCTTTTATGGCAATGATGTGAGCCCCAGCGGCAACTATCTTCTCGGCAAGTTCGAGGTAGTAGTCGAGAGTGTAGAGAGTCTCTTCTGGGTCAAGCAGGTCTGCCGTATAGCAAAGCCCAACCTCGGCGATTGCCGTCTCGGTGCGCAGCACGGCTTCGATAGCCGGCTTCATTTGATCAACGTCGTTCAGTGCATCGAAAATTCTGAAGATGTCGACACCGGCGGCCACCGCTTCTTTTACGAATGCTTCGGTTACTTCTTGTGGGTACGGTGTGTACCCCACGGTGTTTCTGCCGCGAAGCAGCATTTGAATGCAGATGTTTGGCATTGCGGCCCTAATTGCCTCTAGCCTCTCCCAAGGGTCTTCTCCTAGAAAACGCAGTGCCACGTCATATGTTGCGCCACCCCACGCTTCGACAGACAGAAGCTGAGGGGTTAGCCGCGAGACGTGAGGTGCAACCTGAACCAGATCGCGCGCACGAACACGGGTTGCTAGCAAAGACTGATGCGCATCCCTGAATGTCGTGTCGGTGATTGCCACCGCAGTTTGAGCCCGAAGGTCAGCCGCGAATGCCTTTGGGCCGAGCTGTTGCAACCGCTGTCGCGAGCCGGCCGGAGCTGCCTGGGTTAGATCAACCTTCGGCAGTTTCTTGGATGGTGAAATGTGGTCGGCTCGTGGTCCGTTTGGCTGGTTTACGGTCACATCTGCTAGCCAAGACATAATCTTTGTGCCGCGGTCTTTCGAGGGAGCAGAGGTGAAAAGCTGTGGACGCTCGTCAATGAACGAAGTGCTCAGGTCACCCGATTGAAAAGCGGGGTCTGCGAGCACGGCCTGCAAGAACGCAATGTTTGTAGACACCCCACGGATGCGGAACTCGGCGAGCGCACGTTCTGAGCGATTGACCGCCGACTTGAAGTCGCGCCCCTTCGCAATCAGCTTGACTAACAGCGAGTCGAAGTGCGGGCTGACTTCGGCACCGGTCGAAACCGTGCCGCCATCGAGGCGAATGCCAGCGCCACCGGGCGAACGATAGGTGGTGATCTTTCCGGTGTCAGGTCTGAAGTTTGCGCCGGGGTCTTCTGTCGTGATTCGGCACTGAATTGCGAATCCGTGGCGTTCGATTTTGTCTTGCGAAAGACCCAGCTGCTCTAGCGACTCCCCCGAAGCGATTCGCATTTGGCTCTGCACCAGATCGATGTCGGTTATCTCTTCGGTTACGGTGTGCTCGACCTGAATGCGGGGATTCATTTCGATGAATACGTGCTTACCGGCGTTGTCGCCGACCGTGTCAATCAAGAATTCGACGGTGCCAGCGTTCTGGTAGCCAATTGTTGTGGCGAAGGCTACGGCGTCGCGATAGAGAGTCTGCCGCAACTCCTCGTCAATCAAGGGCGCTGGCGCAATCTCAACAACCTTTTGGTTTCTTCGCTGAATCGAGCAGTCACGCTCGAAAAGGTGAATCACGTTTCCGAATGTGTCTGCCAAAATCTGAACTTCGATGTGCCGTGGTCGAATGACTGCCTGCTCCAAGAACACCCGTGCGTCACCAAAAGCGCTTTCTGCTTCGCGCGATGCTTCGACCAAAGCGGCTCGCAGATCTTGCTTTGCTGCGACTCGACGCATGCCGCGACCACCACCGCCTGCGACAGCCTTAACAAAAATCGGAAATCCGATTTCGTCGGCCTGATCTACTAGCTCGTCAACATTTGCCGATGACTGGGTTGATTTAAGTACCGGAACACCGGCTCGAATTGCAGCTTCTTTTGCGATGACTTTGTTTCCGGCCATCTCCAAAACATCTGAGCTTGGACCGATAAAAGTAATTCCTGCGGCTTTGGCTGCCTCTGCCAGTTCGGGGTTCTCAGAGAGAAAACCGTATCCCGGGTAAATTGCGTCTGCGCCACTCTCTTTGGCTACTCGAACAATCTCGCTGACGTCTAGATAAGCCCTAACCGGATGGCCAACCGTGCCAATTTGATAAGACTCGTCGGCCTTCAGTCGGTGTGTCGAATTTCGGTCTTCATAGGGAAAGACAGCAACGGTCTTGGCACCGAGTTCATAGGCGGCGCGGAAGGCGCGAACGGCGATTTCGCCTCGATTGGCAACCAAAATCTTCTTGAACATCTGGTCCTTCGGTGGAAATTGCGAACAATGGGTTTCGGGCCCTTGAGATAAAAAGGTAGCCTATTCAGGTGCATGTTCTCAGCGTTAGTTCCCTAAAGGGGGGCGTCGGAAAAACCACGGTTGCCCTTGGTTTAGCCTCGGCTGCCTTCGCCCAGGGACTCAAGACACTAGTGGTAGATCTTGACCCCCAGTGCGACGCTACGACCGGATTAGGTGCGGTTGGCGAATTCAAGACCACTGTTGCCAGCGTCCTGAAAAACCCAAAACACAACGTCGTGTCTGCATCAATCGTATCTTCAACCTGGGGCAAGGTGGGAGGCGGATCTGTAGATGTTATGGTCGGCAGCCCAAAGAGCATTCACCACGACACCCCCCACCCAACGCTTCGCCAGACCTGGAAGCTTGAGGAAGCCCTGCACTCGGTCGAGACGATTTACGATCTTGTGATTATTGACACTCCTCCATCTATCAACGCTTTGACTCGCACGGCCTGGGTGGCAAGCGATCGAGTTCTGGTAGTCACCGAACCTGGAATTTTCTCTGTGGTTGCCGCCGATCGAGCAATTCGCGCCCTTGAAGAAGTTCGCATGGCGATCACCAAACGCGTTCGCCCGCTAGGCATCCTGATAAATCGACACCGACCGGCATCAAAAGAGCAGGACTTTCGAGTTCAAGAACTAAACGAAATGTTTCCCGGTCTGCTGATTCCGAACTACCTCGAAGAACGAGCTCACCTTCAGCAGACTCAGGGAGCTGCAAGACCGATTCACACCTGGCCGGGCGAAGGTGCAGTCGAAATCGCAGACTTCTTTACCGAGCTTCTCGCCAGGGCATTTGTTGCATTCGAAGAACCAAATGAAGAAGTCACAGCCGAGAAACCTAAAGAGAAACGCAGATTCTTTAGAAGGCACAAGCGCGGCTCGAAGCGCCCAGAGATTCTTACCATCGAGACCGCCATCGAGCAACTCGGTGAAATCGTCGAGACAACTGAGACTCAGTCGGCGGATGCAGGCGCTGAAACCGACTGGACCGAACCGAGTTGGCAAGATGACGAGTTGGCTGCCAAACAGCAAGAGGTCTCGACCAATACTGGTAGTTGGAATTTCAAACTCGAAATAGAAAAACCAGAAGAAGAGAAGAACTAAACCGCTTTTTTGCTGGCGCGACGTGCAGACAGTTCGTCGACTTCGTCAATGTGGTTTGCCTTGATGTTAACCAGGCTCGCTTCGACCTCGCGCAACACTTTGCCAACGGCGATTCCAAAGACACCCTGACCGCGTCCGAGCAGGTCGATGACCTCGTCTTCAGTTGTGCAGAGATAAACCCTGGCGCCATCTGACATGAGTGTGGTGCGGGCAAGGTCATTGATTCCCGAGGCGCGAAGCTGTTCGACGGCAATTCGAATTTGCTGGAGCGATACGCCGGTGTCTAGAAGTCTCTTCACCAATTTCAGAACAAGAATGTCTCTGAAGGCATAGAGTCGCTGAGAGCCCGAACCTGCGGCTCCTCGAACACTCGGTTGAACCAGAGAGGTTCTGTCCCAGTAGTCGAGTTGGCGATAGCTAATGCCTGCGGCGCCGGCGGCCGAGATTCCTCGGTAGCCAACTTTCGGATCAGCCGATGGGCTTCCATCGCTGAAGAGCATGTCTTGGGAGTAGTCGTTTTCAGGCGTGGAAGTACCGTCGATTGGAATCACGGTCGCTCCCTTCAGGTTCAACTACAGGTTTAAGTTCTCTCCCAATTGTTCCCTGAATAACAGTTTTCTAGGTGTTAATTTAATCGCTCGGCGTGTCGCCCCAGAGGGCCAGTGATTACGCCGATTAGTCGTCGATTTTTGCGATCGCCGAACGAATCAACTCTTCACGGATGTTACCGAAGTGGTTTTGCAATTCCTCTGCGTAATGTGCGGCCTTAGAGCGACTCGAAGCTTCCTTTTTCGCAAGCACAGGAGCAACCACGCCCTCGATGATTCCGATTTCTCGATCAGCAGCAGTCTTTACACCGCGCAAGTGTCTAGGAGTAATTCCAAAACCGCGGTTTAGCTTCATGATTGATCGCGCAATTTCAATGGTGCTTGCGTTGAATGGCTCTTCAGAAATCAGCCCAACCGATTGGGCTTCTGCGATGAGCGCATCCGTGATTGATGTTTCGGCGATAAGTTCGATTTTCGTAACATATTTAGTTGATGTGACTCGAGAGTGCCGCCCCGATTTCGAATCGTCACCCGGCAGGGACACCGATTTACCCGAATCGAGATCAGCAAGAAACTGACCGATCACCTTTAGTGGCAAATATCGATCGCGCTGCAATTCCAAGATCAAGCGAAGTCGTTCGACGTCAGATTCGTTGAACTTGCGGTATCCGGAATCTGTTCGCTGAGGTGTGACAAGACCGTTGTCTTCTAGAAAGCGAAGCTTCGACTGGGTGAGTTCTGGAAACTCCGGAGTGAGAAGTGCGAGCACCTGACCGATGGTCACAAGTCTGCCGGCTCGAGCCTGAGAAATTGGAGTAGGTTCAACCAATTTATGAATCTCCTAGATCTGCCCGCGACGCGAAGAATGTGAATTTGAATTTACCGATTTGAACTTCTGCACCGTCATCTAGAAGTGCAGACTCGATTCTAACGCCATCAAAGTAGCTTCCATTCAACGATGCCAAATCGTGAATCATGAATTGATTTCCGGTTCTTCTAAACTCGGCATGTCGCCGCGAAACCGTAACGTCATCGAGAAAAATGTCTGCGTTTGGGTGCCTGCCGACCGTGGTCAGGTCTTGATCGAGCAAGAATCTGGCACCCTCGTTGGGTCCGCGTTGAACGATCAGCAGCGCGCTGGCAGATGGCAGTGCGTCAACGGCTTCGCGCTCTTCGACATCTAATCCGTGAGAGTCTGACGAGAGCAGGTCGTCGTTGAATCGCTCGGTCGAGTCGTTAGAAGAGCCGCTCTGCTCATTGTCTTGAAAGTCCATAATTTTCCCTAGTCGCCAAGCCTAGCCGAATCGTTGGGGCTCGATTTCACCACTGAGCGCACCTGAGCGAGATAAACAAAACCCGCCCACCAGTAGAGTCCGATACCCCACCACGCGAAGGCCCAGGCCACCGGCAAAACAAAGATTGAAACATCGGGAAATGCCGAAGCAATTAGCAGCAGCGGGAACGCGTAGAGCAAGGCAAAGGTGCCAGCCTTGCCAAGGTAATGAACCGGAAGCGGCCCGTATCCCCTGCTCGCGAGAATCGGGTAGGTGAATAGCAGCAAGAGGTCTCTCCCAACAACAATCATGGGCAGCCAAATAGGAATGTAGCCGACAACGCTCAGACCAATCAGGGTGGCAAATATGTAAAGTCGATCTGCTGCCGGGTCGAGCAACTGACCAAGACGTGTTTCTTGATTGAGTTTTCTCGCGAAGTAACCATCCAGATAGTCGGTGACGCTTGCGACAATCAAAACGATTACGGCCTCTAGGTTAAAGCCGTTGAGAATCAGAACCAAGAAGACAGGAACCAGAGCCAGACGCAACAAACTGAGCAGGTTTGGAACCGTGCGCAACTGCTGCCAAATGGTCATGTCTTCCTTTCACCAGTCGGGCTAGCGGGATTTGAACCCACGACCCCTTGTCCCCCAGACAAGTGCGCTACCAAGCTGCGCTATAGCCCGTTTTCCTATTGGGAGTTTAGCGTTTTCGCTTCTCTCGAATTCTCATGGCAACTTCAATCGGGCTTCCTTCGAAACCATAGGTTTCGCGAAGACGACGCTGAATAAATCTGCGATAGCCAGGATCAAGAAAACCCGTTGTAAACAGCACAAACTTAGGTGGCCTGCTCGAAACTTGGCTGCCATAAAGAATTCTTGGCTGCTTTCCGCCGCGCACCGGATGCGGATTCTCCATGGTGAGTTCCTGCAGAAAAGCATTGAACTTACCTGTCGCAATACGGGTGTCCCAACCATCTAGTGCAACTTCGAGAGCGGGTACTAACTTTTCGAGGTGTCTTCCGGTCTTTGCCGAAATGTTTACTCGCGGCGCCCAGTCAACGTGTGCCAGATCTTGCTCAATCTCTCGCTCTAGATACTTGCGTCGCTCGTCGTCGAGTTCGTCCCACTTGTTGAACCCCAAGACCAGCGCTCTACCAGATTCGAGCGCCATGTCGACTATTCGAATATCGGCCTCGCTAATTGGCTGCGTTACATCGAACAATACGACCGCAACTTCTGCACGCTCAAGAGCTGCAGCTGTTCTCAAACTCGCGTAAAAATCGGCACCCTGTGCAAGATGCACGCGGCGTCTGATTCCAGCGGTGTCAACGAATCTCCAGATTCGTCCGCCGAGTTCGACCTGTTCGTCGATTGGGTCACGAGTGGTTCCCGCCAACTCGTTAACGACTGCGCGTTCAGAACCGACAGCTTTGTTCAATAGTGAAGACTTTCCAACGTTTGGTCGCCCAATGATTGCGACTCGACGAGGTCCGCCAAACTCTTGCTTGGCAACAGCCGAAACCTCGGGAAGCGCTTTCATCGCTTCATCGAGCATGTCTGCCACACCGCGACCGTGAACGGCCGAAACTGGATAGGGTTCGCCCAATCCGAGTGACCATAGCGATGCAGCCTCTGGCTCCTGCTTCAGGTCGTCGATTTTGTTTGCGACCAAAATTACCGGCTTGCCACTCTTGCGCAGCATCGGCACTACGCGTTCGTCACTCGAGGTCGCACCAACCATGGCATCGACCACAAAGATCACAGCATCCGCTAGTTCAATTGCGATTTCGGCTTGAATCGCAACCGACTTATCGATGCCCTTGGCATCTGGCTCCCAGCCACCGGTGTCAACGAGTGTGAACTTGCGATCGTTCCACTCGGCCTTGTAAGAAACTCGGTCTCGGGTAACGCCAGGCTTGTCTTCGACCACTGCCTCGCGACGACCAAGAATGCGGTTGACCAGTGCAGACTTTCCGACATTCGGGCGGCCAACGATGGCAAGCACCGGCAAGGCCGGAAGATAGAGTGGCTCGTCTTCGAAACCGAGCTCGGTGGCCAAGATGTCGATGTCTTCAGGCTCAAGGTCGTATTCCTCGAGCCCCATGCGCATTGCCTTGGCTTTGGTTTCGGCATCCTGGTCTGAAACTTCGCGAAGTTTCTCTAGAAACTCCGCAGCGATGGGCTCGAATTCGAATTCGTCTTTCATTGAGCGCTCGCTTTCAGGTCAGCATTTATCTGGGCAATCATGACCGAAACGGTTTGATCAAAATCTAGGTCTGAGGAATCAACGAGAGTGACTCCGGGCGCGGCATTCATAAAGTCAACAATCTTGGAATCGTTTTCGTCTCGTTTGGAGACTTGATTGACCACGGCCTTTGCCGAATCTGCCGAGAGCTCTTTAGACCTACGGTCCAATCGTATCGCCTCAGAGGCAGTTAACAGAAGCCTGCTTTGAGCATCCGGGTAGACGACGGTTGTTATATCCCTACCCTCAACTACCGCGCCTTCGAACGCGCACTCGTCAACAATTCTCTTGGTGAGTCTCTTCATAAACTCGCGCACGTTGGCAAGTGCCGCTACAGAACTCACCGTCTCTGAAATCAATGCGGTGCGAATTGCCTCGGTGACATCGTGAGCGCCCACTCGAACCCAGAAGTCATCGGGGTCGGTAGAAATCGAATAATCGAATTCTTTTTCGAAATCATCGGCTGCAATTTTCTCGAAGCTGAGCCCGTTCAGCGTTGCCCAGGCCAAGGCCCGGTAGGCCGCACCGGTGTCTAGGTAGGCAAACTTGAAGGCTCGGGCCAGTTGTTTGCTAACGCTAGATTTTCCCGAACCCGCAGGGCCATCAATTGCAACGATGATCTTGCTCATCAGCCGACTAACTTCCAGCCGCGTTCTGCAAGCGCGGCTACCAGAGTTACCTCAACCGCAGGTAGCACCGAAACCTCGACTAGTCCTACCGGACTGCTCGGGGAATGCTCGAGTTTGATTTCTTCGAGGTTGACACCGATCTCACCAATTTCGGTAAGCAACCGCGCTAACTCACCGGGCTTGTCGTCAATCATCACCGTGGTGACCGAATAGATAGTTGCTTTGGTGCCGTGTTTACCCGGAAGTTTGGCAACGCCCGCATTGCCACGCTCAAGCAGCGAATTTAGTGTTGAAAGCGAACCGCTGGCTTCTGGCTGATCTAAAGCTGCGGCCACCGAGTTCAGATCGGCCTGCAAGCGACCGAGCACAGCGCGCACCTCGGTTGCGTTTGCCGCAAGAATCTGCAGCCAAAGTTTTGGATCGCTAGCCGCGATGCGAGTTGTGTCACGCACTCCCTGCCCGGCTAGGGCAATATCTGAATCTGCGGCATCAAGCAATGCGGCTGCGGTGAGACTAGAGACCAATTGGGGAAGGTGAGAGACATAAGCAACGGCTCGATCGTGGTCAGCCGCCGAAACCGAAATCGGCGATGCTGCGAGATCCAGGGCCAGGTTCTCGACCGCTTGAATCGCCTTGGATGTGCTCTGATCTGTTGGTGAGATAACCCAGACCCGACCAAAGAAGAGATCTGCGCGACCTGAGGCTGCGCCTCCTCGCTCTCTGCCTGCCATCGGGTGTGAACCAACATAGCGGGTGAGGTCTGCGCCCCTCTCGCTAAGTTCAGTCAAAATTGCAGACTTGACGCTGGCCACATCGGTCACGACAGCTTTTGGAAATGAATCGAGTTCTCTCGCCACAACCGCAGCGGTGACATCTGGCGGAACACAAACCAAAATCAGGCTTGGGGCGTCATCAGACAAAGGCGCTCGCCCTGCCCCGTAATCAATCGAGAGCGCTCGAACGGCTGGTGAAATATCTTCGACACAGACGTCGACACCCAATTTGCTCAAGGCAAGGCCAACGCTGGTGCCAATCAAACCGGCACCTACAACGCGAACTGTTCCCTGAGTGCGTGAGGTCACTGAGCTAGATCCAATCGAAGCGCGGTAGCACCGCGCAGGTAGACATGCTGAATTTCCTTGCGACTAGTTTCTATGTCGGCATAGACCATGACTCGAATTACTCGATCTAGAGCTTGCTTGACATCCATTTCAACAAAACACATCAACGGAACATCGCCGAGGCCAAGCTCTCTTGCAGCAAGTGCCGGAAACTCACTGGTTATGTCTGGCGTTGCCGTGAAGAGTATTGACACCAGCGATGAGCTATCGATGTTGTTCACGTGCAGAACTTTCGACAAAAGTTCGGCAGTTGACTTAAGCAAGTGCTCACGTTCGTCGGTATCGAGCTGAATTGCTCCTCGGATTGCTCTCAGTGCCATGTTTACTTGCCCCTTGCCTTAGCCGGATTAACGTGTGGTGCCCGCTTAGCCGCCTGCGACGGGCGCATCGGCTTGCCTTCGGCCGCTTTCAATAGCGCACCGATCTCTACTTTGCTTAGTTCACGAACCTTGCCTGCCTTAAGCGGGCCTAGTTGAATCGAACCGAATTGCTTTCGCACCAACCCGAGAACCGGATGTCCCAAAAACTCAAACATTCTGCGAACTATGCGATTGCGACCCGAGTGCAATTCAATCTCGAGCAGGCTCTCGCCAATAGCGACCTGCACCAACTTCGCCTTGTCGGCCTTGATGAATCCGTCTTCGAGGTGGAAACCACTTAGCAACTTGTGAATTATGCCCGGTTCGATGACACCCTGAACTCGCACAACGTAGGTCTTGGTGACTCCGAACTTTGGGTGGGCGAGTTTGTGGGCTAGGTCGCCGTCGTTGGTCATAATGATCAGCCCACTGGTCTCGGCATCAAGTCGGCCAACGTTGAAAACTCTTTCGTAACCCTCAACGAATTGACTTAGGTCGGCTCTGCCATTCTCGTCGGCCATGCTACTGACCACGCCTACCGGCTTGTTTAGCGCCAGGTAGACCTTTGAAACATCCAGCTGAATCGGCATGCCGCTGACGGTGACTCGATCAACTTCAGGGTCGACTCGCGTGCCAAGTTCGGTCACGCGCTTGCCATTCACTGTTACCTGACCTCGAACAATGAGGTCTTCGCAGACGCGTCGAGAAGCCACGCCCGCCGCTGCCATTACCTTCTGCAGGCGAACGCCCTGCTCTTCGTCTGGACTAGAAGTTTGCATCAAAATCACTGTCCGCATCAGGCAGGTATGGGCTGATCATCGGAAGGTCATCGAGTGAGTTGATGCCTAGCAGTTCTAGCATGAGTGAAGTTGTTCCATAGTTGATTGCCCCGGTTTCGCTATCGGTGAAGAGTTCGGTGATGAGGCCTCGACTTAGCAAAGTCTTCACGACAGAGTCCACGTTGACGGCTCGTATCGAGGCAACCTGACCTCTAGACACTGGTTGCTTGTATGCGATCACGGCTAACGTCTCGAGCGCCGCTTGAGAAAGCTTGGATGGGCTCTCGTTGGCAACAAACATGCGAACGGCCCAGTCAAAGTCTTGACGAACAAAAATACGCCAGCCGCCGCCAACCTCACGAAGCTCGAATCCGCGCTGGGATGTGCCGTTCTCACCGTTGTAGTCGGCCTGCAATTGCTGCATCACTGTTCGAACAAGATTCACCGGAGTTTCAAGCGCCGCTGCGATTGCCAGCAGAGAAATTGGCGCATCTGTGATCATCAAGATGGCCTCTACCGCACCGCGCAACTCCTGCTCAGAAAGCGCGACGGGTGGCTCGATTGTTGCTTCGGCACTAATTTCGAAGCTCTCGTCTATTTCTGCCCGTTCCGGCAATAAGTTGTCATTCATAATCTGCTCCCAAGGCGGCTAGTTGTTCGTCATCAAAGTTGGATCCACGCCAGGTGATGTTCAAATCACCGAGCGGGCTATCTTGCTCGAAGCTAATTGCAGAAAGGCGGTAGAGCTCAAGAACCGCTAGAAAACGTGCGACCACAATTGCTCGGTCCTTAACGGCACTAATCACTTCGCGAAAAGTAATTGTGGTTCTGCCGCGCAACATGGCCACGACTTCGCCCGCCTGCTCACGAATGCTGACTCGCGGCGCGTGAAGGTGGCTAAAGCCAACGCCGTCAATAACCTTTGGAGTGAGAACGTCTTCGGCGAGTTTTGCAAAATCTTCGAGACTCATCTTCCAAACCAGTTCGGGTTTCTGCTCACGAAAGCGCTCCTCGATGCGAACGTCTCTGGCTGAACGGAGACTCTCTGAAGCAAAGCCAGCGTTAAACCAGGCAGAAATGTCTTTGAATGCTCGATATTGCAGCAGACGAGCAAACAAGAGGTCTCTGGCCTGAAGCATCGCCACGTCTTCTGGGTTGGCAACCTCGCCCTGAGGAAGCAAGCCGGCAATCTTCATGTCGAGCAGTGTGGCGGCCACAACCAGAAATTCACTGGCCTGCTCTAGCTCCTCGTGGTCATCAAGAGTCTTGAGATAAGAAATGAACTCGTCAGTAACCTTGCTCAACGAAATCTCAGTTATGTCTAGCTCGTGCTTGCTAATCAGAGATAGCAGCAAATCAAAAGGTCCGTCGAAGTTTCCGAGGCTCAGAGAGAAGCCTGAAGTGTGCTCGGTCACTTGATCTTGGCTATGGGGTGCAGCCACGAGAAATCAATTCTCTTGCTACCGAGCGGTAACTCTCGGCTGCGTCTGAAGTCGGCGCATATGCGGTAATCGGCAACTGCGCAACAGTTGCATCCTTGAATTTCACGGCACGCGAGATTTGCGTCTTGAAAACAAAACTGCCAAAAGCCTCGTTCAAACGATCCAGCACCTCTTTCGAGTGAAGCGTGCGCTCGTGCATGGTGACCAGAATGCCGTCGAGTTTGATGGCCGGGTTCAATCGATCTTGCACCTTATTGATCTGGTCTTTTAGCAGGGCAACACCGCGCAGCGCAAAGAAGTCTGTCGCCATTGGAATCAGAACGCCGTGCGCAGCGGTTAGTGCATTCACGTTGAGCAAACCAAGTGATGGTTGGCAGTCAATAATGATGACATCGTATTCATCGGCGACTTTGCGCAGAATGTTCGCAAGGATGCTTTCGCGAGCAACCTCACCCACCAACTCAATTTCGGCTACCGACAGGTCAATGTTCGCTGGAATGAGATCTAGGTTTTTGACTGGAGATTTGCGAATGACCTCGTGCGGGTCCTTGATGGTTCCCTTCAACAGGTCATAGATTGTGGCAATCTCACCCGGAACTGCAATCACGCCGAGGTGGGTGCTCAGTGCGCCCTGAGGATCAAAATCGACGACCAGAACTTTTCGACCGTACTCTGCAAGCGCGGCAGCCATGTTCACAGCGGTTGTCGTCTTGCCAACTCCACCCTTTTGGTTGCACATCGCAATAATTCGGGCTGGGCCGTGCGAGGTCAGTTTTTTGGGGATAGCAAAGCGCGTGTCGGTCTCGACAACTTTTTTAGCCACTTAGATCCTCCCGGGTGAAGTTCGCTTAGAAGTCTACCAAGCCCTCGCCGGCCGCATTTCGGGCTACTTTCGAGCTCTCGGATGAGCCGTGGCATAGATCTCCCTGAGCCGATCGACCGTAACCAGGGTGTAAATCTGGGTAGTGGCAACAGACGAGTGGCCGAGCAATTCCTGCACTACTCGCACATCGGCGCCACCTTCGAGAAGGTGAGTGGCAAAAGAGTGCCGCAGGGTGTGCGGAGAGATTTCGCTCTGCAAATCGGCAGCTGAGGCGGCATCCGTGATGATTTGCCAAGCACTCTGCCTACTCAGGCGACCACCGCGCTGGTTCAAGAACAGGGCCGGAGTGCCTTTACCTAGTTTGGCTAAACCGGGACGTATTCGAACGAGGTAGGCCTGCAGGGCTCGCTGCGCATAGCCTCCGACCGGCACGATTCGTTCTTTCGAACCCTTGCCGAATAGACGAACCAGGGTTGGGTCGACCAGGTCATCGAGATCTAGGTTGACCACCTCGCTCACGCGAGCGCCTGTGGCGTAGAGCAATTCGAGCAATGCCCTGTCACGAATGCGAATCGATGACACCGAGTCTGTAGCTTCGGCAGATGGTCCGGCTGCATCAAGCAATCTCTCGATCTCTTCGACCGAAATAGCTTTGGGCAATCTGCGGCTAGCCTTCGGGGGTTTTACGGCACTGGCAACATCCTGCCCAATTTGATTTTCGGTTAGCAAGAATTTGTGAAGCCCACGAACTGCCGCAAGCATGCGAGCAACAGTTGAAGATGCCAACCCGCGCGCTTGAACCAGAGATTGCGCATAGTCGGCAACCTGCTGCTCAGAAACTTGCGAAAAGTGGTCTACCTGCGCGCGCTGCAGAAAATCGCAGTAGTTTCGAAGATCGCGTCGATAGGCCAAGAGTGTGTTCTTGGCAAGACCGCGCTCGATTGCGAGTTGCCTGATATAGGACTCGACCGATTTGACGAGAGACAAAGCTAGGCCCTACCTCGAAGCGCTGCAGCCATGATTCCCACGGCAACGCTTGGGCTTTTTATCTTGCTCGACATGACCGCGGCAAGCGCATCATCGAAGCCCACCCATTCGACGAGCATGTCTGCCTCTTCGCCATCGACCACTGGTCGATTGTCGCTCAAAACAAGACCCTTGGCTAAAAAGATTGCAATCTTCTCGGTGCTACCACCGGGTGTCGTAAAGAATTCAATCAGCGGTTCGAGAGTTTCGGCGAGGTACCCCGTCTCTTCTAGTAGCTCTCTTCTGGCTGCGTTCTCTTGACTTTCACCGTCGACATCTAAGAGTCCGGCTGGAATCTCCCACAAAAGTTCACCAACCGGATGACGGTACTGCCTGATCAAGAGCACTTGGTCCTGTTCGTTGAGGGCCACCACCGCAACCGCGCCGGGATGCTCAATGAACTCGCGGGTCAGTGTTTGTTCGGCAAATTCAAATACTTCGCGCTTCACGTTCCAAATCATGCCCCTAAAGGCAACCTCGCTAGAACTCACGTTCACTGCGAAGGGCTGATGTTTAGGCATCGTTGGCTTCGAAAAGCTTGCTGGCCTGCTGGCGCTCAAGCGCAGCGACAACCAGACCCTTGAAAAGCGGGTGCGCTCGGTTTGGTCGAGACCTAAATTCGGGATGCGCCTGGGTTCCGACATAGTAGGGGTGCACATTACGGGGCAACTCAACATACTCAACCAAGTGTCCATCGGGTGAGGTGCCCGAGAAAACCAATCCGGCTGCCGAGATTTCATCTCGGAACGAGTTGTTTACTTCGTAGCGGTGACGGTGGCGCTCTGAAACTAACTGCGATTCATATACCTCAGAAACTATCGAGCCTGGTTCGAGCTTTGCTTCATACAGACCGAGTCGCATTGTGCCACCCATTTCTCCGGCCGCAAGAATGTCAACCTGTTCAGCCATGGTTGCAATAACCGGATACTTTGCATCGGGATCAAATTCGGTCGACGATGCGCCGGCAAGGCCGACCATGTTTCGTGCGTATTCAATCACCATGCATTGCAAACCGAGGCAGAGACCGAGGGTAGGAATCTTGTTTTCGCGAGCAAACTTGAGCGCGCCCAATTTTCCTTCAATACCGCGAACACCAAATCCACCAGGAATGCAAATGGCATCGACATCGCTCAGGTGTTCCTGCGCGCCGCTTTCGGTTTCGCAGAGATCAGAGGCTACCCACTTGATATTGACTTTCGCTTGATTAGCAAAAGCACCAGCACGAATGGCCTCTGTCACCGAGAGATAGGCATCAGGTAGATCGATGTACTTGCCCACGAGCGCGATTTTAACTTCGTGCTTTGGTTCGTGAACGGCTTGCAAGACCGGAGTCCAGTGTGACCAGTCAACTTCTTTTGCCTCAAAGCCGAGCTTCTCCATTATGTAGCTGTCGAGTTCCTCTTCGTGAAGCACGGTTGGAATGTCATAGATGCTAGATGCGTCTGCGGCATTGACCACGGCTTTGACATCGATGTCACACATCAGCGCAATCTTGTTCTTTATCGAGGCCGGAAGCGCTCGATCTGAGCGGCAAACGATGGCGTCAGGCTGAATACCGATAGAGCGAAGGGTCGCAACAGAATGTTGCGTAGGTTTGGTCTTCAGTTCTCCAGAAGGCCCAAGGTATGGAACCAAAGAAACGTGCACATAGAAGACGTGGTCTCGTCCAACCTCGTGTCGAACTTGGCGCGCAGCCTCAATGAACGGCTGCGATTCGATGTCTCCGACGGTTCCACCAATCTCGGTGATGATTACGTCGGGTGCCGGTGTTTCGTGAGCTTGCAAACGCATTCGACGTTTGATTTCATCTGTGATATGCGGAATCACCTGAACGGTGTCACCCAGATATTCTCCCCGACGTTCGCGCTGAATAACTGTCGAGTAGATCTGTCCGGTGGTTACGTTTGCTGCTTGCGAAAGATTGATGTCTAGAAAACGCTCGTAGTGGCCGATGTCGAGGTCTGTTTCTGCACCGTCATCGGTTACGAAAACTTCACCGTGCTGAAACGGGTTCATGGTGCCCGGATCAACGTTTAGATAGGGGTCTAATTTCTGCATCACCACGCGAAGTCCGCGGGCACTAAGTAGGTTTCCAAGGCTAGAGGCGGTTAGACCTTTACCTAGAGAGGATGCAACACCCCCCGTGACGAATATGTGTCTTGTTTTTGAGGGTTCCATTGCATCAGCCATGGAACTTCAGTTTACTAGAAACTTGGCTAGGCGTTTGCCATTGACATTAGCTCTGCGGCGTGTTGCCTCGCCGAAGTTGAGTCAGAGAGGCCCGAGAGCATTCTCGCCAGTTCGGCCTCGCGGTCGGCTCCAGAAAGGCTGGCCACGTCTGACTCGGTAATGTCTCCGTTTTGAGTTTTGAGCACGCGTTGATGGTTGTCTGCGAAGGCGGCAACCTGAGCCAAATGGGTTATGACTATTACCTGGGCTTGCTTGCTCAGTCGAGCCAATCGCCTGCCAACCTCGATCGCCGCTGCCCCGCCAACTCCGGCGTCAACTTCGTCAAATATGAAAGTCGGAGTTGTGCTTCCCTTTGCCAGAACCACCTCGATCGCCAACATGATTCGCGAAAGCTCGCCACCGCTGGCTGATTTGGCTATTGGCCTCGGCTCGGCGGCGGCATAGCTGCGAAGCAAAATTGATACCTGGTCTCGACCGAATGGCCCGAGGTCCTCTGCTTGTGAAACTTCGACAACCAATTCAGCACCAGCCATCGCCAGGCCGGCTAACTCGAGGTTCACCTCGGCAGCGAGAGACTTGGCCGATTCGATGCGCCGCGCGGTCAATTGATTTGCGAGGTCTTCGGCGGCTTTCTTCTCGACTTCTACCTGCTGCTTCAGTGAATCGATGCGTTCTTCTGAATCGTCTAGCTCGAGAACCCTGCCGCTGGCAAATGTCGAGTGAGCGAAAACATCGTCGAGACTTGGGCCGAAGCGCCGAATCAGAGCATTGAGTTCAGACAATCTGCGTTGAACCTGATCGAAAGAGAGTTCTGAATCGGCTTCTAGCGACGCGGCGTAACTCGAGAGTTGAATTGCAACCTCAGAAACCTGAAAAGTTGCATCCTGCAGTTTCTCTGCAATAGCCTCGAGAGCCGTGTCAACCGCGCGTTGGCTGTCGAGCGATCTGCGGGCAGTTGCCAAAAGCATTTGCACATCTATTTGATCTGAGTCAGACGATAGAGCCTCGTGAGCGGTCGCTGCCGCTGAGCGCAACGCCTCTAGATTTGCCATTCGAGCGGCCAGATCGCGAAGCTCAATGTCTTCGCCTTCTCGGGGCGATACCGCTTCGATGGCCTTCAGGTCCTCTATCAGCGTTGCAACTTCTCGAGCGTTTGCCTCTTTGTTAGTGAGCACTTCGTTCAAATTCTTCTTTGCCGCTTGCCATGAATGAAAGCTGCTTCCGTATCGAGACAGCAGTTCGTCAAGTGAGGCGAAGCTGTCTAAAGCCTCGCGCTGGGCAGCCGGAGTTTTCAATCTGAGTTGATCTGCTTGCCCGTGCACCACAACCAACTGCTCTCCCAGTTCAGCAAGCAGGCCAACCGGAATTGAAACACCACCTACGGCAGCACGCGATTTGCCCTCGGTTGACACCGAGCGATTAACCAGCAAATCGCCATCGTCTAGAGCCGAGCCGGCATCAGCGACTCTCGCCACAATGTCGTCAGACACCGGAAACCAGCGGCCTTCAACCAATAGCGCGTTTGAACCAGCCCTAATCGCAGAGGAATCTGCGCGTTCACCGAGCAACAGTGCGAGAGCGGTGAGCACCATAGTCTTGCCTGCACCGGTCTCGCCCGTAAGCACGTTTAGACCTGAGCTAAATGAGAGTCTGGCCTCGCGAATCACTCCGAGGTCGCGAATGTAGATCTCTTTGATCATGCCGAAGCAGGACCTCGCCACCCGTCAACGGGCAAGCCAAACTTTCGAACCAATCGATCGGTGAATGGGCCTTGGTGCAATCTTGCAAGTCGAACGGGTTTGTCAGACTTCTTCACTTCGACGCGCGAACCGGGAGCCAGTTCAAAAGTTCGACGCCCGTCACACCAGAGAACGCCGCGACCAGCACTGCGCTGCAGAACCTCGACGGCCAAACTTGAATTTGGATTAATCACAAGTGGACGCGAGAAAAGTGCGTGTGCACTTAGCGGCACCAACAGTAGGGCCTGCACCGATGGCCAAACCACCGGTCCACCAGCCGAGAAAGCATAAGCAGTCGATCCGGTTGGCGTAGACATCACTATCCCGTCGCAACCGAAACTCGATAGGGGCCTGCTGTCAACCTCAACAACTACCTCAAGCATGCGCTCACGAGCGCTCTTTTCAACAGTTGCTTCGTTGAGCGCCCAGGTTTTGAAGACAACCTCATTGGCAACCACAACTGATACGTCTAGGGTCAACCGCTCTTTGACTAGATAATCTTTTGCGGCTGCTCGAGCAACCGCGTCGCGAAGACCGTCTCTTTCGCTCTCGGCCAAAAAGCCAACGTGGCCAAGGTTAATTCCCATCAGCGGGGTTTGTGCTTCTCTCACAATCTCGGCTGCCTTGAGAATGGTTCCGTCGCCACCAAGCACCATTGCAAGTTCGACATCGTCAAGCGGGCACTCCGAGGTCAATTCGCGCACCGCAGAGATAGAACTCTTCTGTGCATCGGTCGAGGCCTGGGCTCTGCACTCGCTTAGTTCATCGGCGGTCATCACCGGAACAATGCCGAAAGTCAGAAGTTGTTCGCAAGTCTCGAAGGCGGCCAAGACGGCATCCTGGCGACCCGTATGGGCAACCACAAGGATGTGCCTGGCTTGACTCACTTGCCCTCCCGAGCGATTTCTTCAATCTGGTCTGTCCATTTTGACCCATTTTTAGGCTCGTTTGCGCTAATCCACAGCACGTATTCAACGTTTCCATGTGTTCCCGGCAGACCAGATCTGACCAAGCCGCGAACGCCCATGCCAAGTTGCTCGGCGCAATCGACGACCTGCTTGATTGCCTGTGCTCGAAGTCGGTGATCATTGACAATGCCGTTCGCAGAGAGCGAGTCTTTGCCCACCTCAAACTGGGGTTTGATCAGCAAGACAAAATCGGCACCGGGAGCGACGTCGCGCATCGCCGGTAAGACCAAGGTCAGCGAGATAAACGACACGTCTGCAACCACCAGGTCAAAGAACTTCTCGTTTATCTCTAGCCGAGTTGCCGATCGAAGTGCCTCGATTGTCATGTCTCTGGCGTTAAAGCCCTCGAGTGCAAAGACTCGCGGGTGGTCAAACAGTTCTGCAACCATCTGTTCGTGGCCGACATCGACGGCCACAACCAGCTCGGCACCCAGTCGAAGCAACACATCGGTGAAGCCACCCGTCGAAGCGCCGACGTCAAGGCAGTTCTTGTCCTGTACCTCAATTGAAGAAAACTCTTCGAGAGCTCTTGCCAATTTGTGCCCGGCGCGACTCACGAACTCAATTGCATCGAGCACAACAATTTGAATGTCATCCTCGATATTTTGCGAAGACTTGCGCACCTCCTTGCCCTGAACCAGAACACGTTTGGCTTCAATCAGCGTAGATGCGTGATTTCTCGAGCGGGCCAAGCCTCGCTCGACCAGCGCTATGTCGGCGCGCATTTAGTTGCCGTCTGCCGAATTAAGTGTGGTTTCTAGCAGGTCTCGCAGAGCTGCGAATGCGCTCGGCTGCTCACTGAGTTCAAGCTGCTTGATGCGCTCGATCTCGGTGGTGAGTTGTTCTAAAAGTTCTGTTGACATGTTTACCTCTCTATAAGCCTATCTTTTGCAACAGTCAGAGAACCAACTGCAAATTTGGGAGCGCAACAAGAGCACCGGCTCTTGACTATTCGTAGAGCGCGGCCTCTACATCCAGCGCATAGATCGGTTGGTCGCCGCTCCAGATTGTGGCGCAGGCGGCCTTCAAAGCATCTAGCGAGCCGGGGTCTCCGTGAGTCACAATTACTCGGTTCCCAAGCAGTTCCACCTCGGTCTTACCACACGCGAATCCTCGCTTGGTCTTCTTCGCTTCGACGTAATCGGCATGCAATTCAGAGAGATCGGCCAGAATGTAAGTTGGTCTACCCTCTGGCTTAACCCCCAAAAGCTCTTTGCGGGTGCTAACGCCGGTCATCACAAGCGCAGAGTCGACCCCCGCTCGATTTGCACCGGTGATGTCGGTATCGATTCGATCACCGACAAACAGCGCTGCGCTCGTATTGAACTGCCTGAGGGCGGTCTGAAAAATGGCGGGCTCTGGCTTGCCAGCAACCAAGGGCAGTTGGCCGACGGCCGTGTGCACAGCTGAAACCAGAGTTCCGTTGCCCGGAGCGAGACCGCGTTCCTGAGGAAGAGTCCAATCGGAGTTGGTGGCTACCCACTTAGCGCCAGCCTGAATTGCGTACGCTGCTTCGGCCAAATTCTTCCACGCCACATCGGGAGCGAATCCTTGGATAACACCAGCGGGCTTTTCCTCTGCCGAATCGACCACAACAAAGCCGGCAGCTGCCACGCTCTTTCGCAAACCTTCGCCACCGACAACCAAAATCTTTGCACCGGGCTCGACCATGGTTGCCAACAATTCGGTGCCGGTCTGAGCCGAACCGATGATCTGCTCGGCGGCGGTGTTGAGCCCGAATCCGTTTAGCTGTGCAGAAATTGTTTCTGGTGTTCGAGACGAGTTATTTGTGACATAGCCAACCGCAATGCCGTTCGCCTGAAGTTTGTTGAGGCTGTCAACAGCGTGAGCTATCGCCCTTGTGCCCTCATAGACAACGCCATCGAGATCGGCCAGAAGCGTGTCGTATTGGCCCCAGAGCCTAGCGACCACGGTTTCCGCCGAATTTGCCTCGGCCACCACCTTTGTTTTCACGCGATGAGTTGTTGGTCTTTGAAAACTTGTTTCCGCCCTGGTGACCAGCGCCGCCGAAGGTGTTGCGTGACTTGCGAACTTCGTCAATAGAAGGTCGATCACCACGATCGGTTGAATCGTCACGGTCGACCTTTGGTCGGTCTGACAGTTTCGGAATCTCAATTTCTTCGATGATTTCGAACTTTTCTTCATCTGGCTTGTTGTTCATATCAAATTGCCTCTCTGCTCGCACTGCTAGGTCATCCCACTTCTTGGCCTCGGTATCTCGGCTGAGCTCCCTGAGGCACTCTGCGTAAGCCAAGAACAGCGGAATGCTGTATTCAAAGACGTTGCCCGGATTCAATTCCGGGATTTCCAACTCGGCAAGAGCTAAGTCGGCTTGGTTTAAATCTAGACGAGCTCCAGACATTGCGACCGCAAGATTTACTCGAGCCTCAGCCGAAAGCTTGCTGCGGTCAACCGCCCTGCCTGCCTCGAGCGCACGATCTGGGCGTTCGAGCCCGCGTTCGCTGTCGACAATCAGGGCAATCTGCTCGTTTGAGCCAGAAATTCTTCTGTGGGTCAACAATTCACGGATGGCTAGCGCGTAGTCGCCGACCGCATAGGCGGTTGATCCGGCGAACTCGTGCACCAGGCCGATACGGCCGGCGCGTGAAACCGCTGCCATGGCATGTGCGTGGGCCAGCTCGGGGTCTTGGTCAATCAAAAGCGCAACCATCGCTAGGTGCCGGGCAACGCGCTCGGCATTCTCTTCTGTCAGGGTCTTGAGTTGAACACGAACCTGAAGCGGAAGTTCGTCTGCTGTGATTTCATCTGGAATCACGGGAGACTTTGGTTTGTCGGGGTCTGGCGTAATTGCTACGCGAGTTTGCCAGTCGGGTCGCTGATCATCTGAGCGTGACGAGCGATTCGACGCCTCACGCTTCGCGCGGAACGGCTTCTGATCATCGTTCATCTGTTCTCCCGAACTAATTCTCTCAATTACCCAAGAGAATCACGTTAAAAAAAATGGCCACCTCAATTGAGGTGGCCATTTTCTAAATTAAGTCCGGCGGTGTCCTACTCTCCCACAAGGTCACCCTTGCAGTACCATCGGCGCAGGAGGTCTTAGCTTCCGGGTTCGGAATGTAACCGGGCGTTTCCCCTCCGCTATGGCCGCCGAAACACTATTGAGTTA
>JAIOXI010000050.1:0-6173 GCA_021741685.1 Rhodoluna sp.
TGAGTCATTGCAGATGTTTCAGTTAGCGGCAAGATTGCCACTGCGCTCATGGTGGTGAAGCCACCGGCGAAACCGGTCGACCAAAAGTTTCTTCGCGACTCTGATCTGAACCACGAGTGACCGGCGAAGAAACCGACTAAAAGAGCGCCGACGATGTTCACTATAAAGAGCGCGACTAAAGACGTGCTGGTCTCAGAAATCGCAAAGCGCAAAAGTGAACCTAGCGCGCCACCCAAAAAGGTGAGCGTAATTGCACTTCTCGAAAGCTTCTGTGTTGCCACAGGGTTACTTCTTTGAAGACTCTTTGCGACGGGCACCCAGGTTGAAAGTCGAAAGCAAACCGAGAGCCAAGAAGCCACCGGCAACCCATCCCGTGGTTTTTACACCTTCGGTGAAACCGTTCTCGGCAGCCATCTTGAAGTCGGTTGCAAGATTTTCTGGCATACCCTGCGACATATAGATTTCGCTCAAGACCGGAATGATTGCGCCGGCAGATTCGACGACGCTATCTGCAATCTTCTGGCTAGCAGCTTCTACCTGTGCAGCCGGAACTCCCTGAAAGGCAGACAACTCAGAGACGTTTGTGTAGGTGGCCAACTGTGTGCTTGTGAACAAGGTAGTTCCGAGAACGGCAATGCCAAGGGCCGAACCGATCTGGCGAACAGTGCTCTGCGAACCAGATGCCTGGCCGATCTTGTCCATCGGCACGTCGATCATGATTACTCCGGTCAGCTGCGCAGTAGCCATACCGACACCCAAACCATAGATAAAGAGGTAACCGGCAATGCCCTGCCAGCCATCCATAGCCGATGCAGCCATGGCGATACCGGCAACACCAACTAACTCAAGCGCTACACCGATGCGAACAGCGGTCACCGCTGAGATCTTGCCGCTCATCGCGCCACCGACCGCAGAGGCCAAGAAGGCTCCGCCGGCTAGCCATAGCAAGACGAGTCCGCTCGACAGTGCATTTAGCCCATCGACACTCTGCAACCAGAGTGGAATTGCAAATAGCAAACCGAACTCACCCATCGAAATAATCAGCGCAGCTATCGAACCATTTCTAAACGAGGCGATGTGGAAGAGACGCAAATCTAAGAGCACGTTCTTCTGAGCTTTTTCGCGAGAGCGTTCCCACATCACAAATAGCGTGAAGAAGATCACAGAAATAATCAGTGAAACTGGAATTACAGAAATTGTGTTTTCTGGCCAGACAAAGTTGCCAACCGAGAAAGTCTTATCGGTTTGCTCCCACCATCCGTAGACGCGACCTTCAATTAGCGCAAACACCAAAGTTCCGAACATGACCACCGAGAGAACAGCACCAACCAGGTCGATGCCACCGGCACGCTGCTCTTGCTTCGATTCGTTCACGAAATACAACAAACCTGCAATCACCAGGATGCCTAGAGGCAGGTTAATTGCGAATGCCCAACGCCAGGTTTCAACAACCACTGAACCGAGATCAATCGACCAGTCGACGGTGGTTAACCAACCGCCAAGAACTGGACCAACCGCAACCATTCCACCGATGGTGGCGCCCCAAACCGCGAATGCAATTCCGCGCTCTTTGCCCTGAAAGTTTGCGTTAACCAAAGACAGCGTGGTTGGCAAAACCATTGCACCGCCGAGACCCTGAACCACGCGAGCGATGATCATGGTTTCAGCGCTGTCGGTGATCCCGGCCCAAACCGAAGCGAGTATGAAAATCGCAAGACCGATAACCAGCATGCGCCTGCGCCCGAAGCGATCTGCGATAGAACCCCAGACCAAGAGCATCGAGGCGAAAACGAGCACGTAGCTCTCTTGAACCCACTGAACCTCGGTGCTGGTGAGCATCAGGTCTTGGATGATGGCGGGGAAGATCGTATTGACGATGGTTCCGTCGATTATCACCAAAGAGATGGCCATCGAGATGAATACGAGTCCTAGCCAGCGATTGCGTGTTTTTGTCATTCGCCTAGGCTACGGCAAGAATTGCCGAACCCGAGAGAGCCAAAAGCACACCGACCATTTGAATTTTGCCGATTCGCTCTTTCAAAATCAGTCGGGCAAGCAGGATCGTGCCCAACGGATAGAGGGCGGTGAGCACGCTGACCACAGAGAGCGATCCAGAGCGCAGAGCCAGTGTAAAGAAGATGTTCGCGCTCGAATCAAACAAACCGGCGGCGACAACGGCCCACCAGAGTTTCGCCGGAATGGCGGTCTTGGATTTCGAAAGGTTGCTTCGACGAAGGCGCAGCCAGTTGGCAATCAGAACTATGTTCAAGAGAGCAGTGCTCACCAGTCGCATGACCAAGATCGATGCCAGGCCGCTATCCGTGGGTGAGTACTTCAAAACAATCAAGATGGTTCCGATTCCGGCACCGGCGATGAAAGCAAACAGCAGACCCTTCGCAGAGGGCAGCCGAACGTCGACACCAGGAACGAAACCGACGAGCACGACAGCCACGAGAATCAAGGCGAGAGCCGCCCAGCCGAACGGGCCGAAACGGTCGCCAATCAAGAAACCAAATGTCATCGGAACAAGAGCGCCGAGAACCGCACCAAACGGAGACACGATGCTGATCGGGCCGATAGCTAACGAGGCGTAGAGCGCGCTGATTCCGATTGCTGATGCAAACCCAGCGGCTATTCCGGTGAGGATTGCTAGTTCAGAAAAGTTTGCGCCGAAAAACGGAACCATGGATAGCAAGAAAATGAATCCGACCACACCACTGACCGCGGTAACCATCAGCGATGAAATTTTGCGCGACGCAATAGCGCCGAAGAAGTCGGCGAAACCATAGACCACCGCCGTGGTGAATCCGAGAATGACTGTCAGCACAGAACCAACTTATCTGCCGCTTAAAGTAAAAGCACCCTGGGCGTGAAATCCCAGAGTGCTTTCGTGGCTCCGCCCGGCATCGATCCGGGGACCTAACGATTTTCAGTCGTTCGCTCTACCGACTGAGCTACAGAGCCCAGCGCAACTTTCGTTGCGCCTTAGCCAAAGACCCTTCTTTCGAAGGGCCGCCGACTTGGCGATCCTGACGGGACTTGAACCCGCGACCTCCGCCGTGACAGGGCGGCGCGCTAACCAACTGCGCTACAGGACCTAATGACGCTACTCACATCGCTTCGTGGTGACCCCAACGGGATTCGAACCCGTGCTGCTGCCGTGAAAGGGCAGTGTCCTAGGCCACTAAACGATGGGGCCTACAAAGAAGAAACTTCATAGAGCCAAGAGCCAAGATTACCCGTCAAAGCGCCTAAACCGCAACCTGAAGCGATTCGCAGAATTCACTCAGCCAAGAATTAGGGCTGGCAACGTAAATTTGAACCATGACTACACGGATTTCGCGCGCCTTCTTGGCTTTCGCCGTCATCCTTGGGCTCTTTGCCACTCTTGCGGTTGCGCCGAACGCTCTAGCCGTACCTTCTTATCCGACGGCAGCCGAGGTCGCCGCAGCCAAGAAAAAGGTCTCAACCAAGAAGGCGATGATCAAACGCATCGAAGCAATCATCATCGAACTCGGCACCAAAGCCGATGCCGCCGAGCGAGTAGCTCAGATAAAGGGCGAGGCATACAGCATTGCGAAAGATGCCTACGATCAGAAAGCCGCTCAGGTAGCCGCTTTGCAAGCGCAGGCGGATGCCGCCATGGCCCAGGCAAACCAGGCGATGCAGCAGCTCGGGCAAATTGCCGGGCAAATGTATCGCAGCGGAACCGCCGGCACATCTTTGAATTTGTTTTTGAACTCGAGCAAGGCCAGCGACTTGCTTTACCAACTTGGCGCTCAAGACAAAATCGCGCAGAGCAGCAACACCATTTACTTGCGCTCGATTGCAAAACAAAAGTATGCACAGTCACTCGCTAATGAACTGTCTGCAGCCAAGATCGAACTAGCAGCAAAGAAGCAAGTTGCGCAGACCGCTTATGACAGCGCGCAAACCGCAGCAAACACCGCGCAGTCGCTAGTCGACGAAAACGTTTCGCTCAACAAAACTTTCTATGCGCAGCTTGCGAGTTTGCAAAACACTTCTGCCGAACTCGAGCGTCAACGCGCAGAGGGTCTCGCAGCCGAAAGACGCCAGGCTGCCGGTAGCGCAAAGATGGATGCTCCCGAGTTGTATACGGTCGGTGCACCGAACGCGGCAAAGGTCAGTACTGCTCTCGAATTCATGCGTCAGCAAATCGGCGAGAGATATGTGCTCGGCGGCATCGGCCCGAACGTCTGGGACTGCTCTGGTTTGATGAAGGCAGGATACGCTGCCGCCGGCATTTATATTGGCACCCACTCTGCGACCAACCAGTTCAGAACCATGGCACAGGCCCGCAAGCTGGTGCCGCTCAACCAGATGCAGGTTGGTGACTTGCTCTGGTATTCAGAGGAGTCGGCCTTTGATGGTGACAAGTATCACGTTGTGGTTTTTGTCGGCGGCGGCCTGATGATGGAAGCGCCTAACCCTGCCCGAACCGTGCGAATTGTTCCAATTCGCTGGGGTGAAATGTTCCCTTACGCGGGAAGGCCGAGCGCTCCATAGGAGCGTGGCGATCGCTAAATCGCGACCGCACTGAACAGGTGCCCATCGGCCGATGCGGCTGGGATAGCTATTCCAGCAACTACTTCCCTCTCGTCGTAATCTCGTGACTCACCCGTGAATTCATCCGTGATTCTGAGCGCGCCTTTGAGAACGGGATGCCAGCGAAACTCTGGCTTTTCGAGTTGCTGAGTCACGACACAAGCCATTAGCTCACTGCCAGATTCGTGCACGAACGAAATCGCCAAAACCTCTTGGTCGGCCCTCCATCTGGAATCTGCTTGCCAGCCGGAAAGCTGCGCCCAGCGAACCGAACCGTTTGGAAACATCGGCCTCCATGAGCGATAAACACTCATGACTCGCTTTGCGAGACTCAATTTTTCTGCAGACCAGTTTGGAATGTCACCCATCAGAATCCATGGCCCACCAACGGCATAGATTGCTAACTGCGATCTCAGGGTGAGTGAGTTTTGATCTGACATATAACTCGAGCACCAGTGTGCCGGCAGGTATCTTCCGAGGCCTACTTTGGCAACCGCATTGTGTCGAACATCACAGAAGTCGTCTCCAATAGTGGTGTCGTGGTGTGCAACCATTTGAAGATCTAGCGGGCGACCACCGTTCCAACAGTTCTCAATCCACACGTCAGAAAAGCGCTCGCGGAATTCAGACAAGAGGCGATACCAGCCGCGCACCGCCCAGTCTTCACCGAGACCCTGCGGATGATCGTGAATATCGCTGTCGCAACGACTTATGGTTTCGAAGTCGTGCAGCAACCAGGTGAGTCCGTTGTTTGCGAGATTGGCGAGTTGCCCTGCCAAATATTCAATTACTGGGCCGTGGCCCATGCAAAGCGAGCTGGTTTTGTGTGAGACAACCTGGGGCTTTCCGCGCCACGTGGCTATCCAATCGGGGTGTTCAATCGCAACCGTCGACAATGGGTCGGCGTTGCCGAGCGAGGCCCAAAGCCCAAGCCTTGTGCCACTGCGCGCGGTAATCTCTGCGAGCCCCGGCATTCCGTCTTCAAAGTGAGGTCCGGGTCTCCACTCTCCAACAATGTTTTCCCAACCCTTGTCGATAGTTAGAACTTCAAGTTCTAGTTCTTTCGCAGTGTTGGCTACCGAAGACACCAGTGCTTGATTGACGTTTGTGCCAAAGCCCCAGGTGTCAACAATCAGTGGTGCGGAATAATCTCTTGCCCGAGTTGGAATAGCTTGCAAAATCATTTCTCGCAGCACTGCATGCGCAGACTCGATGTCACCTAGACCAGTACGAATTTGCATCTGCGGCAGATCAATCAAATCGCTGCATGCCGCGATTGGGTAAATCTGTTTCGGCAAAATCAGTGAAATGTTCAACTGTTGATCTTCAATACTCATGTGCACAAGTTGTGTGTTGCTCTTCTCTAGAGCCAGAGAAACAAAACGGTCTTTGCCGTCTAATCCTTTGCCCGATAGCACAATCCATGCGGCGGCATCTTGATACCTGTCATTCGCAGTTGCCGGTTGACCGTGAACCAAATAGAGCACGCCGTCATAGTCTTCGCGCTCAGGAAAACCAACATCCATTTCTGCATCGACATTGAATGCCGCTGCGTCTGCGGTTGCGTATGGGCCACAGACCGCGATCAGATCAGAACCCTCTTCGAG
>JAIOXI010000051.1:0-6136 GCA_021741685.1 Rhodoluna sp.
GTTGTCGGTCAGCGATGTCGAGCTGTTTATGGTTCCGCCAGAGTGAATGTTTCGGTTGTGCGGGGTGCCCCAAACAGTGAATGGGTTCGAGCCCTTGCCCTCGTAGATGTCGATCTCACCGGCGTCTGGCCATGGCACCGATCCACCGTTCTCGGTGAGGTTAGCGCCAAGCATCCAGACCGCTGGCCACATGCCTGCCCCGGCCGGTGACTTTAGTCGCGTCTCGAGGTAGCCGAACTTGAAGCCGACCTTCTGCTTGGT
Organism: Rhodoluna sp.; assembly: GCA_021741685.1. Lineage (GTDB taxonomy): Bacteria > Actinomycetota > Actinomycetes > Actinomycetales > Microbacteriaceae > Rhodoluna. The sequence continues at coordinate 262 of JAIOXI010000051.1, forward strand.
GGTGAGTTTCGCGCTCTTCCAATAGCAGGTGCCGATATAGCAGCTGTAACCATTCGAAGTCTTGGTTGCGGTTATCGCGAGGTTTCCGGCACCGTCGAGTCTGGCTGAATCGTTGGTATAGAACTGCAGTTCGCTGTTGCCCCAGCCGGGGTTGCCAAAGATGCTGCCGTCGCCGAGATCGTTCGACCAAGCCGAAGTGTCAGCAACCGAGTTTGCACCGCCGTTGAACTCTTGAGACCAAAGCAACACCTTTGTGCCATTAGCCGGTGGTGCTACCGGAGTTGGGGTTGGTGTCGGAGCAGGTGCACCGAGTGCCGGTGGTGTTGCGCCTAATACCGAAACGTCGTCAATCCAGAAAACCGCACCCGCGGTGGTTGAACCGAATTGCGGAAACACCGTGAGCTTGTCGTAGATCGTTGATGTGTTAAAGGATGGTGTGCCACTGGCTGCCGCGTCAAAGTTCCAGGTAAGTCGTTGCCAGCCGGCCGCCGAGGTAATCGCATCAGTCTCGACTGCTTTGGTTAGGTCTGAGTTGTTTTCAACCTTGAGACGAATTGCAGAACCTGCTGCTGACGACCACACGTTTGCAGAAATAGTTTTGTGAGTGCTGGTAATCAGCGATGTGCCTGGCTTAGCAAAGAATGAAACACCAGACCAAGCGATCGAACCCTTCACGGTCTTTAAGGCGGTGTAGTTGTTTGCCGAGCCACCCGCCGGAAGCCCTTCAGAAGTAATTGATGACGCTTCACCACCGAAGTCAACGCTCGATGTTCCGGCTTGCGAGTTTTCAAAGTTGACTACCAAACCTATTGATGGTGTAACCGGGTTTGATCCGCCGCTAGGCGCAGAACTACTTGGCGATGCACTTGCAGCCGGGCTGCTCGGAGTGGCAGAAGAGCTAGGCGAAGGTGAGGCAGCAATTGCCGAAAGTTTTAACACGGTGCAAGAGGCTTTGGCTTTGTCGCCGGTCAACCAGACGCAGCGGTTGGTGCCTGTTCCGCCGTCATAGCTGTCGACTCCGGTTCCACCGATCATCGTGTCGTTACCCGCCTGACCGAGCAACTTGTCGTTGCCTGTTCCGCCATCGAGAATGTCGTTGCCGGTTCCACCAATAAGGGTGTCGTTGCCGCCAAGCCCACAGATTACGTCGTTCTTGCCAGTGCCGGTAAGGGTTTCGGACTTGGCCGTGCCAACGATCGTGCAGTTCTGACCAGTCGCAGCTTTGCTGGCTGCCCAGGCGTTTTGAAGCTGAAGAGAGACGACCAGCACTGTTGCTAGTGCGATGGTTGAGAATGCAAGTGTGCGAAGCAGGTTCAGTGGTTTTGTTCTCATCAGCGAACAACAACTTGGCCAACGCCATTAATCGAGTAGAAGCGAATCCAGTCAATTGCAAGTTCAGCGTCTTGCAATTCAGAATCGATTGCACCGGTGAATTGCCCACCCATTGCAAGATTCAAGATCAGATAAAACTCTTGGTTGTATACCCACTTGTTCGGAGCAACATCTTCTGCGGTAGCACTGAAAAAACAATCGTCGTTCATGAACCAACTGATTTTGTTCTCTGACCATTCGATTGCAAACACGTTAAAGTCATCGCACAAATCTTTTTCGGCCTGAATGATTTTTCCATGTGGCTTCTCACCAAAATATCCAGGTCCGTGCAGAGTTCCATAAACCGCCCGTGGGTCAGCGCCTTTGCCCTCGAAGATGTCGATCTCGCCGCAACCGGGCCAAGTTTCTTCGGCGATGTTCATGCCGAGCATCCAGAATGCCGGCCAGGTGCCGACACCCTTTGGCATTTTCAATCGAGCTTCGAGACGCCCATACTTGAAGCCAACTTTTTTGTAAGTCGTAATCTTTCCGCTGGTCCAATCGGCAGGTGTGCCGTAGTAGCAGTCATACTCGTTGTCGCTCGGCATCTTCTTGGCACGAATGACAAGGTTTGAGTTTCCGTCTTGAGCTACCGCAGATTCAAGGTAATACTCGCGTTCTTGATTTCCCCAGCCGGGAATGCCAGCTGCGGTGCCGTCGCCGATGTCGTGCGACCAGTAAGAGGGGTTAACCGCAGTTCCCGCACTCTGATCGAATTCTTCTGCCCACAGCAAATCGAGCTTTGAGTTTGCTGGGGTGGTGGTCATTGAGTGCTCCAAAATCAAGTTGGTCTGAAATCTAGAATTCGCACAAATCCACGGATTCCTCGAATTTATCAGCAGTCTGGCGAATAAACCAAAAGAAACGGAACTTTGGGCGCTTGGTAACGCTTAAATAACGAAACCGATTTCACGGCTTTTCGGGTTGCTAACACGGGGTTCTGGGCTATTGAATGGTGTTGCTGTGAAACCGATTTCACGCTCTCTCGTGGAATCGGGTCACAGCAACTACGAGATGAAGGCTGTTTAGCTTCGAAGTCGCTTCGCACAAAGCGGCTTCGAAGCTTTCCTTCACGACAGGAGAAACGTGTTTCCTCAAGACTTCAACTGGGGTGTCGCTACTTCTAGCTACCAGATCGAAGGCGCTGCGAACGTTGACGGACGTGGCGAAAGCATTTGGGACCGTTTCTGTGCCACCCCCGGAAAAGTTGTCAACATGGAAAACGGCGACATCGCCTGTGACCACTACAACCTGTTTCCCGAAGACATTCGCTTGATGAAAGAAATTGGCGTCAGCACCTACCGATTCTCAATGGCCTGGCCACGCATGTTTCCGACCGGAGACAAGCAGCGCGAGCAGCGAGGCTTCGACTTTTATAGCCGCCTAATCGACGCATTGCTCGAGGCCGATATCAAACCTCTTGCGACTCTCTATCACTGGGACATGCCTCAGGCTCTTGAAGATGTTGGCGGTTGGGCAAACCGTGACACCGTTTCTGCTTTCACCGACTACTCGGTAGCTGCCGTCGAAGCATTCGGCGATCGTGTTCAAGATTGGGTCACACTAAACGAACCTTGGTGCGTAACCTGGCTTGGTTACATGAGCGGTGTTCACGCTCCCGGTGTAAAGAATCTAGATTCGGCAATCGCAGCCGCACACCACACAGCGCTAGCACACGCAGAAGCCACTAGAGCCATGAAGGCCGTGAACCCCTCTCTTCGCGCGGGAATCGCACTGAACATGACTAACTTCATCGTTGAAGACAAGAGCAACGAAGAGACAGTCGAACTCGCTTCACTCATGGATTCACACATCAATCGCTGGTGGCTCGATGCCTCGCTGCACGGAACTTATCCGCAGAACCTAGTTGATTTCTACGGAGAGAAACTGCAGCGCGTGGTGTTACCGGGAGATATGCAAAAACTTCAGGTCGAGCCAGACTTTCTTGGCATCAACTATTACAGCGACTCGTTTATTGGTGTTCCAAGACCAGAAGACAAACCAGCGAACGATGGCGGCCCATTCCCATTCCCGCAGCGTTCAAACGGAACACCACCACTTCCACACACAGACATGGGTTGGCCGGTAACCCCTCACGGAATCAAAGATCTTTTGGTTCGAGTTGCAAAAGACTGGCCTGAGATTCAAGACATTGCAATTACCGAAAACGGTGCTGCATACCCTGAAGAACCAGACGAGAACGGTGTTGTTCGAGACACCCGTCGCGTTTACTACCTAGACACTCACATCGACAGCGTTGGCGCAGCAATCGAGCTTGGCGTTCCGGTGAAGTCTTACTACGCCTGGTCACTCATGGACAACTTCGAATGGGCAGAGGGTTACGCCAAGCGCTTCGGCATCATTCACGTCGACTTTGAAACCCAAAAGCGCACGCTCAAGAACAGCGCCAAGGCCTATTCGGCGATCATTTCGAACCACACCTCACCAGCTGTCTATTAGCCACCCCTGAAAGGGCTTTCACGTCTCAGGGTCTGACGCCGAATGGCGATGCTGGCAAGTCCCGAAAATGCCCGTATTTCTAGGGAAAACGAATAATCACAATTTGATAAAGAAGCGTGTAATCGGTTTCACATTCACCCTTAGTTCACCTATTTTTAACCCAAGGCAGTGTGTGCGCACTCCGGGATGAAATCGGCTTATTGGCGCACGCCTCATGTCGCGAAACATCCATCAGGCATTAGGCGTGAAAGGAACGCATTCAAGTGAACACACTTATTACTAAATCTCGCAGGGTCGCGATACTCGCAATCCTGTCTTTGATCGCATCAATGTTTCTGGCGATGCAGGCAACGCAGCCGGCAAACGCGCTTGGTGCTACGACATTAAACTTCAACAGCACGGTGGCAGCTGATTACTCGGGAGACAACGCCCTTGTCGGTGAAGGCACAATCACCTGGGCACCTTGGGCAACTGGCGGTGCGGATGATTCGCTGAACGCAGCTCTTGTGCGCGCCGGCACGAACAACTGGTTTGCAAGAAGTGGTTGGAGCACAAGGAACTTTGTCGTGCAAGATGATGGAAGCACAAGCAACAATGCTCTTTGGGTTCACCAAGCGCATGCCGGATACCTGACGCAGGGTATCCAGGTTCAATCTTCTCCAGGTGTTGGATTGGTCAGCACGACCAACACGACAATTGGGGCCAAGATAAAAGCTCAAGACGCGAGTGTGAAGGTTCGAGTTCGAGTGGAAGAGGCTGGAGGCACTAATGACATTTTTGCCACCGGAGTTACTTCAGCAACTCCGGGCGGTGTCTGGTCACCAATCACTTTCACGTTTACTGGCGCAAATGCGCCAGTGGTGGGCCGTACATACAGCAAGATGGTTTTTGAATTTGACTACGATGGAGCAATTTCTGGAACTAGCTCTGACAACTGGGGATGGGGCTCGGGCAGCGTAGACATAAGCAAGGTTTACATGCTCGATGATGTCACGTTCACATCTTCAGTGATCTGCACCCCTGCAGCCACACCTGTGTTTGCAAACATGGAGCCAGGAGTTGCTTCAGGTGTAGTTGCCAGTAATGGATTCGGAGGAGCTTATGGCGAAGTTGCTGCCGCACCAGCAGGTGGCTCACAAGGCAATTCTCAAGCAATTAAGATCACCAAGGGTTCAGCCGGTTCTCCTTCCCAAACTTGGGCCGGTACCAACATATTCCTTGACACCTGCATGAATTATGGAGTCGGCTCTGCGACTGCTAACGTTTTCGCATCGTCAGCAGGCATTGACATGATGATGAAACTTGACGGCGGAGGAGCAGCCGTAGAGAGCACTGCAACTACTTGGCGTGCCGGATGGCAGCAGCTTAAGTGGGTCTTTACCGGCAAGGTAGGCAACCACAGCACTGTCGCGTTCTTCCCGAACATGGGAACTAGTGACAGCGGTGCGGTCTATTACATTGACGACATTGCTCTCAACGGCGCAACCAGTCCGATGTGGGGCAGCAACCTCATGAACATCCCGCAGTCACCAAGCAGTGAAGAGAACAAGGGTAAGTATGTTCACGTTCGTTTGCAGAAGACCTTCATTGGTTCGAGCTTCGACGCTTCTTACTGGGACGGCATTCGCGAGTACCGCGATGCAGACACCAAGGCGTACGTGAAGTACCTATCTGCTCGATCGACGTTCTCGCTCACCTACAAGGTGACCGATGCAAACGGTGCGCCTATGGCGAATACACCGGTTGAGTTGATCGTCAACGCGAACTACTCGTGCTCAAAGGCAACCTTCACTTACGGCGCAGCCGTGATTGGTAGGGATGACTGTGGTGGCAAGGGTGAGACTCGTCTTCCAAAGAAGAACACCGATGGAAATGGTGACGTAACCTTCGTGCTGACAAACACAAACGTCAAGGGTGAGGCAATGCCTTCGAGCCTGAGCTCACCTCCAACCGTTGGTGTTGCAAACGAAATTGCGTCAAACATTCAGCCTTACGTAGCTGACAAGCAGGGCTTTGACATGCTGCTTGTTCACTTCGTTGAGCC
>JAIOXI010000052.1:0-6108 GCA_021741685.1 Rhodoluna sp.
GGTGACCCAAAAAGCCCCGCATTCAGCGGGTAACCTAGAAAGGTGTTCGGGCTAAGTGCAGAAAAGTTGCTAATCATCGGGGTCATCGCCGCCTTCTTGGTCGGCCCCGACCGCCTGCCGGTTTATGCGCAGAAGCTCGCGCAGTTCGTGAAGAGCGTTAAGCGAATGGCCAACGGAGCTAAGACGCAAATCTCAGAAGAGATGGGCGAGGGTTTTGAAGAACTCGACTGGAAGAAACTAGATCCGCGGCAATACGATCCGCGCAGAATTATCCGTGAGGCACTTCAAGAAGACTTGAACCCGGCCCAGAAACTAAACAGCGCGAAGCCAACTCGAATCGCAAAATTGGTTGATGGCGAGGGTGCACCTTTTGACTCTGAGGCCACCTAGAGCCCTGCTGCTTCAAGGCAGGCGACGCTGAATCTTGGCCAGCAGATCCATGAGCGGAGCCATTCGCTTCCAGCCGCGAGCATTCAACGGAAGACCAATTCCTAGCAATGTCTTGGCAACGCCAACCGTGCGAGCCTCGGTGTATCGAAGCAACCCACCAACACCAGAGCGACGCCCAACACCACTGAGCTTGAAACCACCCATTGGTGCACCAAACGAAGCGAAGGTTGCGCGGTAACCCTCATTGATGTTCACGCCACCGGCCTCAATGAAGTGCGAGATTCGAATGGCTTCTTTTCGATTGCCGATGATTGAGGCGTTCAAACCGTAGTCGCTGTCGTTTGCCATGTCGATTGCATCTTCGATGTCGTCGTAGCCATAGATTCCAACCACCGGGCCAAAGACCTCGTCGCAACGCATCAGAACGTCTTTGCCGATGTCGGTGACCACGGTTGGCTGATAGAAGTAAGGGCCAACCTCTGGTAGCGCTTGACCGCCGGTTAGCACGCGAGCGCCTCGATCTTTGGCGTCTTTCACGAACTTCTCTACTCGACCCAATTGGGCCGCGCTGGTCAGCGAACCGATGTCGAATTCGAAGTCGTTTGACTTGCCGACCTTGAGCGACTCGACCACTTCGACGAGTTCAGTCTCGAACTCTGCCTTGAAGGTGTTTGGAACATAGATGCGCGAGAGGGCAACACAGAGTTGCCCGGTGTTTCCGAAGGCACCAGCGGCAACAATTGCCGCTGCCTTCTTGATTTTTGCCGAGCTCAAAACTATGGCCGGGTTCTTGCCGCCGAGCTCGAGTGAACAACCAATCAGGCGAGCCGCGGCGCGACCAGCGACGACTCGACCAGTCGCGGTCGAACCCGTGAAGGCAACGTAATCGACGTTGTCGGTAACCGCGTTACCAACCTCGGCACCGTCGCCGGCCACGATTCGCCAAACGTCTCCTGGCAAACCAAGTTCGACGGCCAGAGCGCGAGCAAAAAGTGAAACTAGAGCGGTCTGGTTGTCTACTTTGTGCACAACAGAGTTGCCGGCCATGAGAGCCGGAATGACATCCATCATCGCAAGCGCCAACGGATAGTTCCACGGTGTGATGACACCGACAACACCAACCGGAGCCTGCGCGACAAAACTCTTTAGCAGGATCGGAACACCGGTCTTTGCCTTCTTTAGTGAAAGCGCTTTGTCTGCGATCTTTGCGTAGTAACGCGTTGCACCAAGAGCGCCGGCAAATTCTTCGACGGCGTGAGCACGAGCCTTACCGGTTTCTAGTTGAAGCAGGTCGAGCAGTTTGTCTTTGTTTACGAGCATGACGTCGTGCAACATGAGCATTATGTTTGCGCGCTCAAACACCGCCATGGCGGCCCAGTCCGCTTGAGCGTCGCGTGCGCGATCGACTTCGAGAGCAACCTGCTCGGCAGATAACTGCGGAAGGTCGTAGATGCGTTTAGCCGATGTCGGGTTGATTACCGCATGGGTCTTGTCGGTCGGTGCGAAGTGCGAGATCAGGCCCGCGATGCTGGTATCGGTCACAGGTTGAGTTTAAGGCTGCGGCTGGCCCGCTCGAGCTTGTCTTGCGCAATCAGTGACGCAATTTGCAGAATCTGCAAGGCTGCAGAATCTGTTGGCTGGTCCACGACCACCGGCTTTCCGGTGTCTGAACCTTCGCGCAGGGCTTGGCTCATAGCAATTTGGCCGAGCAAAGGCACCGGGGTCTTGGCGAGCTCGCTGAGCTGTTTGGCTACCGTCTCGCCGCCGCCGCTGCCGAATAGCTCGGTTCGCGTGCCATCTGGGTTCTCTAGCCAACTCATGTTTTCGATAACCCCGAGGATGCGTTGCCCGGTCTGTAGGCCAACCGCGGCGGTGCGGGCCGCAATGTCTGCGGCCGCTGGCTGGGGAGTGGTGACCACAATCGACTTGGCGGTCGGCAAGAGCTGACCGAGGCTGATGGCCACGTCTCCGGTTCCCGGTGGCAGATCAACCAGCAAGAAGTCGAGGTCGCCCCAGTGCACATCGGTCAAAAACTGTTGAATGGCGCGGTGCAGCATTGGCCCTCTCCAGGCCACTGCTTTGCCCTCTTCAACGAACATGCCGATCGAAATGACTTTGACAAAACCGTTGCCCGATTCGACTTCGAAGACCGGCGGCAAAATCAAATCATCAACCTTGGTCGGCTTGCCGGTGATGCCGAGTTGCCCCGGAATTGAGAAACCGAAAATGTCCGCGTCGATTAGCCCGACCTTGTTGCCCTGCATCGCAAGGGCAACCGCGAGGTTTGCCGTGATCGAAGATTTGCCGACGCCACCCTTGCCCGAGCCAACCAGGTAGATGCGTGTGTATGTGTCTTCGTCGAACGGGTTGGTTCGCACGGCACGGCCACCGCGAAGTTGTTCCTTGAGAACCGCGCGTTCGGCTTCGGTCATTACTCCGAGCACCACCGAAACGTTTTCGATGCCATCGACTTTGCTCGCAGCGGCAATGGTGTCACGCTCAATTTTTTGCGCGGCTGGGCAACCGACGATGGTGAGTTTCAAATTCACGACAGCGCTATTGCCATCGACCTCGATGTCGCCAACCATGCCGAGTTCGGTAATCGGTTTGCGAAGTTCAGGGTCAATCACCGCGTCGAGCGCGCGGCGAATTTTGTCTTGCACTACTTGCTCTTCTTGGCAGTCGGCTTGGCTGCTTTTTTGGCAGGCGAAGTTTGGCCGAGCTGCTCAACCAAATCTGCAGACAGCTCTCGCAACTGATCGCGAATTTCGTCGCGTACAAACTCGCGGCTCGCCAATTCGCTAATCGCCATGCGCAGAGCAACCACCTCGCGGGCAAGGTATTCGGTGTCTGCAAGGTTGCGCTCGGCACGCTGGCGGTCTTGCTCAAACTTCACGCGATCGCGGTCATCCTGGCGGTTCTGAGCCAACAATATAAGTGGCGCAGCGTATGACGCCTGCATCGAAAGAATCAGCGTGAGCAAGGTGAAATTGAGTGTGCGCGGGTCGAACTGCGCCGACTCGGGAGCCAGGGTGTTCCAGGTGAGCCAGATGGCCACGAAGAAAGTCATGCCGATCAAGAAGCCGCCGGTGCCCATGGCCCTGGCGAAGCCTTCTGAAGCGCGACCGAAGCTCTCTGGGTTCACGCGCAGCTTAGGCAAGAAGCGAGAGCGGGTGCCAATTGGTGCATCGAAACGGTTCTTAGCCACGTTGCACCTCGCTTTCGTCTTCGGTTCGCCAGTCGTCTGGCAATAGGTGGTCGAGCACGTCGTCAACGGTGACCACGCCAATCAGGTGGTGCTGATCGTCAACAACCGGAAGGGCCACGAGGTTATAGGTGGCCAGGGTTCGGTGAATCACAGATATGTGCGTGTGCGGCTTGAGCGGCTCGAGTTCTGTGTCGAGCATTGAGCCGAGACGCTCGTGCGGTGGGCGACGCAACATTTTCTGAAAGTGCACGACGCCGAGGTAGCGACCGGTGGCAACTTCGTATGGAGGTAGCGTGATGAAAACCTGAGCCGCGAGCACAGGTGAAATCTCTTTGCGACGAATCTGCGCCATCGCTTCGGCAACCGTCATATCGGCAGCGCAGATGATCGGCTCGGTGGTCATCAAACCACCGGCGGTGAATTCGTCAAACTGCATAAGCATTCGAATATCGTCTGCTTCTTCTTCATCCATGAGTTCAAAAATTGCTTCGGTTCGCGCCTCGGGCAAGTTAGCCATTAGGTCGGCTGCGTCATCGGGTTCCATCAAATCGAGAACCTCAGCGGCACGTTCGTCATCGAGCTCTTTCATGATGTCGAGCTGTTCTTCTTCAGGAAGCTCTTCTAGCAAATCTGCAAGACGCTCGTCGTCGAGTTCCTCGGCAACCTCGAGCATGCGCTCATCTGATAGATCGAGCAGCGCGTTGGCTAGGTCGGCAGGTCGCAGCTCAGAGTAAGAAGCAATAAGTTGCTGAGCAGACTGCCCTTCGGCATCCTTGCTCTCGCTGACCTGTTCCCAGGTTGCAAATAGCGTGGCACCTCGGGCAAAAGGCGAGGCCGAGGTCTTTGGGCGGCGCAAGAAAAGCTCGCTGACGGTCCAGTCTTTGTTCTTCGCCTGCTCAATTGCGACATCCTCGATGCTTGCGGTACCGCTGGCATCTAGCAGGGTGACCTTGCGGCCGAGCATTTCGGCGATGACACGGTTTTCTTGGCCACGCTGGGTGAAGCGGCGAAGGTCAATCAGCCCGGTCGAGATGACCTGGCCGTTGGCGATCGAGGTGATGCGGGCGATTGGCACAAAGACCTTGCGACGGCCGGTGATTTCGACCATTAGTCCGGTCACCCGAGGTGCTCCAGATTTTCGGTACGACACAAGAACGTCGATGACTTTTCCAACACGGTCTCCCGCGGGGTCAAAGACGCCACAGCCAGCCAATCTGGCCACAAATACTCTGTTCGCACTCACAGGTTCAACCTTAGACGAGGGCTTGAAGGCATGCCAGAATGGATATCTATGGCTACCAAACGTTCATCTCGCAATGGATCTCCCGCAATTCCTAACGGAGAGGTGATTGCCGATTTCTCGCAATACGCAGATGCTGTCTCATATGTCGAGAAGTTGGTGCGCAACAACTTTCCGGCAGGCTTCATCGCGATTGTCGGTTCTGACCTTCGATCGGTCGAGCGACTGCGCGGCAAGATGAGCTATGCCCGAGTTGCCTTTAGCGGGGCAGTAACCGGAGCATGGATAGGCCTGATTTACGCATTCCTGTTTGGCCCAACCATTGACACCGCAAATATCGCTTCGGCGGGCAACGGCTCGGTTGGCTCTGCCATTGTGATCGGTGCTGGAATCGGAATGCTGTTCAACGTGCTGCGCTTTTCTCTATCGCGCAACAAGCGCGGCTTCATGAGCCAGTCTTCGATTGTGGCAGCTAAGTACCAGGTGCAGGTGCCGGCTAATTTGCTATCGCAGGCAAACGAAGCTGCCGCCGTGGTTGAGCCTTCGCTAAAGACCAAGTCTTAGTGTCGGCGGGTTGAGTGAGACTCAATCTATGGAAATAGTCTTCTTCGTCATTGTCGTTCTCGCGGTGCTGTTTGCAATCGGCTATGCGATCTTCAGCTTCTTCACTTCACCAGGCACGGTCGAAAAACCCGCAGGCAGTCCCGGTTCAAAGCAAAACGAAGGCCAGTTCTTTGATGGCGCAGATGGCTATGACGCCACCGGCGGCTATCAAGAATCGCGCGACTAAAACCTATTTCGAGAGGCTTTTCATCCATGCTTCGATTTCACGAGGCTTGCGTGGCAGACCCTTGGTCAGATTCTCGACGCCGGTCTTAGTAACAAGCACGTCATCTTCGATGCGAATGCCGATGCCACGGAACTTCTTAGGCACGAGCAGATCATCCTTGTGAAAGTAAAGACCCGGTTCGATTGTGAAGATCATTCCTGGCTTTAGCTCGGCGTCTAAATACATTTCGCGACGAGCCTGAGCGCAGTCGTGAACGTCTAGACCAAGGTGGTGGCTGGTGCCGTGAACCATCCAGCGACGGTGAAACTGATTGTCTGGTTCGAGTGACTCTTCGGCGCTAACCGGCAACAATCCCCACTCGGCAGTCTTCTTGGCGATTACCTTCATCGCGGCACCATGAATCTCGCGAAACTTGACGCCGGGCTTTGCAATCTTGAATGCCGCGTCTGCAGCCTCACGAACTGCTTCGTAGATCATCTC
>JAIOXI010000008.1:0-28498 GCA_021741685.1 Rhodoluna sp.
GCTCGGGCTTGTTGCAGTTACTAGAGGTGCAGCCTGCTTCCAAGCGAGTCATGTCCGCTTCTGATTGGTACAGGGGAATTTCACCGGGAGCAAGGCTCTCGTGAGAAACGCCTACAAGCAATCGGCTCGATCGGTTGCATTTGAGCTTCTGCTGGCTGTCGAAGAAGATGACACCTATGCAAACCTGCACATGCCGAAATTGCTCAACCAGGCGAAACTGGAAGACCGCGACGCCGGTTTAGCTCAAGAGTTGGCATTTGGAACTATCAGGAATCAGCTGTTCTACGACAAGATCATTGAGATTTGCGCTAATCGAGATTCTAGAGAGATTGAACTCAGGTCCAAGCTGCTGCTGCGACTTGGAGCGCATCAGCTTTTGGCCATGCGAATTCCCAGTCACGCCGCTATTAATGAAACGGTTAACCTTGCTAAGTCAGTTTCGAGCCAGGGCTCTGTTGGTTTCGTCAACGGAGTCTTGCGCAGGGTTTCGGAACGCTCGCTCGAAGATTGGAAAGTTGCGGTTCTAGATGGCATCGATGACTCGATCGAGCGGCTCTCTATTGAGTACTCTCACCCGGCATGGATCATTAGAGCTCTAGAGCAAGCTCTGCGAGTTGACGGCCGTGCGGATTCATTGAGATTGCTGTTGGAGACAGACAACATTCCGGCCGATGTGAACCTGGTTGCTCTGCCTGGACTAGCTAACGATACACACACTGCAAACCTCACACCCGGTTTAGCCAGCCCGATTGGATTTTCAATTAGTGGGGGCGATCCATCGAAACTGCCAGCCATGCGCGATGGGTTTCTCAGAGTTCAAGACCAGGGGTCTCAATTGGCAACTCTGGCGCTGACTTCAGCAAGCACAATCGCTAGGGGAGAGAAGTGGCTCGATATGTGCGCTGGACCTGGTGGCAAGGCCGCTCTCTTGGCCGCTATTGCCAAATTGAACGGCGCAGTCTTAGAAACGAATGAAATCTCTGAGCATCGTGCAAAATTGGTCGCTCAGGCCCTTAGCAAGGTTGACCCATCTGTTCCGGTTTTTGTATCTGATGGAATCACTATCGGTCAGGACGCACCCGAATCGTTCGATCGCATTCTGCTAGATGCTCCTTGCACCGGATTGGGATCACTGCGTAGGCGTCCGGAATCGCGCTGGCGAAAGAAACCCAAGGATGTTGCCGACCTTGCGACCTTGCAGCAGGCACTAATAAATAGTGCGTGGCTAGCGCTCAAACCGGGCGGCGTTCTCGCCTACGTCACTTGTACACCGCACTCGGGCGAGACCCTTGCCATTGTGGATTGGCTCGAGAGAAAGCACCCGAGCGAAGTGGCGCTGCTCAGCGCAACAAAGGTGCTAACTGAGCTGAATCCAAACCTCCAACTGAATCCAGACCGAAAGACGGTTCAACTCTGGCCGCATATCAACGGCACCGACGCCATGTTTATCGCTCTTATTTCTAAATCGATAGGCTAATTGCATGAGTGTTCGCATCTGTCCTTCGATTCTGTCGGCAGATTTTGCCAATTTCGAATCCGAACTTGCGACAATTACGGATAGTGACCTTATCCATGTTGACATCATGGATAATCACTTCGTTCCAAATCTGACTTTCGGTTTGGCCACCGTTGCTCGATTGCAGCAACTCAGCACCAAACCACTTGATGTGCACCTGATGATTGAGAATGTTGATCGTTGGGCGATCGAGTATGCGAAATTGGGAGTCTTTTCGGTCACGTTCCACGCCGAAGCCACCGAGATTCCGACCGAACTGGCAAAACAGATAAGGGCAGCAGGCTCTCGGGTCGGCATCGCACTCAAGCCCAATACTCCGGTGGCCGATTATGCAGATTCATTTTCACAGTTCGATCAGGTTCTGATCATGACCGTAGAGCCTGGGTTCGGTGGGCAGTCACTAATCGAAGCAACTGTGCAAAAGGTCAGCGACACCAGAGAGCTCCTGGACGCACGCGGTCTCTCGACTTGGCTTCAGGTAGATGGCGGAATTGGTTTAGAGAACATTGCGAGACTAGCGAAAGCCGGCGCAGACACCTTCGTCGCCGGAAGTTCGATCTTTAGCCACCTCGACCGCAATGCGCAAATAGAGCTCTTGCGTGCCGCAGCACAAGCAGCATGAGCGCAACGCTAACTCTCGAGCAGGTCAAGGGCCTTGCGAGCAACTTCCGGATCATCCCGATTGTCGAGACCATATTTTCTGGGAGCGAAACACCACTATCGGTCTTCGAGAAGCTGGCCGGGGCGCGAACGGGAACTTTTCTTCTCGAGTCTGCCGATCAAGGTGTCTGGTCTAGATACAGCTTCGTCGGTGTAAATACACGTGGCACTCTAATCAAAGATTCCGATGGCACATCGAAATGGTTATCTGCATCAAATCAATCGGCATTTCCTGATGGAAGTTCGAAACTGGCGGAATCTGCGCTATCGGCCATCAGTGGCCTTCTGGCGGCCTGGCCTGCAAGCCAATTACCGGGTTTGCCGCCACTTACATCAGGATTGGTGGGCATGCTCGGCTGGAATGTGATTCGGGAAATAGAAATTCTCGACGAAGCCAAGGCCTCAGATTACAGGTGCCCTGATGTCTGCCTGACCATGGTCTCTGACATGGTGATACTCGATCATCTCACCGGTCACCTAATTCTTCTCGCCAACATATTTGTCGTCGATGGCGAAGCCCTCGAACTGAGCTATACCAACGCAAAAGAGCGGCTTAACAAAATGAAGGTCGGACTCTTAAAGCCGAACGTGCCATTTTTGGCTGACCTAAGTTTCGAAACAATCGCAAAGACAGCGAATCGCAGCACCGAGGTTGAATTCCTCGACGCTGTTGAGATGGCAAAACGCCATGTCGAGAGGGGTGACGTCTTTCAGGTTGTTTTGTCACAACGATTCGATGCGCCGGTAACTGCATCGGCGCTTGACTGCTATCGAGTGCTTCGATCGATTAATCCAAGCCCGTATATGTACTTACTCAATCTTCACGACTCAGCTGGTGAGTTTGCAGTGGTTGGTTCGTCGCCAGAGGCTTTGGTAACGGTTTCTGGCCGCGATGTGAAAATGCATCCGATAGCGGGATCAAGACCGAGATCTTCGAACAGCGAAGAAGACAACAATTTGGCAGAGAGCCTCATGAGTGACACGAAGGAAACCGCAGAGCATCTAATGCTGGTTGACCTTGCGCGCAACGATTTACTCAAGGTGTGCGAACCACAAACAGTTGAAGTTAACGAATTTATGCAGATCCGCCGCTTCAGTCACATAATGCATTTGGTGTCTACCGTGACTGGCAAGTTGCGAGCCGGTCAATCTGTGATTGATGTCTTTAGAGCAACGTTTCCAGCAGGAACTTTGAGCGGCGCACCAAAACCAAAGGCTCTTGAAATAATCGACGCGCACGAGCCGTCGAACCGCGGCCTATTCGGTGGGGTAGTTGGTTACTTCGACTTCGCCGGCAATGCCGATCTCGCAATAGCAATCCGAACAGCATTCACAAGAGATTCAATGGCGCACGTTCAAGCCGGTGCTGGAATAGTCCTAGATTCAGACCCGCAATCGGAATATGAAGAGACCTTAAATAAGGCTAAGGCTACGCTGACTGCCATTTCGGCCGCCAACAGCATGCGAATCATCAATGACTAGATCCAAGTCTCTGGCCATCGCCCTGGCTCTGCAGATTCTCGCTCTTGTTTCACTTTCGCAAACCTGGTTCGACATCTCGATGATTGCTGATGGCTCAGCTGTTGAATTGGGCGCTTTCGACGGCGCATCAGCGTATCCGGCTGCGGCCTCACTTTCACTGCTCAACCTCGCAGCGCTTTCGATAGTTGCTATTTCGACGTCAAGAACACGCAAGATAGCCTTGGCTATTCTGGCAATTTCGATCCTCGGAGAACTTTTGGCGGTGTTGCCGATGGCACTCAACGAGGACATCTCTGCGCTTGATGGGCAGCTCGATCGGCTGACAGGTATCGCAAATACCCACGGTTTGCAGTCAATCGACATAGCCTCGAGCATTTTTGTTGTCTTATGGGCACTCTGCACGTTGGTTTCGTTTGCATTCTCAATTTGGATGATGCGTCTGTCTAAAATTTGGTCGAACCAAGACCGGGCGACAACTTCGCAGCAGCAATCCAGCACCAGCGCAGCTAAGTCGGCGAGCAAGCGACCAAAGGATCCAATTGAGCTTTGGGATGATCAGCGGCAATAGCCCAGCGAAGATAGAATTGGCTTGAACAGAGAGGCTGACATGTCGGCAAATAACACAGAACTAGGTCACGGCGACACGGTTGCCGCTTGGGTTACCGTTTCGGCAATAATGCTCGCATCGGTCGCGGCAACGGCTGGTGTTTGGTTCGGCAGCAGCCTTCTGGTTTGGGCATCGGTTGCGCTCACCGCAGGCGGACTTATCGCCGGCTTCGCTTTGAAAAAGGCTGGCTTTGGCAAGGGTGGCAGAAAAACAAAGAGCCATTAGTGATTGAGGGGCTTTACGCTGGCGCGCTCGAAGACGCTAACTTGAGAGCCCAAACACTAGACAGTGCTGGTCTCGAACGGCTAATCGCCAAGATGCCATCCACGATCGACAGCTACAAAGCTCTCGCCAGGGGCGCAAACATTAAGGTGCTCGCAGAAATTAAGCGTGCAAGTCCCTCTAAAGGTGACCTGAGTCCAATCGAAGACGTCGCCGCCCTTGCATTAAATTATGCAAATGCCGGTGCAAGTGCAATCTCGGTATTGACCGAGAAGCACGGATTCAAAGGCAGCCTAGAGGATCTTCAAAACGCTAGGGCAGCCGTAAGGGTTCCTCTGCTTCGAAAAGACTTCATTTCAAGCGAGTATCAGATTCTAGAAGCTCGGGCCTTTGGTGCCGACATGATTCTCTTGATTGTCGCTGGTTTGGAGAAGACAGTGCTGAACCGGTTGGCAAATTTTGCTCGTGAACTAGAGCTCGGAGTTTTGGTTGAGACCCACAGCGAAGTAGAAGTGAAAACTGCGGTGGACATAGGCGCGAAGCTGATCGGCATTAATGCTCGCGATCTAAGCACCTTCGAAACCGACCGAGACCTGTTCGCGAAACTCTCTCACTTGATACCTGAAGAGTCGATAAGGGTTGCCGAGAGTGCAGTGAGGAACATCGAAGACGTGCGCAAGTATCGAGCCGAGGGTGCCGATGTCGTTTTGGTTGGTGAAACCCTGGTCACCGGGAATGCTGAACAGTTGCTTCGTGAATTCACCTCGGTCTAGGCGAGAATAGACTTTACTAATGTCAAATCTTCGCGACCAAACTGGGCCATACTTTGGCGAGTATGGTGGGCGTTTTGTGCCCGAGAGCCTGATTGCTGCTCTTGATGAGCTTGAGCAAACCTACGCGCAGGCCAAAGTGGATGAAGATTTCAAGACAGAGCTCTCTGAACTGCACCGCACCTACACCGGGCGCCCATCAATAATCACAGAGGTGCCTAGGTTTGCCAGCCATGCTGGTGACATCCGAGTGTTCTTGAAACGAGAAGACCTCAATCACACCGGATCACACAAGATCAACAACGTTCTCGGTCAAGCACTGCTAGCCAAACGGATGGGCAAGAAGCGAATAATTGCCGAAACCGGTGCGGGTCAACACGGTGTAGCTTCGGCAACCGCGGCTGCGCTATTTGGTCTCGATTGCGTCGTCTACATGGGAGAGGTCGACACCGAACGACAAGCTCTCAATGTTGCTCGCATGAAACTACTTGGAGCAGAGGTTGTGTCGGTAAAGACCGGAAGCCGAACCCTGAAGGATGCAATAAACGAAGCGCTTCGCGATTGGGTAGCCAATGTGGATTCAACCCATTACCTGCTTGGAACTGTTGCCGGACCGCACCCGTTTCCTACCATGGTGAGAGATTTTCACAGTGTTATCGGCTACGAGGCACGAGAGCAAATGCTCGCGGAGTTCGGTTTTCTTCCAACCGCGCTAGCGGCCTGTGTTGGCGGCGGCTCGAACGCCATTGGTCTGTTTCACGCATTTCTCGATGACGAATCGGTTTCGCTTTATGGCTTCGAAGCAGCTGGCGAAGGCATGAACACCAACAGGCACGCGGCAACTTTGAACTTTGGCAAGCCCGGTGTGTTGCACGGGGCTAGAAGTTATCTGTTGCAAGACGAAGATGGTCAAACACTCGAGAGTCACTCGATCTCGGCAGGCCTCGACTACCCAGGAGTTGGACCAGAGCACTCTTGGTTGAAAGACTTGGGTCGAGCCCAGTACCGAGGAATCAGCGACAACGAGGCTATGCAAGCACTAAAACTATTGGCTCAAACCGAGGGCATAATCGCGGCAATAGAAACCGCACACGCTCTGGCTGGCACCATAAAGATCGCCAAAGAGTTAGTCCCGGGTTCTAGCGTTCTAATCAACCTAAGTGGTCGCGGCGATAAAGACATGGAAACCGCCGCCAAGTACTTTGGATACCTGAGCTAGTCATGTCGAAAACCGCCCAAACACTGCAGGCCAACATAGACCTTGGCCGACCGAATTTGATTGGCTACTTTCCTCTTGGATACCCAACCGTCAAAGAATCTATTGAAGTAGCCATTGAGATGTGCCGAAGCGGTGTAGATGTTCTAGAGCTTGGCATTCCTTACAGCGATCCGGTTATGGATGGAATAGTGATTCAGGAGGCGACCCAGCAGGCGCTGGAACAGGGCTTCAAACTCTCACAAACATTTGGCGCACTTAAGAAGATCACCTCTGCTGTAGACACTCCGGTCTTGGTGATGTCTTACTGGAACCCAATAATGCAGTTTGGAATAGAAAAGTTTGCCGTCGAAGTGCTTAATTCAGGGGGAGTAGGCCTTATAACTCCAGACCTGATTCCCGATGAGGCAGGTGAATGGTTGGAAATATCGGATCGGCTTGATCTCGATCGGGTTTTTCTAGCAACTCCATCTTCTTCTGGAGAACGAGTCACCAATGCTTGCAAGCTAAGTCGTGGATTCACCTACGCCGTCTCAACCATGGGCATAACCGGAGCGAGAGAAGAACTGGATGCCTTGGCTCGCAACGTGGTGTCTAAGGTTCGTGACTCTGAAACCGGACAACTGGCAGCAGTAGGAATTGGAATTAGCACCTCAGAGCAAGTCGCAGAAGTCAACAGCTACGCAGACGCGGCAATCGTCGGCTCGGTTTTTGTGCGAGCCTATGCTGAAGGTGGAATTGCTGCAGTAAAGCGCAAGGTTCAAGAACTTAAGTCGATTCAGGAGTGAAGATGAACATTTTCAGCAGTATTCCCAGCCCGGATATTTCATCATTTGAAGTGGGGCCTGTTCGCATCCACTTTTACGCACTCTTCATCCTGCTAGGCATTGCACTAGCAATCTGGATCGGCTCGCGTCGCTTTAAGCAGCGCGGCGGAGAATCTGGAATGATTCTCGACATTGCTCTGTGGGCGGTTCCCTTTGGAATTGTCGGCGGACGTATTTTTCACGTGATAACCCACTGGGACTTCTACTTTCACCCCGGAGCAGAGATTTCAAAGGTGTTTGCAATCTGGGAAGGTGGGCTTGCTATTTTTGGAGCTTTGGCTCTCGGTAGTCTTGGCGCATTCATTGGTGCCAGAACTGCTGGCATAAAGTTTCTAGCCTTTGGAGATGCCATTGCACCGGGTGTTTTAGTGGCTCAGGCCATCGGACGCATCGGCAACTATTTCAACAACGAGCTCTTTGGTCTTCCAACCACGCTCCCATGGGGTTTAGAGATTTCGACCTCGAACGATGCCTATCCTCAAGGCTTGCCGGCCGGAGTTCTGTTTCACCCAACCTTCTTGTATGAACTCATTTGGAACCTAATCGGCTTTGCTGCCTTGATTTGGCTAGATCGAAGGCTCAAGTTGCGCTGGGGTCAGATGTTTGCGGCTTACCTCATCACCTACTCGATCGGTAGAGCTTTCATTGAGAGCATCCGCATTGACCCGAGCGAGTATTACTTCGGGCTCAGAACTAACGTGTGGTCTGCCATTCTGGGTATCGCCGTTGGTGTCGCACTCTTGGTTTGGTCGCGACGCAGAAACCCCGGTGCCGAGACTTCGGTGTATCTGGACGGAAGAGAGCCAAATGGGCCAAATGTTATAGACTCAGAGGGAACCAAGGCCGAGGAAGTCGAATCTAAGACTTAGCGGACAAACGCCAAAAGCGCAGGTACTCTAAAAATTCTCGCTATGCGAGCCACTTTGGGCCAAGGATGTCCCTCTAATTTTTCGATTGGAGTTTGGCATGTCTTCTCTGTCTCCATTTGCCAAATTCAATTCGGCACCTGAGGCACAGGGTCTCTACGACCCGAGCCGTGATCGCGATGCCTGTGGCCTGGCCATGGTTGCCACCCTCCGAGGCACTGCAGGTCATGACATTATTCGAACAGCTCTAAACGCTCTGCGAAACCTTGACCATCGAGGCGCAGTTGGTTCCGACGCGGGTACCGGCGACGGAGCAGGAATTCTCTCGCAGATTCCCGACGCATTCTTTCGCGCCATCGTTGATTTTGAGCTACCCGCCAAGTCGCTTTATGGGGCAGGTTTGGTTTTTCTCGACCAGGAAGACTCGACTCGACTCGAATCGGCGTTTGCCAATCTCGCTCTAGAAGAGAACTTACGTGTTCTAGGTTGGCGTGATGTGCCGATTCGTCCAGAAAACCTAGGTGAACTAGCTAGACAGGCCATGCCCCTAATCAGGCAGGTATTCGTTACTTCAGACGACGGTTGCTCGGGAATCGCTCTCGAGAGACGTCTATTCAGGCTTCGTAAGCGCAGCGAAAGCAAGTTGGGCACCTACCACCCATCACTATCTTCGAGAACGATTGTTTACAAGGGAATGGTTACAACTCTTCAGTTAGAGCCTTTCTATCCCGATTTGAGCGACGAACGTTTCGAATCCACGCTCGCACTCGTGCACTCGAGATTCTCGACCAATACTTTTCCATCCTGGCCACTGGCGCATCCATTCAGAATGATTGCGCACAACGGAGAAATCAATACGGTGCGAGGAAATCGCAACTGGATGAGGGCTCGTGAGTCACAACTAGCTTCACCTGAACTGGGCAACATGAGTCAGCTCTTGCCAATCATCACGCCAGACGGAAGCGACTCTGCTTCATTCGATGAGGTCGTCGAGCTGCTTTACCTAGCGGGTCGATCACTTCCGCACGCGATGATGATGATGATTCCTGAGGCGTGGGAAAAGCAAAGCGACATAACTGAGGATCGCAAGAACTTCTATGACTATCACTCGATGTTGATTGAGCCCTGGGATGGCCCCGCCGCTGTCGTGTTTACAGATGGGTCACTGGTTGGTGCCACGCTCGATCGCAACGGCTTACGCCCGGGTCGATACATAATCACAGACGATGGACTGGTGGTATTAGCTTCTGAAATTGGCGTTGCTGACATCGAGCCCAGCAGAATCGTTCGCAAAGGTCGACTGCAGCCAGGCAAAATGTTTCTGGCTGACACTGTCAACGGTCGACTTATCGGCGACGATGAAATCAAGTCAGAGATTTCCGCTCTAGAACCATGGGGAGAGTGGCTAGAGCAAAACCGCATCAAGCTTGCCGATCTTCCCGAACGTGAGCATGTTTCACACACAGCCTCATCGGTAAACAGACGCCAACGCACCTTTGGTTACACAGAAGAAGAGCTGAGAGTTCTAATTGCGCCAATGGCAAGAAACGGAGCCGAGCCGCTCGGTGCGATGGGCAGCGATACGCCGATTGCGGCGATTAGCGACAGACCGCGCCTTATCTTCGATTACTTTGTGCAACAATTTGCGCAGGTAACCAACCCTCCTCTCGACTCAATTAGAGAAGAAGTGGTGACATCGCTTAGCACCGGTATCGGACCCGAGCGAAACTTGCTCGCATCGACTCCCGAACATGCGCAACAGGTGTCACTCAGCTTTCCAGTCTTAAACAACGACGAGCTAGCCAAAATCAAGCACATCGACCGAATCGAAGGTGCAGGTCACGCAAAGATCGTTTCGGGCCTCTACCGGGCAGATCAAGGTCCCGATGCTTTGGCCGATCGCATCCGTGAGTTGTTTGCCGAGGTTGACGAGGCAATAGAAGGCGGGGCCAAGTATCTAATTCTGAGCGATCGCGATAGCAATCGTGAGCTTGCACCAATCCCTTCGCTGCTATTGACCTCATCGATTCACCATCACCTGATTCGCTCCGGAAACAGAACTCGAGTCGGATTAGTTGTCGAGGCCGGCGACGTTCGCGAGGTTCATCATGTCGCGGCACTTATTGGCTATGGAGCTGCAGCGGTTAACCCATACCTTGCGATGGAGACCGCCGAGCAGATGGTGCGCACCGGACAATTGGTCGGCGTCACATTCGAGCAGGCCTCTAAAAACCTCATCTACGGGCTTGGCAAGGGTGTTCTAAAGATCATGTCGAAGATGGGTATCTCAACGGTCTCGTCATATTCTGGAGCTCAGGTCTTCGAGGCCATAGGTCTTAGTCAAGATTTTGTCGACACCTACTTCACGGGCACGACAAGCCAGCTCGGTGGAATCGGCATTGAGGTTATTCACGAGGAGATACTCTCTCGGCATTCGAGCGCCTATCCGGTAGACATCGCAACCAACCCGCACGAGTCTCTCGAAACCGGTGGCGAGTATCAGTGGCGCAGACAGGGTCCGCCTCACCTGTTTAATCCTGAGACCGTCTTCAAGCTTCAGCACGCTACCAGGAGCAAGCGCTACGACATCTTTAGGCAATACACCAGGGCCATCGACGACCAGGCCGAGAACCTAATGACGTTGCGCGGGCTGTTTACTCTGCGCGAAGGTTTACGTACGCCAGTTGACATAGAGGAGGTTGAACCGATCTCTGCCATCGTCAAGCGCTTCTCAACCGGTGCAATGTCATACGGCTCAATCTCGCCAGAAGCTCACGAGACTTTGGCAATCTCGATGAACCAGCTCGGCGCAAAGTCGAACACTGGCGAAGGTGGAGAAGACGTAGAGCGGCTTCTCGACAAGAACCGTCGTAGCGCTATCAAGCAGGTTGCCTCTGGCCGTTTCGGCGTGACAAGCATGTATCTGACTCACGCCGATGACATTCAAATTAAGATGGCGCAGGGCGCAAAACCGGGCGAGGGTGGGCAGTTACCTCCGAACAAGGTTTACCCGTGGATTGCCAGAACCAGGCACGCCACTGCCGGAGTTGGTCTAATTTCGCCACCTCCGCATCACGACATCTACTCGATCGAAGATCTAAAGCAGCTGATCTTTGACCTCAAGCGAGCAAATCGTGCGGCGCGTGTTCATGTAAAGCTGGTTTCACAAGTTGGAATCGGAACCGTGGCGGCTGGAGTAGCCAAGGCCAAAGCCGATGTGATTCTCGTATCTGGGCACGACGGCGGAACCGGAGCCTCACCGCTAAATTCACTTAAGCACGCCGGAACACCTTGGGAACTCGGATTAGCTGAGACGCAACAAACACTGATGGCAAATAACTTGCGCGATCGAGTCTCGGTTCAGGTTGACGGACAAATGAAAACTGGACGCGATGTTGTTATCGCTGCGCTGCTTGGAGCTGAGGAATTTGGTTTTGCTACCGCTCCGCTGGTGGTCGAGGGTTGCGTGCTCATGCGAGTTTGTCACCTAGACACCTGCCCCGTAGGTGTAGCCACCCAGAACCCTGTTCTTCGAGCCCGCTTCACCGGTAAGCCAGAGTTTGTCGTTAATTTCTTTGAATTCTTGGCCGAAGAAGTTCGTGAATACCTTGCCAAGCTCGGATTCAGAACTCTAGATGAAGCGATTGGCCATAGCGAATTCATCGACGTTAACCGTGCCATGAGCCACTGGAAGGCCGATGGACTCGACCTAAGCCCCATTTTGGCAGGCCCGGCCGTGCCGGCGGGGGCATCTCGACGAAAGTCCACCAGCCAAAACCATGAGTTAGAAAAGCATTTCGATCACAAATTGGTTGAACTGTTCGCCTCCACATTCGAAGACTCAAAACCGATGAGCGTTTCGATGAGCGTTTCAAACGTCGATCAGGCGGTCGGGACGATGCTTGGGAACGAACTCACCAAACGCTTCGGTGCTGCTGGATTGCCTGAGGGCACAATGAACATTAACCTCAGCGGCTCGGCCGGACAATCATTTGGCGCATTCATTCCTAGCGGCATCAAACTCAACCTCGAGGGCGACTCTAACGACTATGTTGGCAAGGGTCTCTCGGGTGGGACGATCGTCATCAAGCCAAACCCCGAGAGTGTGTTTGCAGCTGAAGACAACATCATCGCCGGAAACGTAATTGGCTATGGGGCAACCAGCGGAAGCCTTTTCATCCGTGGGGTAGTCGGCGAGCGATTCCTAGTTCGAAACAGTGGCGCTGAAGCAGTCGTTGAAGGCGTCGGTGACCATGCGCTCGAGTACATGACCGGTGGATGTGCCGTAATTCTCGGAGCCACGGGTAGAAATCTCGCTGCAGGCATGTCTGGCGGAGTCGCCTATGTCTACAAATTGCGAGCTGACCGAGTCAATCGAGATGCACTCGAATCAGACGACATCACGATTGCAGACCTAGAGCCAGATGACATTGAAAGATTGCACTCGTTGCTCTCGAGGCATTTCCTAGAAACCGATTCTGCCGTCACCGCAAGAGTCCTTGCAAATTTTGAAACGGAATTGCCGCTGTTTTCTAGAGTTCTTCCTTCTGACTATGCCGCGGTGCTCAAAATTCGCAAGAATGCGACAGCGAATAACCTCGACCCCGACGGTGATGTTGTTTGGAAACAGATTCTGGAGGTGACTGGTGGCTGACCCAAAGGGCTTTCTTAAAGTTACCGATCGACAAACAGCAGAACGTCGACCCGTGTCTGTTCGCATACGTGACTGGAAAGAGGTTTACGAACCTCGCGACCAAACAGTTGTTAAACAACAGGCAGGTCGCTGCATGGACTGCGGCATCGCTTTCTGTCACCAGGGCTGCCCACTTGGAAATTTGATTCCCGAGTGGAACGATTTGACCTGGCGAGACCAGGGCCGCGAGGCAATCGAGAGACTTCACGCTACAAACAACTTTCCCGAGTTCACCGGACGCCTTTGTCCAGCGCCCTGCGAAAGCTCTTGCGTTCTAGGAATCAATCAACCAGCGGTGACCATCAAAGAGATCGAAGTGTCGATTATCGACAAGGCCTTTGAAAACAACTGGGTTCTGCCGCACGCTCCCGAACGCCTAACTGGCAAGACGGTTGCCGTTGTTGGTTCAGGGCCTGCAGGATTAGCCGCTGCTCAACAACTCACCAGAGCAGGTCACACGGTTGCTGTGTTTGAGAAAGACGACAGAATCGGTGGGCTACTTCGCTACGGAATTCCGGATTTCAAAATGGAGAAGCACCACATCGACCGCCGCATAGCTCAGATGGAAGCCGAGGGCACGAGGTTCCGACTCGGAGTCAACATCGGTGTCGACATTACCTGGACAGAGCTTCGTTCAAGATTTGACGCAGTTCTAGTCGCCACAGGTGCCCCCGAACCTCGAGACCTTAAGATTGCCGGCCGTGACCTCGATGGCATCGAATTCGCCATGCGCTATCTGCACCAGTCGAACCAAGCCGTTGCTGGCGACGAAGTCGCGAATCAACTGAGTGCTGCCGGCAAGCACGTGGTCATTCTTGGCGGTGGCGATACCGGAGCAGACTGTCTCGGAACTGCTACTCGCCAAGGCGCACTATCTGTAACGACGCTGGCCATAGGTAACCAACCACCTTCGGAGCGAGTCGAGAATCAACCCTGGCCGACGTATCCGAACCTATTTGAGGTTGCCAGCGCTCACGAGGAGTTTGGTGAGAGAAAGTTTTTGGCATCAACAGTTGAGTTTGTTGGCGACGGTACCTCTGTCACGGGATTAAAGGTTGCAGAGACTGAGTTCAAGGATGGCAAACGCGTGCCTAAGCCAGGCACCGAGAGAATAATTGCTGCTGACATGGTTCTACTAGCTCTCGGTTTCACAGGAGCTGAGCAAACTACACTCGCTCAGCAAACATCCGCAGAGTTTGACGCTAGCGGAAATGTTGCAAGAAGCACTGACTGGCAAGCAAATGAAGAAGGCTTCTTTGTTGCAGGTGACGCCGGTAGGGGACAGAGCCTAATCGTTTGGGCAATTGCCGAGGGTCGATCGGCCGCAGCATCCATCGACAATTTTCTAGAGGGAGTAACCGAACTGCCATCGCCGGTTAAGCCAAACGACAGGTCATTCGACTTTTAAACCAAGAACGCTCGGTAAACTTGTCGAGATTAGCAGAAGAAGGAACCAATGAGACGCGCCAAGATTGTTGCAACACTAGGCCCAGCAACCTCGAGTTACGAACAGATTAGGGCCGTGATTGAGGCCGGTGTTGACGTCGCTCGCATGAACCTAAGCCACGGGAGCTACGAGGTGCACGAAGAGGTTTACCGAAACGTGCGCAAAGCAGCCGAAGACATCGGCAAGCCGGTCGGCGTCTTTGTTGACCTACAGGGCCCAAAGATTCGCCTCGGAAAGTTCAGCGATGGTCCGGTGATGCTCGAGAAGGGTGCCACCTTCAAGATCACCATCGAAGACATCTTGGGAGATGTGAACATCTGCGGAACCACATTTAAAGGCTTGCCTGGCGATGTAAAGCCTGGTGATCTGCTGCTTATCGACGACGGCAAGGTTTGCCTAAAGGCAACCGAGGTCTCGGCTACGACCGTAACCACAGTTGTAGAAATTGGCGGACCGGTTTCGAATAACAAGGGCATCAACCTTCCAGGAGTAGCGGTTAACGTGCCTGCTCTGTCAGAGAAAGATGAAGATGATCTTCGCTGGGCAATACGACAAGGCGCAGACATGATTGCGCTCTCTTTTGTTCGCGATGCCAACGACATCGTGCGCGTGCACGAAATCATGAAGGAAGAAGGCAAGTACCTTCCGGTGATCGCCAAAATCGAAAAGCCTCAGGCTGTTGCGGCGCTTGAAGAGATCATCGACGCGTTCGACGGCATCATGGTCGCCCGAGGCGATTTGGGTGTTGAATTGCCGCTCGAAGAGGTTCCAATTGTGCAGAAGCGTGCGGTTGAACTATCTCGACGTTGGGCAAAACCGGTTATCGTTGCCACCCAAATGCTCGAGACAATGATCGAAAACTCAAGGCCAACGCGAGCAGAAGCATCTGATGTTGCGAACGCGATTCTGGATGGCGCTGACGCGGTGATGCTCTCTGGTGAAACCTCAGTTGGCAAATGGCCGGTTGAGACCGTCGAAGTAATGGCGCGAATCATCGAATCGACCGAAGACAATGGACTAGATCGAATTCCAGGTCTCGGTACACGCCCTCACACGCATTCGGGTGCGGTCTCAAAGGCAGCAGTCGAGATAGCCGAGCTACTTGGCTCTAAGTTCGTTTGTGTCTTCACCGAGTCTGGCGATTCACTGCGCAGGGTTTCTCGACTGCGTTCCGCTGTTCCGATACTGGCCTTCACCCCAAACGCAGATACTAGAAGACGCTTATCGATGGTTTGGGGTTCTAAAACATTCCTGGTCAATCCGGTGAAACACACCGACCAAATGATGGATCAGGTTGACGAGATTCTTCTGGCGCAGGGTCTGGCCAAGATGGGCGACGAGGTCGTCGTTGTCGCGGGCACACCACCTGGTGTTCCGGGTTCAACCAACACATTGAGAGTTCACAGGGTCGGCGAAGCCGGCTAACCAAAACAGTAAAAAACCGACCCGCAGGGGTCGGTTTTTTGTTTGTGCCGAAGGCGGGACTTGAACCCGCACTCCTTTCGGAAAAGCATTTTGAGTGCTCCGCGTCTGCCATTTCGCCACTTCGGCTTGCTACCGAAATAGTTTAGACCATCGTCGTTTAGGGCCAAAACTCCAATATGCTTAGACAGATGAGCGACTCAACGGCAAAACGAACAGTCTTGGTGGCAGAAGACGAGTCTCTCATTCGCATGGACATCGTAGAAACTCTCATCGACTTTGGTTTCGATGTGATTGCCGAAGCCGCCGACGGTCTTGAGGCAGTCGAGCTTGCAAAGAGCAAGAAGCCAGACATAATCGTCATGGACATCAAAATGCCGAACCTCGATGGCATTTCTGCGGCAGAGCAGATGCAGGCGTTAAGAATTCCAATAGTCCTGCTAACCGCTTTTAGCCAAAAGGAACTCGTTGACAGGGCATCCGAGGCTGGAGCCATGGCCTATGTGGTTAAGCCATTCACCCCAAACGATTTGCTTCCTGCAATAGAAATAGCCTGGAGTAGACATCAGCAACTTACCGCCCTCGAGGCCGAGGTTCAGGATCTGACCGAAAGATTTGAAACAAGAAAGTTAGTCGACCGAGCCAAGGGGCTGCTGAACGAGAAGATGAATCTCACTGAACCCGAGGCCTTTAGATGGATTCAAAAGGCGTCCATGGATAGACGTCTCACAATGCACGAAGTAGCTCTGACAATTATTGACCAGTTGGGCGAGAAGAAAACCGAACCTGCTAGCGACTAGGTTTTTCGCGCAGGTAATTCGTAATGCGCACCGTTGACAGCCTGCGACCTTGCTCATCGGTAATCACGATTTCGTGAACAGTTAGCGACTTTCCAAGGTTGAGGGCCGTACAGGTTCCGGTTACGATTCCAGAGGTGGCCGAACGGCTGTGCGAGGCATTAACTTCTATTCCAACTGCCACGCGATCCGGATAAGCCCATACATTAGCCGCCATACTTCCGAGGCTCTCTCCGAGCACCACGTGGGCGCCGCCGTGAAGTACTCCAAAAGGTTGCATGTTTCCGGAAACTGGCATTGTGCCGACGGCACGCTCGGCAGATAGCTCGACTATTTTGATGCCCATTTTGTCGGCAAGTTCGCCAACCGAACGCTCGGCTAGAAGCTTGGCACCAGCTTCACTGGTCTTCACTTCATCGGTCATGAGGCTCCTCACACGCGCTTTCGCCTAGGCTATGGCTATGAATGCCAAGCCTACTCTGCTGCTAATCGACGGTCATTCCTTGGCTTTTAGAGCATTTTATGCGCTCAGTCCAGACAGCTTCAGAACTCCAGACGGCCAACACACCAATGCCATCCACGGATTCATCTCGATGATGTTAAACATTCTCTCTGCCGAAAAGCCAACCCACATGGCTGTTGCATTCGATCTATCAAGAGAATCGTTTAGAACCGAGGAATATCCCGAATACAAGGGCACCAGGGGAGAAACCCCGCCCGAATTCATAGGGCAAACCGAACTGCTTCGTGAAGCGCTAAACGCGATGAACATTAAAAACATCACCCGAGACAACTATGAGGCAGACGACATATTGGCGAGCCTTGCCGATCAGGCAGCCGATCAGGGTTATCGAGTTTTCGTGGTGTCTGGTGACCGTGACACATTTCAACTGATTCGCGAAGACACCACAATTCTCTATCCGGTCAAGGGTGTGCTGAATCTTGCCCGCATGGATGACGAGGCGGTCTATGCAAAATACGCCGTTCACGCCAAGCAGTATCCAGACCTGGCCGCACTCGTTGGAGAGACGTCGGACAATCTGCCTGGAATACCGGGTGTTGGACCCAAGACAGCTGCAAAGTGGCTGCAACAATTTGGATCGCTGCAGGCCATCATTGATTCGGCAGATCAAATTCCAGGCAAGGTTGGCGAGAGCCTGCGCGAGCATCTTCAACTGGCGGTTCGAAATCGCAGGCTGAACCACTTGGTGCGCGATCTTGATTTCGACTTCGGTTTCGACAGTCTTCAAATCACAGGCGTCAACGAGGCCAGCGTTCGAGAGGTTTTTAGCAAACTCCACTTCAAATCCCTCACCGAGCGAGTGCTCAGGCTTAGGGGAGTGACCGGCGCACCCATTGCCGAAAGTGGCAGCGAAGTAGTTGAAGGAGATCAGCCGGTTAGCGCGCCGCAAGTCTTTCGCGAGATAACGATTCCAGACAATAAGAACGTTGACTCTTCTGCGCTAAGCAAATTTTTGACGAGTCAAAAAGGCCTAACCTCGATTGCATTTGAATTTGGCGACAACTCAGTAATGAGCGTTGGCTTTGCCACCGAAACTCAAAGACTCTCATGGGCACCTAAGTCAACCAACGAACTCTCACATGTGCTTGCAGAATGGCTCGCTTCTGACAGCCCAAAGGCAATATTTGACGCGAAGAACACCACAAGAAAACTTCTTGATTTGAAACTTGACCTTCGCAGTGTCGAATTCGATATTCTGCTGATGACCTACCTGCAGAATCCAGTTCGCAAAGATTACCTGCTCGATGACATCGCGCTTGAGTACCTGGGTATCTCGGTAACCAGAGGCGATCAAAACGCTCTGATTCGTGAGTCGATCGATGACGCCTCACTAGATGCTTGGCTAGTTGCAACCCTCGCTCCAACCCTCTTTGAAACCCTTAGGTCAGAAGACCAGTTGCGAGTTCTGCAAGAAATTGAGCTACCAACCAGCCGAGCCCTTGCAACTATGGAACACACGGGAATTTTCATCGATAAGCCAAAACTCGAAGCCCTGTTTGCCTCTCTTGGTGATGAGGTTGCCGCCATCGCAAAAGACGCCTATTCAATAATCGGAAAAGAGATTAATCTGGCTTCACCAAAACAGTTGCAGACCGTTTTGTTCGATGATCTTGGCATGACCGGAACTAAATCTGTAAAGACAGGCTTCTCCACAAACGCAGCCGCGCTCACGGAATTGTTCGAACAAACCGAACACCCTTTTCTAGCAAAGTTACTCGAGCACAGAGAAGTGAGCAAACTTCGTCAAATAGTTGAGACGGTTATAAAAGCCATCGCCGACGATGGCCGCATTCACACCAACTACTCACAAACGGGAACCTCAACCGGAAGACTTTCGAGCGACTCACCAAACCTGCAGAACATTCCTATTAAGAGCGAACGTGGGCGTCAGATTAGGGACTCGTTTATCGTCGGAGTCGGTTACGAGACCCTACTCACGGCCGACTACTCACAGATAGAAATGCGCATCATGGCCCACCTCAGTGAAGATGCGGGTCTAATCGAAGCCTTCAAAACGGGCGAAGACCTGCACAGATTCGTGGGCTCGCGTATATTCGGCGTAGCCGCAGCGGATGTTACGAGCGCAATGCGTTCGAAGGTCAAGGCCATGAGCTACGGTTTGGTTTACGGTTTGAGCGAGTATGGGCTGGCCAAGCAACTTCGAATGAGTAATGGCGAAGCCAAACAGCTTATGGCCGACTACTTTGACCGGTTCGGCGGAGTTCGGCGCTACCTGTCTCAAGTTGTCGACCAGGCCAAACTCAACGGATTCACTGCCACAACCTTTGGCAGACGCAGGCCTTTCGACGATCTTCGCTCGAGCGTCTTTCAGGTTCGAGAGGCGGCTCGACGAGCCGCTCTAAACGCACCGATCCAGGGCACGGCAGCAGACATCATGAAACTGGCGATGACCCGAATTGCTGGCAAAATGGCCGAAACTGGGCTGAAAAGCCGCATGCTGCTTCAGGTGCACGACGAATTGGTCTTTGAGGTCGCCGCAGGAGAGCTCGACAGCCTCACAAGCCTGGTCACCCATGAGATGAAGAATGTCGTTGAACTCAGCGTTCCACTGGATGTTCACATCGGGGTCGGATCGTCCTGGGATGCCGCTGGCCATTAAGTCGGTTCTGGGGCTTTAGTTAGGCCTGGCAACAGGGCTACAATTGTCAAGTGCCGTTTTGGCACAAATCCATTGCCTTCGAGGGTTTCCTCGTCTGGCCCGAGTGTGTCCGTAAA
This sequence comes from Rhodoluna sp., assembly GCA_021741685.1. Lineage (GTDB taxonomy): Bacteria > Actinomycetota > Actinomycetes > Actinomycetales > Microbacteriaceae > Rhodoluna. The sequence goes on from JAIOXI010000008.1 coordinate 19,785, forward strand.
GAGTAAAACAAAATATGACAACAACCCCAAGCAAGCAGATCGCAGTCAACGACATTGGATCTGCTGAGGACTTTCTAGCAGCGGTCGAAAAGACCCTTAAATTCTTCAACGATGGTGACCTAATCGAAGGCACCGTAGTAAAGATTGATCGCGATGAAGTTCTTCTAGACGTTGGCTACAAAACCGAAGGCGTTATTCCTTCGAGAGAACTTTCAATTCGCCACGATGCAGATCCTTCAGAGATCGTTTCAGTGGGCGACACTATCGAAGCCCTTGTTCTTCAAAAGGAAGACAAAGAAGGCCGACTTATCCTTTCAAAGAAGCGCGCACAGTACGAGCGCGCGTGGGGCGATGTCGAAAAGGTTAAAGAAGCAGACGGCACCGTTACCGGTGTAGTCATCGAGGTCGTCAAGGGTGGACTTATCGTCGACATCGGACTTCGCGGCTTCTTGCCGGCATCACTCATTGAGTTGCGCCGCGTGCGCGACCTAGGCCCATACCTGGGTCAAAAAGTTGAAGCCAAGATTCTTGAGCTCGACAAGAATCGCAACAACGTTGTGCTTTCACGTCGTGCGCTTCTAGAGCAGAGCCAATCGGCGAACCGTAGCACTTTCCTTGCAGATTTGACCAAGGGTCAGATTCGTACCGGTGTGGTTTCGTCAATCGTAAACTTCGGTGCTTTCATCGACCTCGGTGGCGTAGATGGTTTGGTTCACGTTTCAGAGCTGTCATGGAAGCACATCGAACACGCATCTGAGGTAGTAGAAATTGGCCAAGAGGTAACCGTAGAGGTTCTCGAAGTCGACCAGGACCGCGAGCGTGTATCGCTATCGCTCAAGGCGACTCAGGAAGACCCATGGGCAGTATTCGCTCGCACCCACGCAATCGGACAGTACGCGCCTGGAAAGGTCACCAAGTTGGTGCCGTTCGGCGCATTCGTTCGTGTTGCAGACGGCATCGAGGGTCTTGTCCACATTTCAGAGCTCTCTGCCAAGCACATAGAACTAGCCGAGCAGGTAGTCGCGGTCAACCAAGACGTCTTCGTCAAGGTCATTGACATCGATCTCGACCGTCGTCGCATCTCACTTTCGTTGAAGCAGGCTACCGAAGAGGTAAACCCTGAGGGAACCGAGTTCAACCCGGCACTGTATGGAATGGCGGCCGACTATGACGACGCCGGTCAGTACAAGTACCCAGAGGGGTTTGATTCAGCTACAAGCGAGTGGAAGCCTGGTTACGAGGACGCTCGCACCAAGTGGGAGAAGGAGTACGCGGAAGCGCACGCCCGTTGGGAAGAGCACAAGCGTCAGGTAAAGGTCGCCAACGAAGCGGCAGCCAAATTGCCAGACGCCCCAGCTGCTGCACCTGCAGCCGAAGGCTCAAGCTTTTCAAGCGAATCTTCAGACGAAGGCACCTTGTCTGGCGACGAGTCGCTTGCCGCACTTCGCGACAAGCTAAAGAGCGCAGAGTAAGTTTCAATTTGAGAATGCGGGTCACGAGAGCGGCCCGCATTCTGCTTTAACACATCGATTGCTTAGGCTTAGAGCATGTATCTGATCGGCCTGACCGGGGGCATTGCAGCCGGAAAGAGCACGGTCGCTAAGCGCTGGGTAGAACACGGTGCCTTTGAAATTGATGCAGACGATGTTGCGCGCGAAGTTGTGCAAATTGAGAGCCCGGGATTATCGCAGGTCGTGCAGGCCTTCGGCAGCAACGTTCTGAGTGACAGTGGCGAATTGAATAGAAGTGTCCTCGCAAAGATTGTTTTCGAGAGCCCTGAGAAGAGACTTCTCTTGAACTCGATTCTGCATCCGCTGATCAAAGAACGTACCAAGCAACTCTTGAGCGAATTTGCGAGCGACGCAATTGTGGTTTACAACGTACCGCTGCTCGTTGAAGCGGCGGTCGACCATGACTTCGATCTCGTGGTCACCGTTGAGGCGCCCGAAGATGCGCAGATCAAGAGATTGACGGAGATACGCGGCCTAAGCCTGAGCGAAGCCCAGAGCCGCATAGCCTCTCAAGCGAAACCAGTTGAACGAGCGGCCAGAGCAGATCGAATCTTGAATTCCAATCAAGACGTCACCTTTCTCTTGAGGGATGCAGACAAACTCTGGCGTGAAATCGAAGTACTCGCATCTGCCCACAGGGGTCAGTGATGCAAGACACTCGTGCGCTGAACCGATTTGAGGTAATTAGCGATTACGTTCCAGCGGGCGATCAGCCTCAGGCGATAGCCGAACTCACTAAGCGCATAAACAACGGCGAGCGAGATGTTGTCTTGCTCGGAGCAACCGGAACCGGAAAGTCGGCCACCACGGCTTGGCTGGTCGAGCAATTGCAACGCCCAACCCTGGTCTTAGCTCACAATAAGACGCTTGCGGCCCAGCTGGCCAACGAATTCAAGCAGTTATTGCCCAACAACGCGGTTGAGTACTTCGTTAGCTATTACGACTACTACCAACCCGAGGCCTATGTGCCGCAGACAGACACCTTCATCGAGAAAGATAGTTCGATAAACGAAGAGGTCGAGAGGCTTCGCTATAAAGCAACCATGAGCCTGCTTTCGCGTCGAGACGTAATTGTGGTTAGCACGGTTAGCTGCATCTATGGGCTTGGTGCTCCAGCTGAGTACCTAAATCAGAGTGTTCCGCTGCAGGTAGGCCAAAGAATCGATCGCGACTCACTGATTCGCAGATTTGTTGAGCTTCAGTACAAGCGCAACGACATTGACTTCAGTCGGGGAAACTTTCGGGTCAAGGGCGACACCATCGAGATAATTCCGGTTTACGACGAGTTAGCGACGCGTATAGAGCTGTTTGGCGATGAAATTGAGGCTATCTATTCGCTCTCACCACTGACCGGTGAGGTCATGGGAACACCTTCTACCGTGGCAATTTTTCCGGCATCCTATTACGTCGCTCCGGTCGAACAAATGGGTAGGGCCATCGAAGCCATCGAGCACGAGGCCATCGCCAGGGTTAAAGAGTTCGAACAGCAGGGCAAACTGCTTGAGGCCCAGAGAATTAAGATGCGCACCAGCTTCGACCTCGAGATGATTCGCGAACTTGGCTTCTGCAGTGGCATTGAGAACTATTCGAGACACATCGATAATCGCGAACCCGGCGAAGCTCCCAGCTGTCTGCTCGATTACTTTCCCGACGACTTTCTAACGGTCATTGATGAGTCACACGTGACCGTTCCCCAGATTGGTGCAATGTACGAAGGGGATGCGTCTAGAAAACGTACTTTGGTTGAACACGGCTTCAGGCTTCCATCGGCCATGGATAACCGACCGCTGCGCTGGGATGAGTTTCAGCAACGAGTAGGGCAAACGGTATATCTCTCGGCTACCCCTGGTAAATATGAAATGGGTGTTGCCGATGGTGTGGTCGAACAGATCATCAGACCAACCGGATTGGTAGACCCGCAGATAGTGGTTAAACCAACCAAGGGCCAAATCGACGATCTGCTAGAGCAGATTCGGGTTCGAGTTGCCAAGGACGAGCGAATTCTGGTCACAACTCTCACAAAGAAAATGTCTGAAGAACTAACCGACTTTCTAACCGAGGCCGGCGTTCGCGTGAGATACCTGCACAGCGATGTTGACACCTTGCGACGGGTCGAACTCTTGCGCGAACTAAGGACCGGCGCCTATGACGTTCTGGTTGGAATCAACCTGCTGCGAGAGGGTCTAGACCTTCCAGAGGTCTCCCTGGTAGCGATACTCGATGCAGACAAGCAGGGATTCCTGCGCTCGGCAACATCGCTGATTCAAACAATTGGTCGAGCAGCCAGAAACATCAATGGCGAGGTTCACATGTATGGCGATCGCATTACCGATGCGATGGCAAAAGCCATAGACGAAACCGATCGACGCCGCGAGAAGCAAGTTGCATACAACCTGGCAAGGGGAGTCGACCCACAGCCACTGCGAAAGAAAATCGCAGACATCACCGATGACATCATGCGAGAAGAGGCTGACACCGCGCAGCTGATAGCCGAAAACCGTGGAAAGAGCGGCGGCAAGCTTAAATCTGGGCAGTCAGCTTCGGCCACAAAGGGTCGCAAGGGGATCGCCGGAAAGGCTTACGACGAGATTCTCTCGGTCGTTGTCGAACTAGAACAGCAGATGAAGGCGGCCGCCGCCGAATTGCAGTTCGAATTAGCGGCACGCATCCGTGATGAAATGGTCGAGTTGAAGCGTGAACTTCGTCAAATGGAACAAGCCGGCCACGTCGACTAGCTGGGAGGTTTAGCCCGGTCTGGCGTTTTAGACTTCTAAGGTGTCAATTACCCCAGTGAGCAACTCAAACAAACTCGTCGTAAAGGGCGCTCGCGTTCACAACCTCAAGAATCTCAATTTGGAGATTCCCAGAGACTCAATGGTTGTATTCACGGGTCTCAGCGGTTCGGGTAAGTCATCGCTGGCTTTTGACACAATCTTTGCCGAAGGCCAACGACGTTACATAGAAAGCCTTTCGTCTTATGCGAGGCAGTTTCTCGGGCAGGTTGACCGACCCGATGTCGACTTCATAGAGGGTTTGAGCCCTGCCGTTTCAATCGACCAAAAATCAACCAATCGAAATCCCCGCTCAACCGTCGGAACTATAACCGAGATTCACGACTACCTGAGACTGCTCTGGGCTCGCATTGGCATTCCATACTGCGCCGAGTGCGGCGAAAAGATCGTGAAGCAATCTCCGCAGCAAATCGTTGACCAAATACTTGAGTTCGAAGACGGCACGAGATTTCAAATTCTCGCCCAACTGGTCGATCAGAAAAAGGGAGAGTTCGTCGACCTTTTCAAGGATCTCGTGAGCCAAGGCTACGCACGTGCGGTTGTCGACGGTGAAGTGGTTCAGCTTGCCGAAGCGAAGCCACTGAAAAAGACTTTCAAGCACGACATTTCGGTCGTGGTAGACCGATTGGTCTCGAAGCCAGACATAGTTGGTCGTCTTACTGACTCGGTTGAAACCGCTCTAAAACTTGCTGGTGGCCGAATAGTCATTGATCTCATCGATGAAAAACGCGTAGCAAAAAAGACCCGTGTGTTCAGCGAGCGCATGTCTTGTCCGAACGAGCACCCGCTCGCCATAACCGAGATCGAGCCTCGCACATTTTCATTTAACGCACCCTTTGGCGCTTGCCAGGATTGTGGTGGACTCGGCGTGAAGATGAGTGCCGATGTTGATTTGGTAGTCGGTGACCCCGACGACTCGATTGCAGATGGTGTCTTGCTGCCATGGTCGACTCCGCAGGGCAAGATTTACCCGTACATGACCAGGATGATGAACGGTCTCGCCACCGAGCTAAAGTTCAAGTTGTCTACGCCTTGGAATAAGTTGCCCGAAGAAATTCAACAGGCCGTTCTCTTTGGCAACAATTTCGATGTTCAGGTTAAGTGGAAGAACAAGTACGGTCGCGAGCTTCGCTACACCACTGGATTCGAGGGTGTGATCGCCTATGTCGAAAGAAAACTGCTTGAGACCGAAAGCGACTATGCCCGAGCCAAGTGGGCAGGCTACCACCGCGAAGTTGATTGCCCTGCATGCGATGGCTCGAGACTGAGGCCAGAGGTTCTCGCGATCAAAGTCGCTGATCGCTCGATAGCCGATGTTGCCAAATTGAGCCTGTCAGACTGCTTTTCATTTTTTGAGAAGATAAAGCTCGACGCTCGCGATGTAAAAATCGCCGCTCAGGTTCTTCGTGAAATCAAGGCCCGCCTAGAGTTCCTCTTGGCCGTAGGACTCGATTACCTGAGCCTCGACAGAGCCGCGGCCACGCTAAGCGGTGGAGAGGCACAGCGAATTCGATTGGCAACGCAGATCGGTTCTGGTCTAACCGGTGTGCTTTATGTTCTCGACGAACCTTCGATTGGCTTGCACCAGCGCGACAATCGCAGACTGATTGAAACTCTTCTGAAATTGCGCGATCTTGGAAACACCCTGATTGTGGTTGAGCACGATGAAGACACCATCAAGTCTTCTGACTGGATAGTAGACATCGGCCCTGGCGCCGGAGTGCACGGCGGAGAGGTAGTGCACAGCGGAACATACAAGGACCTGCTCAAGAACAAGCTCTCGGTTACCGGTGCCTTTCTTAGCGGGAAACAGAAGATCGAAACACCAACCGTGCGAAGGTCAATTGATCCGGCTCGCAAAGTAAAGGTATTCGGTGCCCGCGAGAACAACTTGAAGAACATAGATGTTGAGTTTCCGCTTGGAGTTTTCACCGCTGTTACGGGAGTAAGCGGATCGGGAAAGTCATCACTGGTTAACGACATTTTGTATGAAACTCTCGCCAACCGGCTCAACGGAGCAAAGGGGGTGGCCGGCAAGCACAAGCGAATAGACGGCATAGAGCACCTAGACAAGGTGGTTCACGTAGACCAAGCACCGATTGGTCGTACACCGCGCTCGAACCCTGCTACCTACACCGGGGTTTTTGACCACGTGCGCAAACTATTCGCCGACACAGCCGAGTCAAAAGCCAGGGGCTATCAGCAGGGGCGTTTCTCATTCAACGTTAAGGGCGGTCGCTGCGAATCTTGCTCTGGCGACGGAACCCTCAAGATTGAGATGAACTTCCTTCCAGATGTTTACGTTGCCTGCGAGGTCTGCCACGGTGCGCGCTATAACCGTGAAACGCTGCAGGTTAAGTACAAGAACAAGAACATCGCCGAAATCCTAGAGATGCCAATTGCTGAGGCAGCAGAGTTTTTTGCACCAATCAACTCAATCGCCCGATACCTAGAAACATTGGTCGAGGTTGGTCTCGGCTACGTTCGACTCGGTCAAAGCGCGACCACACTCAGCGGTGGTGAGGCGCAGCGAGTGAAGCTCGCAACAGAACTTCAGCGACGCTCGTACGGAAGATCGATATATGTGCTTGACGAACCGACAACGGGTTTGCACTTCGAAGACGTTCGCAAGCTGCTGCTGGTGCTCAACGGTCTAGTCGAAAAGGGAAACACCGTTATCGTCATCGAGCACAACCTCGATGTGATTAAGTGTGCCGACTGGGTTATCGACCTCGGCCCAGAGGGTGGTGCCGGTGGTGGCGAGATCCTCGCAATCGGAACCCCGGAGCAGGTAGCTAAATCGACTAAGAGTTTCACGGGCAAGTTCTTGAAAGAGACGCTGGCGAGCTAGCCGATGTCTGACGAGCTGAGCTTCAGACCAAAAACCTCCGAGATTCCAACGGAGCCAGGTGTTTACCGTTGGTTCGATAAAACCGGGCGAGTTCTTTATGTAGGCAAAGCCAAGAACCTGAGGGCCAGGCTAATCAGCTACTTTGCCCCTCTGGACAGCCTGCACGAGCGAACCAGGCGCATGGTCACCAGTTCGGCAGATGTTCAATGGACGATTGTTAAGTCCGAATATGAGGCCCTTCAACTCGAGTTTCAGTGGATAAAGGAGTTCTCTCCACCGTTTAACGTGCGCTTCAAAGATGACAAGTCGTATCCCTACTTGGCTATTTCGACAGCCGAGGCGGTACCCAGAGCTTTCATTACGAGAAATCGAGAACTGTCTGGGCTCAAGTATTTTGGGCCCTATACAAATGCCTGGGCGATTCGAGAGACACTCGACACACTGCTCAAGGTCTATCCGATCAGGAGTTGTAGCAGCGGAGTGTTTAATCGCGCCAGGAGCGCGAATCGAGCCTGCCTGCTTGCCGACATAGGCAAATGCAGTGCCCCGTGCGTAGAGAGAATTGACAAGGATTCACACAAAAAGTTGGCTAATGAATTTGCCGACTTCATGGGTGGCGGCGACACCAAACATATTGAGTCACTGCGTTCTCGCATGCAGACGGCCAGCGATGAACAGCACTACGAACGAGCCGCTAAGTTACGCGACAACATTGAAGCCCTCGAGACCGTTCTCGAAAAGAGCACAGTGGTCTTTAACGATCAGACCGATGCCGACCTGTTCGCCATCGCCGATGACGAACTTGCGGCTGCGGTGCAGTTGTTCATAGTTAGGGGCGGCAGAATTCGTGGAGTTCGAGGATGGGTTGTTGACAAAGAGCTCGAGCGCGATCTGCCAGAGCTAGTCGAATACGTGATTCAAAACGTCTACACAGCATCAAAGCGTGGTGCCGGCTCCGAGATTCCAAAGAAAATCATCGTTCCGGCGACGCCACTTGATCTTGGCGCATTGCAGAGATGGCTGACTGAGCTTCGAGGAGCGAAGGTAGACATTAGGGTCGCGCAGAGAGGTGACAAGCGAGCACTTCAAGAGACCGCGATGAAGAATGCGCAGCACGCTCTTGCGCTCTACAAATCTCGCAGAAGCACCGACTTCACCGCCAGGGCCGATGCGCTCGCCGGAATTCAAAAGGCGCTGAATCTCGATGATGCTCCTTTGCGCATTGAGTGCTTCGACGTAAGCCACCTCGCCGGCACCGACGTCGTTGCCTCGATGGTGGTCTTCGAAGATGGTTTGGCCAAGAAAGATCAGTACCGCAGATTCTCGATCTCTGAAACCACTGACGACACCGACTCGATCTATCAGGTCTTGATGAGGCGCTTGAAGTATTTGAAGGCGCCAGAGACCGACGCCGAAGCCGATCCCACCAAGTTCTCTTACCGTCCAAATCTCTTGATTGTCGATGGGGGTCAACCTCAGGTGAGCGCGGCTATTCGGGCACTCGCAGACTCAGGCATCTCTGACTTGGCCGTATGCGGAATTGCCAAGCGATTAGAGGAG
>JAIOXI010000009.1:0-28175 GCA_021741685.1 Rhodoluna sp.
CAGCAGAACACGGATGGCACATGAACCAGTTTGAAACCGCAATGAGGTTAGCGATTGAGCTAGCCGCACGCGGCCCAGAATATGGTGCGAACCCGCAGGTGGGTGCCGTGATTCTCGATGCAGCCGGCGAGGTTGTAGCAGAGGGTTGGCACGAGGGTGCCGGAACCCCGCACGCCGAAGTAATGGCGTTGCAAAACCTGCGAGAAAAACTTTCACTCGATGCTGACGCAACTTTGCCAAAAGGTTTCACGGCTGTCGTGACTCTCGAACCTTGCAACCACACCGGCAAGACCGGCCCCTGCGCCGATGCACTTGTCGAGGCTGGAATTTCACGAGTGATCTTTGCTTGCAATGACCCCGGTGAAGTTTCTAGCGGTGGTGCAGAAAAACTTGCTCGCGCTGGAGTCGAAGTTATCGAGGGAATTCTCGAAGACGAAGCCGAAGAACTGATTCACGTTTGGAAGACCGCAACCAAAAATCAGCGCGTCTTCGTAACTGTCAAGTGGGCATCGACTCTCGATGGTCGCACTGCCGCAAACGATGGAACCTCGAGATGGATAAGCGGCGAAGACGCGCGCTTCGATGTTCACTCGAGACGATCGAGAATTGACGCGATTGCCGTTGGCACCAACACCGTCGAGATCGACGACCCCGAGTTGACCGCGCGCACCCCCGACGGCACACCCTATGAACACCAACCATTACGAGTAGTCATTGGCATGCGCAGGCTCGACGGCACCAAGCGAGTATTCAGCAATGAGGCCGACACCCTGCGCTTTGAGACCCATGACCTTGAGCAGGTCACCCGTGACCTATTCAGGCTCGGACACCGACACCTATGGGTCGAAGGCGGAGCAGAGCTCGCCAGCGCCTTTATTCGCGCGGGTCTTGCCGACCAGCTGCTGGTCTACCTGACCCCAAACCTGCTTGGCGGAAGCCGCCTGGCCCTGCACGACCTGGGTATCGAGACCATGAGCGAGATTAATCGCTGGCAGTTCGACGAGGTTGAACTGCTGGGCGAAGACCTATTGATCACCGCTAGCCCGGTCAAAACAGAGGAGCAAAACTAATGTTCACCGGAATCATTGAAGAACTCGGACGAGTGAAGGCAATCGAGCAACAGCAAGACGCTGTTCGACTTACTTTGGAAGGCCCGATCGTGGTTAGCGATGTCAAGCGCGGTGACTCTATTTCGGTTAGCGGAACCTGCCTAACCGCGGTTGAGTTTGACGGCAACAGTTTTACGGCAGACGTCATGAAAGAAACCCTCGACCGCACCTCGCTAAGCGAGCTAAAGGTTGGTGACAGCGTAAACCTCGAGCGCGCTATGACAGCCGCCACTCGTTTTGGCGGGCACGTGGTGCAGGGGCACGTAGACGGCGTCGGAAAAATCATTTCGCGTGAACCTAGCGAAAACTGGGAGTGGTTGCGCGTCAGCATTCCAGTGGAATTGATGAAGTACATCGTGCTCAAGGGCTCAATAACAATCGACGGAGTTTCACTAACCGTCAACGAGGTCGGCGACGACTTTATCGGGCTAAGCCTGATTCCAGAAACACTGGCACTAACCACGCTTGGCAGCAAGCAGGTGGGTGCGAAGGTAAACGTCGAGGCAGACGTCATGGCAAAGCACATCGAACGACTACTCGAAGCAAGGAAAAACTAATGCAGCTATCAACAATAGAGTCGGCTCTCGACGCACTTCGCGCCGGAAAGCCAGTGCTCGTGGCCGACTCGGCAGATCGCGAAAACGAAGGTGACGCAATCATCTCGGCAGAGTTGGTCAACCCCGAGTGGATGGCCTGGTTAGTGCGAAACACCACCGGCTACCTCTGCGTGCCGATGGAAGAGTCTCGTGCCAACGACCTAGACCTGCCTTTGATGACCACAAACAACAAAGACCCGCACGGCACCAGCTACACGATCACGGTAGATGCCAGCAACCGCCAGGCCACCGGGGTTAGCGCAGAAGAGCGCGCGAACACCGCCAACGTGCTTGCCGACCCAAAGTCGAACCCCGAGTCACTCATTCGCCCCGGTCACATGGTGCCACTGCGTGCGCATCCGGCCGGTGTTCTCGGCCGTGCCGGTCACACCGAGGCAACCGTCGACCTCTTGAAACTAGCCGGTCTAAACCCGGTTGGTGTGATTGGCGAAATGGTTAGCGAAGACGGCAGCATGATGCGTCTGCCAGAACTAATCGAAGTTGGTGCTCGCGAGAACCTGCCAGTGATTACCATCGAACAGATCACCGACTATCTCACCACCCATGAGATTTCACACACGGTCAACCCGAACAACAGAATTCGCCTAGACGCGGTGGCCAAGCTGCCGAGCATTCACGGCAATTTCACACTTCGTGGTTACTACGACATCAAGACAACCGCAGACCACGTTGCCATCATCGCGGGTAACCCGAGTGGTGAAAACGTTTTGGTTCGCATGCACAGCGAGTGCATCACGGGTGAAGCCTTCGGTTCACTCAAGTGTGAGTGCGGTCCGCAGCTCGACTTCGCTCTCGACCAGATTGCCAACGACCCGAACGGTGGAATTGTGATTTACCTGCGCGGCCAAGAGGGTCGTGGCATCGGATTGCTCAACAAGTTGCGCGCGTACTCACTGCAAGACCAGGGCTACGACACTGTCGATGCAAACTTGGCGCTCGGTTTGCCGAGCGAGAACCGCGAGTATGGTGCGGCGGTTGCAATTTTGCGTGACATGGGCGTTCACAGCGTGCGTCTGATGACCAACAACCCAGCAAAGAGTGGCTTCTTGATCAACGCCGGCATTCCGGTGAATGAATATGTTGCGGTGTTGGTTGGCCAGGCACTCGAGAACGCGGGCTACCTTGAAACCAAGCGTGCCCGAATGGGTCACATCATTCCAGAGGAGCACTAATGGCCGGCGAAGCACCGAAATTCAACGTTGACGCAAGCAACTTGCAGGTGGCCGTGCTGGTCACCGGCTGGCACAAGAAAGTCATGGATGGCCTTCAGGCCGGTGCCGAACGCGCGCTGAAAGAGGCGGGCAACGACACCTATGAGATCTGGAACGTGCCCGGAGCCTTCGAGCTTCCGCTGGCCGCCCAGTATGCAATCGATCAGGGAGCAGACGTTGTGATTGCGCTCGGTTGCGTAATCTACGGCCAGACTCCGCATTTTGAATATGTCTGCCGAGCTGCAACCGACGGTCTCACCCGTGTGCAACTAGACACCGGTATTCCGATTGGTTTCGGCCTACTAACCGTGAACGACGAGCAGCAGGCGCTAGATCGCGCCGGATTGCCCGACTCTAAAGAAGACAAGGGGCGCGAGGCCGTTGAAGCCGCAGTGCTCATGGCTAGTATGAAGTAATGAACATTGAACTGATAATCCGAATCACACTCGTACTTCACCTTCTAGGATTCGCATCAATCATGGCTGGAACACTAAGCCAGGTAGCACTATTCAAAACCGGAGCAAAAGTGCTTCCGAGCATTCTTCACGGATCATGGCTCTCGCTGCTAACCGGTTTGGCAATGGCAGGATTGCTGCCAGCAAACGGCGAGAACGTTAACGCTCTCACCATCAGCTTGAAGAGTGCCGGCATCACGGCAATCTTCTTCATCGCTTACACCTACAGCAAGAAAGCCAACACTCCGAAGTGGGTCGTTCCATCGATAATGGCGCTGACTATTCTGAATGTTATCTTCGCCGTTGTTCTCGGCGCGGCAGACTAGAGCCCTAAGAATTAAAAAGACCCCGTCGCGAGACGGGGTCTTTTCTAGTCTGTGCTATCCCCGCACCATGAGCGTGTAGTTGAACGAGTCACTACCGTTGGCATTGCTTGCGATGATTTTGAAGAATCCGTTAACATTCGGTGCCGGGGCAGTGAGCTGAACCGAGTTCGTGTTTGCGCCTACTCCAGCGGCTACTTCAACGTAGGAGTTACCCTGTGAAGCAAGAATGCGGTAGCTCCATTCGGTCAAACCGCCAAGGTCACTTGGCCGGTTGAAGTTGAGCGTGAATTGAGTTGCACTGTTGCGAACCACAGTCACGCTCGTAACCCAGCTAGGGGCCGTGGTTGTTGAAGTTGCGGTAACCAAGGCACTTGGCAAACCGAAGCCGAAGTCGGTTCGCGCTGAAACACGATAGCTATAGGTCAAACCCTTTGGCGGCTTTGGCAGGTTCGCCGAGAGACTGCCGGTGTAGGTGTAGTTCACCCAGTTGGTGCCGTCGGCCGAGTACTGAACCTGGTAGTAATACACAGTGGTCGAACCACCAAGATCGGTCGGCACTGACCACTTGAGGGCCACACTTGAGCCCAGAGTGACGGTAAAGTCCTGTGGTGCGGTGGCCTGAACAAACGGCGTCTGCAAATAAGCCGAGCGGCTCGCCGCAGAAACTCCAACCGAGTTCAGGGCAAACACGCGCACATACATTCGCGTTCCGTGGGCTTGCTTCTCGATTACCAGTGGGCCCCCGGTGGCTGCCATGGTGGTGAGTTCTGTCCAGATTGAACCGTTCGATGACTTTTCAACGCGGTAGCCGGTCAAGGCAACACCACCGAGATCGCTCGGGACGGTGAAGTTCAAAGTCATGCTCTGATCTGCGTTGAATACGAACGAACGAATCGAAGGTGCGCTCGCTACTGTGGTGGCAGCAGTTACGCTAATCGGTGCCGCAGAGTCACCCAATCCAAAACTCGTGTAAGTCGAGATTCGATAAATCCAAGTTGTTCCCTTTGCCGGGCGAGTGATGTTTGCACCAACTGAAGATACCGAAGTCAATCGGCTCCAGGTCGAACCGCCATCGCGACTGTAATCGATGTAATAGATCACGTAGGTTGAGCCACCAAGATTTTCAGGAACGCTCCAAGATGCCTTCAGGTAGGTCTGCATGTCTTCGAGCTTGAAGCCTTGCGGGGCCGACGCCTTTAGGAACGGCATCTGCAAACTGTAAACCCAAGAGAAAGCCGATGTTCCTAGTGCCGAAGTTGCGCTGGCCCTAACAAAAATGCTAACGCCCGGATTCTCGCGCGGTACCGAGAGCGTGTTGGTGCCGAAGGCCGGTGTTGCGATAGATGTCCAGGTCTTTTGGTCGTATGACTTTTCAATCGAATAAGACGTAATTGGCGAACCGCCGTTATCGCTCGGAGCACTCCAACGCATATCGATGCTTCCATCGGCGGCGAATGACAAGCGCGTCAAGCTTGGAGGGTTTGGCACGCCCGCAGCAACGGCTATCGAGACCGAGGTGCTGAAGTCGCCATAGCCAAAACTAGTTACGGCGAGAGCGCGATAAATCCAAGTTGCTCCGCGGCTTGGTCTAATGGCATTCGTGCTGAGTGTTGACGTAATGTTGCTGGTTGTCCAGGTCAGCCCATTGTCTTTGCTCAGCTGCACTCGATAGCTGGCGCTGGTCGATCCACCGAGATCGACCGGTGCAGTCCAAGAGACCGCAACGGTTGAGCCGTTATCAACTGCAGCGAAGTTCTGTGGTGCCGATGCCTTGAGGAATGGAGCCTGCAAACTCGCAACCGAACTTGCGTTGCTTTCACCCAGGGCCGTTATCGCAAAGACTCTGAAGTAAACGCGCAAGCCAGGAGCTGGGCGGGCCGTTGATGCGGTCAGAACGTTTGCCGCTGTGGTGGTCAGTGTGGTGTATGTCTGACCGTTCGACGACGACTCGACTCGGTAACCGGTTATTGCAGATCCGCCATTGTCACTCGGCGCATACCAGACGACCACGACAGAACCATCGGCGCCGAAGTTGATTGAGCGAAGCGATGGGCTGTTCGGCTTGGTTGCCGAAATAGTTACCGACACAACATTCGATGGGTCGCTTAGACCGGCCGAGGTTGAAGCCATAACTCGGTAACTGTATGTCGCACCCTTAGGCGGCATGCTCAATGTGTAACTAGTTTGCGAGGTTGCCCAGTTTGACTGCCAAGTTGTGCCATTTGTAGAATATTGAATCCAATAGGTTGAAACGCCGGTTCCGCCTGTGTTTTCAGGAATGTCCCACTTAAGCAAAACTCGACCGTTTTGCGAAGCAGTGTCTGTAACCAAGTTGCGAGGAGACGATGACTTTGCAAACGGCACAGCGATCGTGGTCGATGCAGATGCAGGGCTCTCTCCGATTGCATTAACCGCGATGACCCTCAGTGTGTAGGTTACGCCAGGCGCTTCGCGCATGAGATTGGTTTGCAAGAGCAGACCCTCGCGAATTGTCGTGTACTGGTTGTTTACCAAACGCTGCAACTTGAAAGATGTGATTGCAGATCCGCCGGTGTCTGCCGGAGTTCTCCAAACAACCAGAAGAGTTCCGTCGGCGGCAAAACTTGCCGTCGGTGCAGAAGGCGCAATCGCAACAGTGCTCTGCTGGATGTACGAAACCGGAATAGCTCCAGCACTCGAGCCACCCGAGTTAAAGGCGACAACCGTGTAGGTGTAAGTCACTCCCTTGGGTGGTAGCGAGGTCGTGAAGGTCGTGGCCGCTATTGACGCAATCAGTGTCGTGTAGGTAGTGCCACCGTTGGTGCTGCGGAAAACACCGTAGCCGGTGATTTGAGCACTTCCGGTGTTGGCAGGCGCCACCCAGCTGAGCGTGCCGTTGTTGCTGCCAGCAATTGGCACGAAGGTCAGGTTTGTTGGTGGCTGGGGTGCGAGCACCGTGCCGGTAACCGTGACATTCGCAGGCGCTCCGGTGCCAACCGAGTTGGTCGCCGATACGCGGTATTGCTCAGACATGCCGGCGGCAGGAGCAGCCACGAGATAGTTGTTCACCGTTACCGCTGTGGTTGCCACGAGGTTCCAGGCACCGGCGACTAGTTGTTCGACCTTGTAGCCGTTGATAGCCGCACCACCACTGTCACGAGGTGACTGCCAGACGATGTTGAACTGTGTTGCGCTTGGCTTCTGCACCGACACGTTAGTTGGTGCAGTTGGAACATCGGCAAGTGTTTGAAAAGTGTATGGCGTTGAAGGTGGGCCGGCGATGGTTCCTGAAAGTGCCGTCACAACAATCGAATAGATCGTGTACCTGGTTAGGTTTGTTAGCGAAATCGAAGTGGTTGAAAGTATGTAAGTTCCAACCAGTGTGTTGTTCTGCAAGTTGGTGACAACGGCTCTGTAGGTAATTGGTGTCGACGCGTCTATTGAAGCAACCGGATTCCAGTTGACGGTAATTGTGGTGGCAGTCCAGTTACTTCGAGTAGTCATGGCCACGATGGTCGGGGTTGCCGTTGTGGTTGAAACCAAGATCGTGTTTGATGGCTGGCTAACACCGATGGCATTTACGGCCAGAACTCTAAACGCATAGCTTGTGTTCGCGGTTAGTGAAGCAACGTTGGCAATTGTTTGCGATGTAGTTAGGCGCTTAGACCAAACCCCTGCGGTTTCCATCCAAACTTCATAGCCCGTGATTTTCGAACCGTTGGCACTGGTCGGTGCATCCCAGGCGAGAGAAATCTGACTGCCAAAAATTGATGTGGTGCGCAAGTTTGTCGGTGGCTCGGCAAACGAACCAAGCGTTGAGAAGACCAGCTCGCCACTTGCCGGCGATACAGTGGTGCCATTTACCGAAGACACTCGAACCGTGTAAGTCGTGTTGGCCTTCAAGGCAGATAGAGCAGTTGTTGTTGTGGCCGAATCAATCGAGCTGAATGCGGTCGCTGTTGCTTCACGATATTCAACCTTGTAGCTGGTGGCAGCTTGGGTTCCTGCCGGAGCCGCCCATGAAATGGTTGCGCTGTTGGCAGTGATTGCCGACGCGACAACCGCTGTCGGAGCGCCAACCGGAGGTAGCGCCGCGTTGGTGAACTTGGTGTTGATCAGGTAGTTGCCCATGGCACTCTTGGCGTCAATAACAACACCGGCCTGGGCTCCAGCCTGAATTGCGGCGGTCACGGCGGTTGGGTTTGCGGCCTTGTTGTCGCCCAGATAAAGGGCTGCAAGACCGGCCACGTGTGGGGCTGCCATAGAGGTTCCACTAAGTGAACGCCCGGTTGAGCTATCGGCAAAGTTGTTCGACATGATGTTTGAACCCGGTGCAAAAACGTCGACACAGTCACCGAAGTTCGAGAACGAAGAACGGTTGTCGTTTAGGTCAGAAGCACCAACGGTAATCGCATTTGGGGTGCTCGATGGCGAATAGGCACAGGCATCGGCATTGCTGTTACCGGCAGCGATGACCGGTGTGATTCCTGCGGCAAACAACTTTTGTACCGCGTCATTTACCAACTGGTACTTGCCGCCACCGAGGCTGGCGTTCATAACGCCCGGGGTGCCGGTTGGGTGATTTGCGATGATCCAATCCATGGCCGAGATGAAACCCGACCAGCTTCCTGAACCCTTGCAACCCAGAACACGAATGGGAACAATGGTTGCCTTTTTGGCAACACCGTATTTGGTTCCGGCGACTGTTCCAGCAACGTGAGTTCCGTGACCGTTGCAGTCAGCGCCCTGCAAGTTTTGGTTGAGCATGTCGACACCGGTTTCGATGCGACCGGCAAAGTCGGGATCGCTCGCCATAACTCCGGTGTCAACGATATAAACGCGAACACCCGCTCCGGCAGAAGCCGGATAGTTGTAGGTGCTGTCATAAGTTGTGTTGGTCTGATCAATTCGATCGAGACCCCAAGACGGAGCCGGGTTCTGCGAATCCATCAGCGACATTGGCTGGTCTGCAACAACTTGAATAACGTTTGAGTTGGCCCGCAAAGTTGCAACCTCTGCGTCGGTGAGGTCGAGCACGAAGCCATCCATGACTTCGGTCAGTTCGTCGTGCGGAGTCTCGCCAAGTTTGCTGATTAGTGCACGAACCGTGGCGGCAGTGCCGTCTTTAACCTGAACAATGTAGGTGCCGCGAGCAACGGCCATGTAAGCCTGAGCCGGGGTGGTTGCCAAAACCGTGGCGAACACCAAGCCGAGAACGAGTCCGATTCGAAAAACCAGACTCTTGGTCGCGGTCAAACTGAACATGGATCCCCTACCTGAAGGCCCAGAAATGGGTCAGGTAAAGCCTACGCCCAGCCACCTACCTGAGGAATAAGGCGTTCAGGCGTCTCGTGGTGAAGAAAAGCCCGCCAACGATCATGACCAAGAAATAGAGCACGTGACCGAGCAGATCCCAGCTGATGTTGCCAAGCGTCAGGGCTCTTTCGAGCTGAATGGCGTGCCACAGCGGCAGTGCCTCGATAAACCGCTGCAACCACTCAGGGTAGATATCTAGCGGGTAGAAGGTGCCCGAAAACAGGAACATGGGTAGCAAGAAGAAGTTGACCCAGTTCATTTGCTGGAATGACTTCAGATAAGAGGTGACACCCATGCCGATTGAGGCAAAGGCGAAGGCAATCAGAACAGCACCCGGAATTGCCAGAATTCCCCACCAACTCGGAATCAGCCCGAGCGGAGCCATAACCGCCATAAAACCGATGGCATACGCCAAGCCGCGCAGCAGCGCCCAAGAGATTTCACCGAGGGCGACATCCAACGTGCCGAGCGAAGTCGACAAAATGGTTTGGTAGAGCTTGCCGAAGTGCATTTTGAAAAAGACGTTCCAGGTCGAGTCATAGATTGCACCGTTCATGGCAGAGGTTGCCAAGAGCGCCGGGGCGATAAAAGCCGCGTATGAAATCGGATTACCCGCGGTGTCTGTCACACCGTCGATGAACTGCCCGAGCCCAAAACCGAATGCGGCCAAATAGAAGACCGGCTCGACGAATCCGCTCAGCACGATAATCCAAGACGATGTTTTGAACGCCATGAATGCGCGCTCAATCATCGAACGAGTTCGACCGGCATAAAACTCTGCGCCGATTTTTCCGCTGCGACGCTCTGCGATTGCAATGGCGCTATCGATTGATGCGTGAATCATGCTCATGCGCTCAACCTCGCATTGAACTTTTTAGTTGCGACAATCATCGACGCAACCAACAGCGCACCCAAAAACAAAACGTGAACCGCCAACAACCACGGTTCGACCTCGAGCCCATAGCTCAGGTTGCGACCAAGATTGGTCGCGTGCCAAACCGGTGAAATCCATCCGATCCACTGAAGGTAGATAGGCAAACTATCTAGCGGATAGAAAGTTCCTGAAAACATAAACATCGGAGCGATTACAAAGCGTCCAACAATCGCATAGAAGCCGTCATCCTGTTTAACAAACGAGGTAACGGCGAGCATCACCGCGGCAAAAGAGATGCCCGCAAAAATCGCCGCAACAACCAGCACAAAGAGAGACTCGATGCCGATTGCACCGAAGAGAACCAGCACCAGCCCATAGGTGATCGTGTTGAAAATGCAGCGAATCGAAGAGGCAATCATGATTCCGCCAACGATGTCGCGGCCCATCAGCTGGGTGGCAATCATCGAGAAGAACGACTTATCCCACAGAAAGCCCTGCATGGTCGGAAAAGTTGTCTCATCCATGGCCGACTGGATAGCCGCCGTGGCCAGCAAAGCAGGGGCCAAGAAGGTCAGGTATGGCACGCCAAGCGAGTTCTCACCACCAGAAACGTTGTCGACGAGGGCACCGATGCCAATGCCAACAGAGAGCAGGTAGAGCACGGGGTTGCCGAGGCCGAAAGCCACGATTGCACCAAACCACTTCGACATGTTGCGCAAGCGATACTCGGCGACGAACCACGGAGCCCAAAGCCGTGCCTGCGAGACATCGACAATTTTTGTCGAGCCCTGCCAGCTGAGTTTTGTGTCGATCACTTATTCGACCAGGGTTCTTCCGGTTAGACGCAAGAAAACATCTTCGAGCGAACTGCGACGAACCAAAGATGTTTGCGGTTCGAGACCGAGCTTGTGAATCTGCTTCAAGATTTTTTCACCGTCATCTGTGTAAACCAGAATGCGGTCAGGAAGAGCCTCGATGCGATCGCCGAGATGCGCAATTTTCTTGGCTGCCTCGGCGTTATTCTTCGAACCGAAACGAACCTCGAGAACCTCTTTGCTCGAATACTTTTTGATTAGCGCAGCAGGAGCACCCTCGGCCATGATTTTTCCCTTGTCCATGACGATGAGTCGATCGCAAAGTTGCTCGGCTTCATCCATGTAGTGGGTTGTAATCACAAGTGTGACGCCCTCTTCTTTGAGGCGAAAGAGCCTGTCCCAAAGAATGTGACGAGCCTGCGGATCGAGCCCGGTTGTCGGTTCGTCGAGCATCAAAATCTCTGGTTCGTTGACCAAGCCGCGTGCAATTGTGAGCCTGCGCTTCATGCCACCAGAGAGCTGATCTACTTTTACATCGCGCTTCTCGGTTAGCTGCGCAAATTCGAGAAGCTCTTCGACCTTGGCCTTTAAGAACTTGCGTGACAGCCCGAAGTAGCGCCCATAGATATATAGGTTCTCCCAGGCTTTTAGCTCGCCGTCGTGGTTGTCCTGCTGCGGAACAACACCCAGGTGGGCGCGAATCTCGGGGCCGTGCTTGTTCGGGTCTTTGCCCAGAATGGTTAGCTCACCGCCGGTTCGCTTCGAGGTCGAGGCGATCATTCGCATGGTTGTCGACTTGCCAGCGCCGTTCGGGCCGAGCAGGCCAAAAGACTCGCCCTTCTTGATTTCAAAGTCAATGCTGTCAACGGCAACGAAGTCGTCATACTTCTTGGTCAGCCCGCGCGCAACGATTAGCGGGGCTTCGGTCTTTTTTGCCAACGAAACCTCTCTTCTTCGAATCGGCCACCAACGGGCAGCGTTTCAGAATAACCCATGACCGCAGGTTGTTAGCCTGTATTCATGCCCGAAACTACTGTTGCTGCTTTGCGGCCGGGCAACACCCGAGTCACAGGCAAAGAGCAGTTCTATACCCCAGCCGACCTAGCCCGTGATTTGTTCACCGATGTCGCCGCAGTCGTGACGAACCTAGCCGAGCGCGTGATCATCGAACCGGCTGGCGGCACCGGTGCCTTCATCAAGGCGGCTAAGAAATTTGGAGTGGCCGGCATAGTCAGTTTTGATATCGAACCGAAGCATGCCGGAATAACCGAGCAAAACTTTCTCGAGGCCGAGTTCGATCTCAAGAAGGCCGTGACGATTTCGAACCCACCTTTTGGTCGCAACAACTCCCTCTCGATTCCGTTTTTTAACAAGGCGGCCGAGCACAGCGATTACATCTGTTTTATCGTTCCGCGATCGTGGCGCAAGTGGTCGGTCATCA
The DNA here is from genome assembly GCA_021741685.1 of Rhodoluna sp. Taxonomy (GTDB): domain Bacteria; phylum Actinomycetota; class Actinomycetes; order Actinomycetales; family Microbacteriaceae; genus Rhodoluna. The sequence continues at coordinate 12,144 of JAIOXI010000009.1, forward strand.
ATCGTCTGGATCAGCGCTTTCACCTGGTCTTCGACAAGGACATCCAGATCGACTATGTCGATGAAAACGGCGAAGAACTCTCAACCAAGAGCCGCCTGGCAACCTGTTTTCAGATTTGGCAGAAACGTCGAGTTGCCAGACCTATCGTCAGCGTTGTCGACAACGAGTTCATCAAAAAGGTGAAACCAATCGATGCCGATGTCTCACTCACGATTTTCGGTTTCAACTGCGGCAAGGTGCGCACCGAGTTCAAGCCCGTGCCGAACTCGACACAGATGTTCTTGAAGCTGCAGCACCCGAAGGCACTCGAGGCTTTGCAGTCTGTCGACTTTTCGCGCTTTTTCAAGAACACCGCATACACCGAAGCGCTGTCTATACAAGAGATAAATTTCCTGTTGAATGAGTATCTAATTGGCGAGGGCCAACTGAAGGAGAACCAATGAGCATGATGGGTGGCGGCCGAGGCCGCAGACCAGGGCCCGGACCAGAGAAGGGGCCGAAGGCTAAGTTCAGCCAACTGCTGCCCTACCTTGGCGAGCACAAGGTCGCGCTCTGGATTGCCGTTGCCCTCTCAATTGTTGGCGCTGCCATCAGCCTCGCCCAGCCATTGGTCGTCGGGCAGGTAATCACTGCCGTGCAGACCGGAAAAGACACTGGGCTGTTGGTGCTCATCTTGATTGGCGTTGTGCTCGGTAGCGCGGTTGCCAGCGGATTCTTGTATTACGTTCTGGCAAAGGCCGGCGAGGGCGTTGTGCTCAGCGCCCGCGGTCAGTTGGCAACGCGCATGCTTCGTTTGCCGATCGTTGAGTATGACCTTCGTCGCACCGGTGACCTGGTTTCGCGCGTTGGCTCAGACACCACCCTGCTTCGCGCGGTGCTGACCCAGGGACTAGTCGACGCCGCTGGTGGTGTTTTGATTTTCGTTGGCTCGGTTGTCGCCATGGCGATAATCGACCCGATATTGCTTTTGCTCACCTTGCTGATGATTTCGATTGCGGTTGCGTCGATTGGTTTCAGCGCAAGAAAGATTCGCAGCGCAACCACTAAAGCGCAGCAACGTGTTGGCGACATGTCATCTTCTGTCGAGCGAGCTTTGAGTGCGGTGCGAACCATTCGTGCATCACGCGCAGAAACTCGAGAGACCAACCAGATCATCGAAGACGCAAAACAGGCTTACGAACAAGGTGTAAAGATTGCGCGCATCAACGCAGCCGTCACACCCATCGGTGGCCTCGCGGCAAACGGTGCGTTTATTGTTGTGCTTGGCGTAGGAGGCTATCGCGTTGCATCGGGCGAAACTCCGGTTGCCAGCCTCGTCACATTTATCTTGTTGATGTTCCTAATGATTCGCCCAGTGGGTCAGGCTTTCGGTGCATACAGTTCTGTGCAAACCGCACTCGGCGCACTCGCACGAATCAACGAGATCATCGCCCTGCCGGTTGAAGACACAGACGCCGAACGAGCTGCTGCGCCCAAGCGCAAGAAGATCAACGACATCGCCCTCGAGTTCAACAAGGTCTCGTTTGGCTACGCTCCAGCACCCGCGCCAGAGGTTGCCAACGGCAAAGACTCAAGTGCCGACGATGCCAAGCCAGTCGTGCCCGAGGAGCCTCGAACTGTTCTGCACAAGATCTCGTTCAAGATTCCTCGCGGGGCTCGTGTGGCCCTGGTCGGCCCTTCGGGTGCCGGAAAGTCGACCGTCTTCTCGCTGATCGAACGCTTCTATGAACCAACCGGCGGCGATATTCTGCTCGACGGGCAATCGGTCAAATCGATGAGCCGAGACGAGCTTCGCGCACAGACCGGCTACGTCGAACAAGACGCCCCGGTATTGGCAGGGTCAATTCGTGAAAACTTGCTGATTGGTTCGCCGAACGCAACCGATAAGCAACTGCGCAAGGTTCTGGCCGAGGTCAACCTGACCGACGTTGTGAAGCGCGACAAGCGCGGGCTCGATGCCGAGGTTGGCGAAGATGGCATCATGCTTAGCGGTGGTGAGCGTCAGCGTTTGGCGATTGCTCGAACCCTGCTGGCTGCTCCCCCGATTCTGCTTTTGGATGAGTCGACCTCATCGCTCGACGGATTGAACGAACAGCGAATGCGTGAGGCAATTGATTCGGTAGCCAAGAACCGAACCCTATTTGTTATTGCCCACAGACTCTCTACTGTTATCGACAGTGACCTGATCATCGTTCTCGAGAACGGCAAGGTCGTTGGGGTTGGCACTCACAAACAGCTGGTCAAGAGCACACCACTCTACCGCGACCTCGCCAAGCATCAGCAGCTCGGTTAGGTGTTCTAGGGCGTCTCGTCCGGGCATTTTTGTCTCTATCGATTCAGGTAGTGCGGGTGCATTGGGTCGCGGGTAACAACGTGTTCGGTCACCGAAATGAACGGGCTTCGTTCTTTGCGTTTTGCTTTGGCGTTGGCCATGAATCTGTAGACCACATGGCTCAAGAAACGAGAGCGGGCTCGATGAGACCTCATCGACATAAATCGGTTTGCTACCAAAATTAGTTCAGACACGAAAACCCCTTTCGTGACCTAATTGTGCGCTGGCCAGTTGACCGGTCGATAGCAATTTGGGGTATGGGCGCTTAGCAATTGGTGAAGATTTCCTAAACGAATCCTTAGAAAAAACTGGGTCTGTCGGCGAGTAGATTGGGCTCATGAGCACATCGAAGTCGCTCGCCGATTATGGCGACCCAACCACTCGTGAAACAGCCGAAAAGTTAGATGCCCAAGACGGGTTGGCGAAGTACAAGTCGCAGTTCATCATCACCGATCCGAACATGTGCTACCTCGATGGCAATTCCCTAGGGCGCTTGCCGCGGGCAACCGTTGCAGCTGTCACCGAGTTCATGGTTCGCGAGTGGGGTCACGAGCTGGTCGATGGTTGGTCGCACTGGATCGACGAAGCTCAACCAACCGGTGACCTGCTCGGTCGCGCAACCCTCGGTGCCGCTGCCGGCCAGGTGCTGGTTTGCGACACAACCTCGGTGAACTTCTATCAACTCTGCGTAGCTGCCGTCAAAGCTCGCCCAGGTCGCAAGACTGTAATTATTGATGCAGCGAATTTTCCGACTGACCGCTTCATTCTTGCCGGCATCGCCGAGCAGTTTGGTTTGAACCTCATCACGCTGAACAATGACGGAATGGGTGGCCCTGGCTCGGTTGACGTTGATGCAGACTGCGAAATGATCACACCCGAGATTCTCGAACCGTTTATGAACGACGACGTTGCCCTCGTCACACTTCAGGTGATTCACTACCGCTCGGGTTCACGCCCTCAGGTGAAGGCAATCACCGACTTGGTTCGCAGTCACGGCGGCTTAGTGGTCTGGGATGCCTCACACGCAGCCGGCGCAATCGACATTCAGTTCGACGACTGGGGCGTCGACCTCGCGGTTGGTTGCACCTATAAATACGGCAACTCAGGCCCCGGCTCACCAGCCTGGCTCTATGTTTCGAAGCGCCTTCAGAGCGAGCTACGAGTGCCAATTCAGGGATGGTTCGCCCAAGACGACCAGTTCTCGATGGGTCCCTTCTTCGAACCGAACCAGCAAATCAGGGGCTTTCAGATTGCCAGCCCGAGCATCATGGGCCTTCGCTGCGTGAAGACCTCTTATTCGATGATCGAAGAGGCAGGCATCAAGAACATCGCCGCCAAAGCTGCCATCGGCACTGACATGATGATTGCGCTGTTCGACGCCTGGCTCGCCCCGCTCGGCTTCATCCTGCTGACCAAGCGCGATGCAAACCAGCGCGGCGGTCACATCACCATCGGTCACCCAGAGGCAAAACGCATCGCCGCTGCTTTGCGCAAGTATGCAAACGTGGTTCCCGACTATCGCACGCCAGACTCCATTCGCCTTGCCATCGCACCACTGCCAACCTCGTTCACCGAGGTCTGGGATGGCATGGCGCGCATCCGCGACTCGGTAACTAAACGTGACTACCTAAAGATTGACGACAACGGAAGCCGCGTGACCTAAATGCCAGACCAGCAAAACGAAAAAGCGATTACTTATATCAGCTACCTGAAGGTCGATGAGCTGCTCGAGTTGCAGCAACCCGAGAGCGACGGCGAACACGACGAGATGCTGTTCATCGTGATTCATCAAACCTACGAGTTGTGGTTCAAACAGATTCTTCACGAGATTGCCGAGTTGCAAAGAACACTAGAACGCGGCGACACTCACCGCTCGCTCGCGATTCTGGGTCGTGTGCGAACCATTATGAAAACCTGCGTCGGTCAGCTCGACATTCTCGAGACAATGACTCCGTTGCAGTTCAACACTTTTCGCGGACGTCTTCAGTCATCGAGCGGTTTTCAGTCAGCACAGTTTCGCGAGCTAGAGGCTGTGCTCGGTCGACGCGATCAGGCTGGTGCGGGTGCCGAGAAACACACCGGCATGGGCATGGCCGAGCACCTCATCGAGGGTTCGCCGGCTCGCGCAAGAGTTGAGGCGGCAATGACCAGGTCTTCACTCTGGGATAGTGCCCTGCGTTACCTGGCCTCTCGCGGTCACACCGTTCCTGGCGAGGTTTTGCAGAGAGACGTATCAGTGGGTTATGAAGCCCACGAGGGCGTGCAAGACATGTTGCTCGATGTTCACCGCAACGACCCTGATGCCGCGGCCATCTGCGAGCGTCTCGTTGACCTAGATGAAGGCCTACAGGAGTGGCGCTATCGCCACGTGAAGATGGTCGAACGAACCATTGGGCACAAGATGGGGTCTGGCGGATCTTCGGGCGTTGGCTATCTGAGCTCAACCCTGTTCAGGTCGGTGTTTCCTGACCTGTGGGCTATTCGGTCGCGCTTTTAGCGGCCCGCAGCCTCAACCACATTTTTGACCAGCATCGCGCGGGTCATTGGGCCAACGCCACCTGGGTTTGGCGAGAGCCATCCGGCAACCGAGGCGACATCTGGGTGAACGTCACCGGCAAGGGTCGAGCCGCCATCAACGCGGGTAACTCCTACGTCTAGAACGGCGGCGCCAGGCTTGATCCAGTCGGGTTGAACGAAGTGGGCAACCCCGAGGGCAGCAACCACGATGTCTGCGCGGCGAACCGACTCGGCAATGTCTTTAGAGGCCGAGTGCAAGAGGGTGACGGTTGAGTCGATGCCCTTGCGAGACATGAGCAATCCGAGTGGGCGGCCGACTGTTATGCCGCGACCGATAACCGCAACTTCTGCACCTTTGGTTGGAACGTCGTAACGACGTAGCAACTCAACAATGCCGGCAGGTGTGCAGGGCAGTGGCGAAGTTAGTTCGCCAGAAACTCCGAGTACCAAACGACCGAGGTTGATCGGGTGCAGGCCATCTGCGTCTTTAGCCGGGTCCATGAGTTCAAGCATTTCGAGAGCATCAATGCCGATTGGCAGAGGCAACTGAATTATGTATCCGGTGACATCACGTGCATCGTTTAGATCGCGAATTGCAGCTCGAATGTCTGCTGCCGAAGAGCTTGCTTTCATGTCGATACGAACAGAGTGAACACCAACTTGATCGCAGTCACGATGTTTGCCGGCGACATATTTGTGTGAACCGGCGTCGTCGCCAATCAAGAGTGTTCCTAGACCTGGGGTAATGCCGCGCTGCTTAAGTTCGATTACACGCTTTGCCAGTTCGGCTTTGATTGCCGTAGCAGTTGCGCGACCGTCGAGCTTAATTGCGGTCATAGGTTTGGGTTTACCAGTTCTCTAGATTCGGGTAAAGCGGAAAAGCTTCGGTCAACTTGGCAACGCGAGCCTTGAGCGCTGCGATGTTTGGGTTTGGCAAAAGCACACCGGCGATGATGTCGGCAACTTCGGTGAACTCTTCGGTTGCGAATCCACGGGTTGCCAACGCTGGGGTTCCGATTCGAACACCCGAGGTGACCATCGGTGGGCGTGGGTCATTCGGAACCGAGTTGCGGTTCACGGTGATGCCGACCTCGTGCAGAAGGTCTTCTGCGGTCTTGCCGTCTATTGGTGCGTTGCGAAGATCAACAAGCACCAGGTGCACCTCGGTGCCACCGGTCAATACCGATACGCGGTTGCCGGCAACGTCGGCCTGGGTCAAGCGCTCAGCAATTAGGCGGGCTCCGTCGAGGGTGCGCTGCTGGCGGTCTTTGAACTCTGGTCCTAGAGCAGCCTTGAAGGCCACTGCCTTGGCGGCGATGACGTGCATCAGCGGGCCACCCTGCTGACCAGGGAAAACTGCCGAGTCAATCTTCTTGGCGTATTCCTCTTTGCAGAGAATCAGACCCGAGCGAGGGCCGGCAAGAGTCTTGTGAACGGTTGTTGAAACCACGTCTGCGTAAGGAACCGGTGACGGGTGCAAACCTGCTGCAACGAGACCTGCGAAGTGTGCCATGTCGACCCAAAGCTTTGCACCGACTTCGTCAGCAATTTTTCTGAACTCTGCGAAGTCGATGTGACGTGAGTAAGCAGACCACCCTGCGATAAGAACGGCAGGCTTAACTTCGTGCGCGCGCTGACGAACGATGTCCATGTCAATCAAGAAAGTCTCTGGGTTCAACTCGTAGGCATGACCCTCATACATCTTGCCCGAGAAGTTCAAACGCATTCCGTGAGTTAGGTGACCACCATGTGCAAGTTCGAGACCAAGAATGCGGTCACCCGGTTTTGCCAACGCCATCAAAACAGCTGCGTTTGCAGAAGCACCCGAGTGTGGCTGAACGTTTGCATGCTCGGCACCGAAGAGCACCTTTGCGCGATCGCGAGCTAGGTTCTCGGCAACGTCAACAACTTCGCAACCACCGTAGTAACGCTTGCCCGGGTAACCCTCTGCATACTTGTTGGTCAGCACAGAGCCCTGAGCCTCGAGAACGCTGCGTGAAACGAAGTTCTCGCTTGCGATCATCTCTAGAAAGTTGCGTTGGCGGTCTAGCTCGCCCTGCAACACAGCCGCAATTTCTGGGTCGGTTTCAGACAGCGGAGCATTGAAAGAAGAGGGCAATTTTGAGCTGGTCATTAGGCAATTTTACCCGCTCGGCCACCCGAAACCCGCTCTCTGGGGACAGCCGAAGATTGGCCGGACAATTTCGGAATTTGGCATGTCCTTATAGCCGAATGCCTTTTTATGTTCGTTAGTATGAACAAAAGCTCGGATGGGGCTCCGACTGGAAATAGGGATGAACATGGCTAACTTGCCACTAATCATTGGGGTTGCGATGATTGTCGCCGGCCTCGGATTAGGCGTTTTCATCACAATTCGCATTGTTGAGCAGCGCCGACTAGATCGCGGGAAACGCTCGACTAGTAGTTTGGCTAGCCCCACGGCTTAAACTTAGGCTCATGACTCTAGCCACCGAACACTGGGTGCTTACCCTCGCCTGTGAAGACCGCCCAGGCATCGTTCACGCCATCTCGGGGGCGATTGTGGCAGCCAACGGAAACATCACCGAGTCGCACCAATACACCTCGCTAGACACCGGCCGCTTCTTCATGCGCCTGCAGATCGAATCGGCCATCAGCCGAGACGCTTTCGAGGAAGCCATCAAGCCAATCGCCGCTAAGTATTCAATGCAGTGGACCCTAGACACTGTCGGTCGCAAGATGAAGACTCTGGTCTTGGTGTCTAAGGCTGCGCACTGCATCAATGACATGCTCTTTCGTCAACGTTCAGGTCAACTTCCGATCGAAATCGAAACCGTTTTCGGCAACCACGCAGAATTGGCTCCGCTTGCTGAGTTTTACGGCCTCGCTTTCGAGACTCACACAATCAAGGGCGAAGGTGACAAGCGAGCCTTCGAACAAATGCTGCGCACGTACATCAAGTCGGCCGGCATTGAACTGATTGTTCTGGCTCGATTCATGCAGGTTCTATCGCCGGAGTTCTGCGATGAGTTCGCAGGCAAGATCATCAATATTCACCACTCGTTCTTGCCTGGCTTCAAAGGCGCAAACCCTTACGCCCAGGCCCACGCTCGCGGTGTGAAGCTAATCGGAGCAACCGCCCACTTCGTAACCAGCGACCTCGACGAGGGCCCGATCATCGAACAGAACGTTGTTCGAGTCGAGCACTCTGCGTCGAAGGATCGTCTGGTCTCAATCGGTCAAGACGTTGAGTCAAAAACATTGACTCAAGCCGTCCTTTGGTTCGCCGAGCACCGCATTCTGCTCGACGGCGAACGCACAGTCATCTTCAGCTAGGCAACTCTCAGCCTCTGTTTTCGCGACAACCTGCTGCGCACAATCAACGCTCCGGCGACTGCTCCAAAAACCGCCGCCGCCACGGCTGCCGCCGGCATAACCCAACTGGGGTTCGCAGCCGGTGCGTTCGCCCTGGCAACAATTTGCGACTCAGGCTCAGCGATGACTTCGGTCTTTGGCGCTGGCACCGGATTGGTCAGAGCCTCGGGTTGAACCGGTTGGGTCTGGGTGACAGAGCTGGCTCTTCGTGGCGAGGGCGGCGAAACGAGCTCGAAACTTGCTGCTGACTCAATGGCTCTGATGCTGGCAATTGGGGCCATTGGCACAACACCCTCGGCCTCAGGGCTTAGTTCGGGCAGCTCAGGTGCGGGCGGCTGCGGCGGCTCAATCGGGGGCAAGGTGACTGCTGGGGCCGCAACCGTAACCTCTGGTGTTGGGCTGGCAGTCGGGGTAGGGCTGGCGAGAGGCAGTGGACTAGCGAACGCCGTTGGGGTCGGCGTCGGACTCGGCGAAGCAATTGGCAGCGGAATCACAGCCGACTGCACCTTCACGATCTGGCTCACCACGTTCTGAGCTGGGCCGAGATTCCCGGTGGCATCTTTGTAGCTGTTTGCATAGATCGTCAATTGCGCATCGGCACCCGCGAAACAACTGGTGATGGCAAACACGTAATTCTGTAGTGTGACGCTGATGCCCGAAAGTGAACATCCGTTGCCGCTTAGCGTCGGAGACATCAGCGCATCGACCAATTGCACCTGCTCACTAACTGATGCTGTGAGATTGAAAGACGGGTCGGTTGCCGACGTCAAAATCGGGTCGAAACTGAAAACAGGCGAGGTTCGATCAATGGTTGTGAAGTCACTCGCGACACCCTGGCTCGGCCCCCAGTTTAGGTTGAGGTCAGAAACCGAGTTAGCGCCAAGTTGAAGAGCAACAGTTCCGTCACTGCAACCTCGAACAGTCACCACATGAAACGACGCTTGCGAGAAACCTTCGTCGACGATACAGCCGGTAGCGCTGCCAAAGACATAGAAGTCACTCGCCTCTAGATTTTTGATTGTTCCACTGGTCATCAGGTAGAAAGTTGCAGTCGACTGATTCGTTTGCGATACGTCGGCCCAAAACATATCAACCGAGGGTGCGCTGTTTGCGCTGGCGGGCGCTATGAAAACTCCGCCGAGAATTGCAATTAAGGATGCGCTAGCAGAAAGAAGTTTGTGCCAGCGTCGAATTTGTTTTCTGTGCATAACAGAAAGCAAATAACTCCCCCGAAAATCTCGGGGGAGTTATTCACAGTCGCGAGAAGTGCCCGCGATTTGCACAGTTTCAAATTAGCTCAGGCGAGCCTTTAGGTTTTCGGCAATGCTAGCCATGAACTCTTCAGTGGTCTGGTAGCCCTGGTCGCCACCAACTAGCAGTGCGAGGTCTTTGGTCATGTTGCCAGACTCGACGGTCTTGATGATGACGTCTTCTAGGGCCTCGGCAAACTTGGCAACCTCAGGGGTTCCGTCGATCTCGGCGCGGGCCATCAAAGCTCTGGTCCAGGCATAGATAGAAGCAATCGGGTTGGTCGAGGTCCTTTTGCCGGCCTGCCAGTCGCGGTAGTGACGAGTCACGGTGCCGTGAGCTGCCTCTGCCAAGGTGGTCTTGCCGTCAGGAGTGGTTAGCACCGAGGTCATGAGACCGAGCGAACCGAAGCCCTGCGCAACGGTGTCTGACTGAACGTCGCCGTCATAGTTCTTGCAAGCCCAGACATAGCCACCTTCCCACTTGAGAGCAGCCGCGACCATGTCGTCGATTAGGCGGTGCTCATAGGTGAGGCCGGCGGCCTTGAAGCGATCTGCATACTCTGCGTCGAAAACTTCTTGGAAGGCATCTTTGAATGCACCGTCGTAGGCCTTCAAGATCGTGTTCTTGGTCGAAAGGTAAACCGGGTAGTTGCGCGCCAAACCATAGTTCAGGCTCGCGCGAGCAAAGTCTCGGATGCTGTCCATGTAGTTATACATACCCATCGCAACACCACCGTGCTCTGGGTAGTCGGCAACTGTGAAAGTCTGTGGCTCTCCATTTTCAGGAGTCCAGGTCATGGTTACGCGACCCTTGCCCGGGACCTTGAAGTCGGTTGCCTTGTACTGGTCACCGTGTGCGTGACGGCCGATGATGATCGGCTTGGTCCAGCCTGGAACTAGGCGGGGAACGTTTGAGATGATGATCGGCTCGCGAAAGACGACGCCGTCAAGAATGTTTCGAATGGTGCCGTTCGGTGACTTCCACATCTTCTTGAGCTTGAACTCTTCGACGCGTGCTTCGTCTGGGGTGATAGTTGCGCACTTCACGCCAACGCCGTGCTTGCGAATTGCGTGGGCTGCGTCGATGGTGACCTGATCGTCGGTCTCGTCGCGATACTCGATGCTCAGGTCGTAATACTCGAGGTTGATGTCAAGAAACGGCAAGATGAGGGAGTCTTTGATGTTCTGCCAGATGATTCTGGTCATTTCGTCGCCGTCGAGCTCTACGACCGTGCCGACTACCTTGATTTTTGACATGCTTTGTTGCTCCAGTTTTAGGGATTTTGCCAACCCGATTGCGGGCCAACCGAGGTCAAGCCTATTAGGTTTGAGCCATGACCAAGCCTTTTCGCAGACTCGTAGCGGCCTTAGTGGCCAGTTCTATAGGCGTTCTCGGACTTTCAGCGTGCGGCCCAAGCCTGCCGTCAGCAACACCGATAACCGCCGAGATGGTTGGCCTGCAGATGCACGCCTGGAGCTTCGATTCGATTGCTGCCGAGTGCCCAACGCTTCAAGACATTGGCTATGACTGGGTTTTGGTGTCTCCCCCGCAAGAGCCGATTCCAGATAGCGCGTGGTGGGCCCACTATCAGCCGGTGAGCTACAAGATCGATTCGAGTTTCGGCACGCGCAGTGAGTTCGAGAACATGGTTGCAGTCTGCAAGAGCAACAATGTTCAGATCCTGGTCGATGTGGTCTTGAACCACATGACCGGTTTGCAAAATGGTGCCGGCTTTGCTGGCACTGAATTCACCAAGTATGAATTCCCAGGGCTTTACGCACCCGAAGACTTCAACATTTGCCCAACCGGCGTTAGCCAAATCGAAGACTATTCAAACGTCGAAGAAATTCAGCAGTGTGAATTGCTCAGTCTTTCAGATCTAAACACCAGCAAGGCCAATGTGCGCGATCAACTGGTTAAGTTCTTGCGCGATTTGCGCGGAATGGGAGTTGCCGGTTTTCGAGTTGACGCAGCCAAGCACATCAAAGCAAGCGAGCTAAAGCAGATTGTCGATCAGCTGCCTGGTGACACTACCTTCATCTCAGAAGTCATTGGCGACACTCCCCCGCAGTCTGAGTATTACGAATTCGGTCACGTTTTCTCATTCGACTGGATAAACATGATGCGCAACATTTTCGGCAGCAGTGGTTTGCTCGGCGGATCAGCAGACCAGAACTATTTCGACATGCTCAGCCCGAGTGACAAGACCGTTGCACTCGTGACCAACCACGACACCGAACGCAACGGTGGTGCGGTCACCTACCAGTTCGGTAATTCCTTCAACCTTGCTTCGGCATTCACACTGGCTGCCCCCTACGGTAAGCCGATGATGTATTCGTCTTATGCATTCAGTGACTACGACGCCGGCCCGATTGGCAGCCCAACCGGCTACCAGCCTGTTGCCCAGTGCGTAAGCGACCCGAGACCCGACTACGGCGTCTACCAAGACGGCGACTGGATTTGCCAGCACCGCTGGCCAGCCATGAAGGGCATGATCGCCTTTCACAAGGCGGTTGGTGACAGCAAGTTCAGCGACATCTGGCAAGAGGGCGATGCCTATGGCTTCGGTCGCGGCAATCTCGGCTTCATCGTCTTCAACACCGGAGCAACCGATGTGAGCGCAACAATCAAAACCTCGTTGCCCGCCGGAACCTACACCGACCGAATCGCTGGCGGTTCTGTGACCGTTGGCGCCGACGGCACGATGACGGTTGACGTTAAGAGTTGGAACGCGGTTGCGATAGACGTCGAGTCGAAGCAGTAAGCCTAACTAAACCAGCGAGTTGCGCCAGGCCTTGTGCATTCTTGCGAACTTGCCGGTACCGGCAATTAGCTTCGCAGGTTTGTCGTCTTCGATGATATTTCCGTGCTCCATAACCAGAACTCGGTCGGCAATCGAGATCGTGCTCAAGCGGTGAGCAATGATGATGGCGGTGCGGTCCTTCAGCAGGGTCTGCAATCCGTACTGAACCAAACGCTCGCTCGGAATATCTAGCGAAGCGGTTGCCTCGTCGAGAATCAAGACAGCGGGGTTCGCGATAAATGCTCGCGCGAACGAAATCAACTGACGCTGACCCGCGCTAACGCGACCACCACGCTTGTTTACATCGGTGTCGTAACCCTCTGGCAACGAAACAATGAAGTCGTGCACGCCGACCGCCTTTGCCGCTGCAATGATTTCTTCTTCGGTTGCGTCCGGCTTCCCGAGTGAGATGTTGCCGCCGATGGTTCCAGAGAACAGGTAGGCCTCTTGGGTAACCATTACCACCGCGCTGCGCAGGTTGTCGTTGGTCAAATCGCGAAGGTCGACATCGTCGAGTTTGACCGCACCCTCGCTCGGGTCATAGAACCGGGCAACGAGCTTGGCAAGAGTCGACTTACCGGCACCGGTGGTGCCAACCAGGGCGATGGTCTGGCCCGCCGGAATGGTTAGGTCGAAATCAGGCAAGATGGTCGCGCCCTCGCCATAGTGAAAGTTCACCTTGTCGAATTCGAGCTTGCCCTTAGGGTTCTTGAGCGCAACCGGCTTGGCGGGCTCTGGCACGGTCGGCTGCTCTTCGAGAACACCCGAGATCTTCTCGAGCGACGAGTTGGCCGATTGAAAGGCGTTATAGAACATCGCCAGCCCTTCCATCGGGTCAAAGAATCGGCGAGCATACAAGATTGAGGCTGTCAGCACACCAATTCCAAGGTCGCCCTCGATAACCCGCATGCCGCCAAACAGAAGCACTGCGGCAGTTGCGATGTTTCCGATCACAATCAGGCTCGGGTCGTAGATTCCGAAAAGCTGAATGACCTTGGCGTTCACGAATCGGTAATCTTCGACCAGTTCGCTGTATTCCTCTTGGTTGCGCTTCTCTTTTCTGAACGCCTTAACCGCACGGATGCCGGTCATCGTCTCAACGAAATGCACAATCAGTTTGGCCGAGGCGACTCGAGTCTTTCTGTAGTTAATTCGAGTGTTCTTCTGAAACCAACGGGTCAAGAAGAAAAGCGGTATCAGCGAAATCATAATTACGCCGAAGCTGCTCAGATCGAGCAAGGCGAGTGCCACCGCCGTAAAGATCATGTAGAGAATTCCAGCGACCATTTCGTTGCCGCCGGTGTCGAGAAGTTCTTTGATTGCGTCGAGGTCGCTGGTCTGGCGAGCGATTACGCGACCAGAGGTGTATTTCTCGTGAAACTGCAAACTCAGCTTTTGAGTGTGCACAAAGATGCGGTTTCGCAAATCATAGATAACACCCTGGTTGGTCTTGGCAGCGTAGAGCAAGAACCATGCGATCAAGACGCCGTTTGCGGCGGCGGCGAACAAGAACGCACCGACGGTAAATAAGAGTGGTGCGACGTTTTCTTTCATTGCCTGAGGAAGAGCCCAGTCGATTCCGAGAGCAATCAGTCCGGGGCCAATAACGCGAAGCGCTTGGCTACCGATTACCAATAGCAGGCTGACCGCAAGACGCTTCTTGATTGGCTTCACAAGACTGATCAGCAATCTGCGTGAACGCAGCTTGATAGCTAGAGCGTCTTCTTTGTTCAGCTCAATGCGGTCTTCGTTGGCGACTCCCTGCATGCTCATTTCTTGGTCACCTTCTTGCGTGGTTTCGATTTCAGTTCATTGCCGTCGGCATCGAGACTTGAGATTACGTGGCGGTAGTGATCGTTGGTGGCCAGCAGTTCGCTGTGCTTGCCGATTGCCGTGATCTTGCCGTCTTCGAGCAGCGCAACCTTGTCGGCCAACTGAACCGTAGATGGTCTGTGAGCCACAATCAGCGCGGTGGTGCTCTTCAGCACGGTTCGAAGCGCATCTTCGACCATGGCCTCGGTGTCTACGTCTAGGGCTGAAAGCGGGTCGTCGAGCACCAAAACCTCTGGCTTGGAGGCAACCGCGCGGGCTAGCGCCAAGCGCTGACGTTGGCCGCCAGAGAGGCTCAAGCCCTCTTCGCCGATGCGGGTGTCTAGACCCTCTGGAAGGTCATAGACAAACTGCGCCTGGGCAATTTCGATGGCCTGGCTGAGTTCTTTCTTGGTGGCGTTCGGGCGACCGAGCAAGACGTTGTCACGAACGTTGGCCGAGAACAGGGTGGCGTCTTCGAACGCCATGGCGATGCGTTTGCGCAACTCGGTGCGGTTCAGATCGCGAATGTCAACGCCGTCGAGCTCGACCGAGCCGCCGGTCACTTCGTACAACCTCGTCGAGAGTGCGGTCAGGGTCGACTTTCCGCATCCGGTGATGCCGATCAGTGCAACCGATTCGCCTGGCTCGAGCACGAGGTTCACACCGTTGAGAAGATCGGGTTGGTCTTCTGGTGCGTCTGCATACCTAAAGTGGACATCTTTGAACACCAAACGACCCTGGGGTTTTTTGATGGTCTTTGCTTTTGCCGGGTCGGTGATCTCAACCGGAGCATCGAGCACCTCAAAGAAACGTTCGACAGCGGTCTTTGCATCTAGAGTCATCGACAGCAAGAAACCGACAGACTCGGTTGGCCAGCGCAATACGGTAGTGGTTGCAAACAATGCGACCAAACCACCGACTGTTAGTTCCCCGGTCGAGACCAACCAGACACCGATTAGCAGCGAAAGTCCAACTGCGAATTCGGGAATCAAGGCAAGGTAAATCCAGATGTTGGCGATGAGTCGGGCTTTTTTCATTTCGGTTGAACGAAGGTTCGAAGCATCCATCGCAAACTTGTCTGCGAAGTAACCGCTGCGACCAAAAGCTTTAACAACGCGGATACCGTGCACTGACTCCTCGATCGAAGTGGCGAGGTCACCGGCCTGGTCCTGGCTAACGCGAGCAACCGCGTGATACTGCTTTTCGAAACGATAGCCGCGAATCCAGATTGGAATCGAAGTGAGCAAAAATAGCAAGCCAAGAATCCAGTGAAAGGTGAACAGCACCCCGATGCCGATGATGATGGTCAAACCGTTGGCAACAAGCAAAACCAAACCGAATGAAAGCCAACGGCGAATCAGGCTGAGGTCACCGGTGACACGGCTGAGCAACTGACCGCTAGGCCACTTGTCGTGAAAAGCCACCGGAAGATCTTGAAGTTTCGCATAGAGAGTGCGACGCATGCCGGCCTCAACGTGGGTGCCAGGCGTCAGCACCAACCAGCGGCGAAGCAGCACCATAACAGCCTCGAGAAGACCGAAGCCGAGTACGGCCAGAACCGCCGGAAGCAGTGCCTCGAAGGTGCCATTGTCGTTGAGACGGTTGACCAGAGCGCTCAAGAACTGGGGAATGGTAAGTGCAAACATGTGGGCGGCCAGTGCCGTGACCGTCCCCAGAATCATTCTGGGTAGGGCCTTTTTGGCAAAGGGGAATATTCGTAGCAACGTAGCTACTGTGCCGCGGGGTTTCACTTAATACCTAACTGCCAGCTCCCAGGATTATTCCAGAATCGGGCCAGCCTTGCAGTCTATGTGAAATTAGCGCCGGCCAATCGAAAAAATCGCAACTTTTTTAGTGCAACTTTTTAGTGAAAGAAGTGTCGCTCGCCAGTGAAATACATGGTGACCCCGGCGGCCTCGGCCGCCGCGGTTTCCTCTGGGGCGCGCTTCGGGCCGCCCGGCCG
>JAIOXI010000053.1:0-5807 GCA_021741685.1 Rhodoluna sp.
ATCAAGAATGGTGAACTCCAGATTGGTTACTCAGCAACCGGTGGAGACCCATACCACTTCTACGCAGTGCAGAGCTCATTCGGTGCTCCAGTATTCGAGTCAACCTCAAAGGGTTGGACCTCGACTCTAGGCATGAACAACGCAGCTGGCACCAAGTTCGCTCAGTACCTAGCAACCAAGGGCGAGGCTTTCTTCGCTAAGGCTGGCAAGGGCTGGGATGACATGAACTGTGACATCAAGTCTGGCAAGGTCAAGTACTGGATCACTGGTCCATGGGCTGTCTCGACAATCGAGAACGGTAACTCTAAGTGCACCACCAAGTCAGTCATCAACAAGGACTACGCTGTTTCAGCGATTCCATCATTCGGTGGCAAGACTGCTCAGCAGTTCATGGGTGCAAAGGGTGGTTACATCGCCAACAGTCCAGCAACTGACGTTGTAAACGCAACCCAGTTGTTGACCTACCTAGCCGGCAAGGCAGCTGGAATCAGCTACTTCAACGTCGACAGCTTCTCACCTGCAAACAAGGAAGCTCTTGCAGTTGCATCGAACGACCCAGTAATCAAGGCGTTTGCTGCTGCAGGTGCAAAGGCTGTTCCGATGCCAAACATCGTTGCGATGGACAGCGTTTGGGACAAGTGGGGCAAGACTGAAGCCAAGCTACTAACTGGCAAGTCAACTAACCCTGCTGCCGACTGGAAGGCCATGACTGACGCGATCACCGCGACAATCAAGGGCTAATTTCAGATAAGCAAAGCTCGAATGGGGCTCCGGGAAACCGGGGCCCCATTTCTTTTGCCGCGATCTTTAGGAAGCGCTTGCGGTTTCGATAGGGTAACGAACTCGTCAAAGCGACAACGCGAGTGCTGAATTGCGAATAGGGTTTATGTAGTTTGCAACATCCAGGGAGGGATGCTTCATGACCAACCCGTTCTCAGGCGGTCTCGAGCGCAGTAACGTAAAGCGCAAATCTGTAAAGCAACTTTACGACGGCGGAACGCCGAGCCTCAGAGGCACGATCATCAAGATCAGTCTTCTTGCTGTGCTCGACGCTGTAACAATCTTCGTTGCATTCGTTCTCTTCATGCGCGAACAGTGGCTTGCCGTTGCCGTTGCTATTGCCGGCATGATAATTGTGAACTGGCTGTATATGCGTCGTGGTGGTTTGCCAGCTAAGTACTTGGCTCCGGGCGTCATTCTGCTAATTGCGTTTCAGGTTTACGTTCTCTTCTTCAGCGCCTATACGGCATTCACCAATTACGGTTCTTATCACAACGGCGATCAGAACCTTGCGGTCTCTGCAATCAAGGCTGCAGGATTTGGACAGGTTGAAGGCGCGCCTCAGTACGACGTGAAATTGGTTCAAGACGCAGAGGGTCGCTACAATTTTCTACTTTCTGACGCAATAAACGGAAAAGTATTTGTTGGTGGCAGCGCTGTTCCACTGACCGAGATTCCGGCTTGCAGCCAATCAGTCTCAGAAGTGATTGCAACTAACGCAACGACTGTCTCGGACAGCGAGTGCAAGATCGAAATTCTCGCAGACAACATCGCAATCGCGATTAGTGCGCCTGGCTACACAGAGGCTAGTCAAACCGGATTGAGCAAGAGTCAGACCAACAGCTTGGCTGCGGTTCGACTCTATCTAGACCCGAGCAACACGAACGGTCAGTTTCTAAAGAGCGAAGACCTGATGGTGGCCGCCACCTATCAAACCGAATTGGTTTGGAACGAAGAAGAGAAGTCTTTCACTCGAGTCACAGACGGGGCTGTCTTTAACGAGGCCGTTGACGGCTACTTTAGGCTCGGTGGCGCCGAAGACGGCGAGAAGGTCAGCGATATCGGCTGGCGCGTAGAAATCGGCCTAAAGAACTTTGAGAAAATCTTCACCGATGAAGACTTGCGCCAACCGCTTCTCAAGATCATTTCTTGGACCTTCATCTTTGCCTTCTTGTCTGTGGTAACTACCTTTATTGCAGGCTTGGCCATCGCACTACTTTTCAACGACGATCGAATGAAGGGCAAGCGTGTCTATCGCGCGCTCATGATTCTGCCCTACGCGTTCCCTGCGTTCCTCTCGGCTTACGTCTGGAGAGGTCTGCTCGATACGGATAACGGCTTTGTCAACAACGTCATACTCGGCGGTGCCGAGGTTCCGTGGCTAACCGAAGAACTACCAGCTCGAATAGCCATTCTGATAGTTAACCTCTGGCTCGGTTTCCCATACATGTTCTTGATCACCACTGGTGCGCTTCAGGCAATCCCGGCTGAGCTGACTGAGTCGGCAACGATTGACGGTGCGACGCCTTGGCAGATTCTGCGACAGATCAAGATGCCGTTGCTTCTCGTTTCAATTGCGCCGCTGCTGATTGCATCGTTCGCATTCAATTTCAATAACTTCACGCTGATTTACCTGCTCACAGAAGGTGGTCCGTTAGATTCGGCATCCAGTGGTTATGACGCAGGTGGAACCGACATTCTGATTACCTTCGTCTACAAGATCGCTTTCTCGAGTGGAGGTGGCCAGGACTACGGTTTGGCCAGCGCATTCTCGATTCTGATCTTTATCATCGTCGCAACCTTCTCGCTAATCAGCTTTAGAAGAACTCGTACCCTAGAGGATGTGAACTAATGGCCGCTGCAACCACAAAAGTCAAAAAAGAAGTGCCGCTGAAGTTCAAGAAGAGGCGCATGACACCTCTGCGTTGGTTCTTTACGCTTGGCTGGCGCCACATGGTGGGTCTCGTCATTATTCTGTACGCAATCTTTCCGATTCTTTACATCATCTCAACCTCGCTCTACCCAAATAACAGCATCGATGGAACGAACTCGCTCTTTGTAGCTGTTTCTTTTGAGAACTATGTGAACCTTTTCCAGGATGAGGCTCGTCCATTTGCGACTTGGTACTTCAACACGGTCTTCATCGGCATCGTGACATCGATTTTCTCGGTATTCATCTCGGCTTTGGCGGCCTACGCGTTCTCGCGTCTGCGCTTCCGCGGTCGTCGAGCCGGTCTACTCAGCCTCATCGTGGTCCAGATGTTCCCGTCGTTGCTTGGTCTTGTTGCCATCTACGGCATGCTGATTGAAATCGGTAGAACCTTTCCAGCCTTCGGTCTCGACAGTCAACTCGGTCTGATCATGATTTACATGGGTGGCTCACTAGGAACCGGAACGTACCTGATGTACGGATTCTTCAACACCGTGCCAAGGGAGCTCGATGAGGCTGCCAAGATTGACGGCGCGACTCACACGCAGATTTACTTCGGAATCATCATGCGTTTGGTCACACCGGTGCTAGCGGTTCAGATGTTGCTCTCTTACATCGGTATCACATCAGACTTCGTTCTGGCGGCTGTTGTTCTAAGTAAGCCCGAGTCACTCACTTTGGCAGTTGGCTTGAGACAGTTCATCTCAGACCCATTCTCGAGAGACTGGTCGATGTTCACCGCCGGGGCTGTGTTGTCTGCGATACCAATTGTGATCCTGTTCCTATATCTGCAGAAGTACATCGTTTCGGGTCTCATGGGTGGAGCAGTGAAGGGTTAATGTCGTCGTTCGACAAAATCCCACTCGCACTGCTTCCTCACCACGATGGTTCGGCGCTCTATGTGCCCAACCAGAAGCCGAAGCTGCTCGACGTTCTGAAGATTCGCATTCGCATTCACAAAACCCTCGGCAGCGTGAAAGAAGTTCGCGTTCGTTACAGCGAGAGCGGCGAGGCGTTTCCGAGCCCGGTTGCAAAGGTCATCAAGCGCGAGGGTGGCTGGTCTTGGTATGAAACCAAGATCACAATGCACAACCCGAAAATGAATTACAAGTTTATGATTTTGCTGGCCTCCGGTGAAACGTTCTGGTACAACACCCTCGGACTGCACGAGTTGATTCCACCAGACATCAACGACTTCAGACTCAACACCTTTTCGTCTGCTCCCGACTGGGGCAAGAGCGCAATCATGTATCAAATCTTTCCGGATAGGTTTGCGCGCTCAAAGCATGCCGATGCCCACAAGACTCCGAGTTGGGGCATCGCCAAAAAGTGGGGCGATGAAGTCATCGGCACAGGCCCTGGCACATCCGAGCAGTTCTTCGGTGGCGACCTGTGGGGCGTGATCGAGCATCTCGATCACCTCAAGAAGCTCGGTGTGAATCTGGTTTATCTGACTCCGATCTTTCCGGGTCGGTCAAACCACCGTTACGACGCAAGCTCGTTCGCAGAGGTAGACCCGCTTCTAGGCGGCGGTAAGGCCTTCTCTGCCTTGATTGAGGCCGCTCACAAGAAGGGCATGCGCGTTATCGGCGATCTGACCTCGAACCACTCGGGCGTCGGTCACGAGTGGTTTCAGGCTTCGTTCAAGAAGCCTGGCGCCAAAGAGAGCGACTTCTATTACTTCACAGACAAGAACCGCAAGTATGACTCGTGGTTCGGTGTTGCCAGCCTGCCGAAGTTCAACTGGAAGTCTCGCGAGCTTCGCAAGCGCTTCATCGAAGGCTCAAGCTCGGTCGTTGCCAAGTGGTTGAAAGCGCCATACAAAATGGATGGCTGGCGCATCGACGTTGCCAACATGACCGGGCGTATCCGTGATGAAGACATGTATCTCGAAGTCGCACAGGTGATTCGCAAGACCATGGTTGACATCAACCCAGACACCATCATGCTCGGTGAGTACACCGGTGATGCTGCGCACGATGTGCAGGGTGACGGTTGGCAGGGTGCCATGACCTACTCGAACTTCACCAAGCCGGTTTGGCGCTGGTTCTATAACGACAACGTCAAGTCACGCCCAAAGGGTGCCGAAGGGTTACCTGGATTCTCAATGGGGGATGGCAAGCAGAAGGCCGGAGCTAGCGCACTCGTGCACAGCTACACGCAGTTCATCGCAGCGTTTCCGTGGCACGTGCGTTTGCACAACATGAACCCGCTAGACACTCACGACATTCCGCGTTTCAAGACTTACGCAATCAAGGGCGCGCAAAAAGTTGCCGCCGGTTTGCAGTTCACTTTTCCGGGTATCCCTGTGATCTGGGCGGGCGACGAGTTTGGTCTCGACGGATTCAATGGCGAGTCTTCGCGCACACCGATTCCTTGGAACAACGAACGACCACACGACACCAAAATGATTGACACCTATGCGGCACTAACAAAGATTCGTCGCGGCAACAGTGCACTCAACGATGGTTCGATGCGTTTCTTGTATGCGTCTGAAGAGGCACTGGTTTTCGTTCGCGAGAACAGCAAGCAGAGCATTCTGGTGGTTGCAACCCGTGGCGCAGACAACAAGATCGTTCTCCCAAGAGACGTGGTTGCCAACCTCGCGAAGGCCGAGAACTTGTTCGGCGGCGGCAAGTTGACGCTCACTTCAACCACGGTGAAACTGCCCGGCGAGAAGCTGAGTCTGAACATTTGGCGTTTGCCAGTCAAGGCCTAAGCCGACTAAAATAGTGAAGTTGCCTTCGGGCATACGCCCCGATAGCTCAGTGGTAGAGCACTTCCATGGTAAGGAAGGGGTCGACAGTTCAATCCTGTCTCGGGGCTCCGGCGGGCAAGTGCCCGCCTTTTTTGAACTTCGGTTCATTTGCCCGGCGGGGTAGCTCAGGTGGTTAGAGCACACGACTCATAATCGTGGGGTCGCGGGTTCGAGTCCCGCCCTCGCTACTACTCTTGACCCTATGGTCAATGCATCAATTGAGGGTAAAACTTACCCAGAGACCGACCCGTATCTGGTCGGCCGAGAGAAAATCCGTGAATTCGCCCATGCGGTGAAGGCTTCGAGCGCCCTGCACTTTGACGTGCTAACGGCTCAGGC
>JAIOXI010000010.1:0-26814 GCA_021741685.1 Rhodoluna sp.
CTCAACGCGGCAAGATGCTCGACTGCAAAGACGTTTTCTATATGAAGAAACTGGTCACCGGAGTCGAAGGCAAGGGAGTTTGCGATATCGACATGACTCCAACCGAAAACATTCTTGCGCTGGCGGCTGCAAAAGAAATCTCTGTCACCGACTTGCGGGTTGCGGTAATCAACAAGCCACGCAACAAGCACGTCATCGAAGAAGTTGAGGCAACCGGAGCAACCTGGGTCAGTTTCGACGAGGGCGATGTTGCCATGGCCGTCGCAGCGGCTACCGGTGACAGCGGCATCGACATGCTGCTCGGTGTCGGTGGTTGCCCCGAAGGAATCGTCACAGCTTGCGCAGTTCAAGTTCTCGGTGCTCACATGGAGGGTCGTCTTGCACCGAGCGATCCCGACGAACTCGAGCGAGCTCTCGAAGCCGGGCACGATCTCGAAAAGAAACTCGAACTCAGCGACATGGTTTGGGGTGACAGGTTCATTTTTGTTCTGGCCGGTGTCACCGATGGTCTCTTGGTTCGAGGAATCGAAGAGACCGCCGGCGGCCTCGAAATTCAGAGCTTCTTGCTCGATAGCGATCTCGACGAAGGGCACATTCTTGATGTGCGGGTCGAGCGCGAAAACTAGCCGAGGCTAAGAGTTATGGCGAGAGTGTCGCCCACTTCAATTTCTGCCGGGATGCGCACCGCGTTCTTAATTGGCAACAGGTAGCCGCCATTCTTTGGAAACAGCGAGGTCGTGAATTCGATTTTGCTCACTGTTGCAGTGACCGGAATCACACCCCAGCCATATGTCAAACGCGCGGCTTCGGCCTTGATTTTCTTGGCCACTGGCTCGGGAACGGCCACGAAGTGAAAGGGCGAGGGCCCGCGCCAATAAATGACTTCGCCCTCGAACTTGAGTTTCACG
Organism: Rhodoluna sp.; assembly: GCA_021741685.1. Lineage (GTDB taxonomy): Bacteria > Actinomycetota > Actinomycetes > Actinomycetales > Microbacteriaceae > Rhodoluna. The sequence continues at coordinate 909 of JAIOXI010000010.1, forward strand.
GTTTGCCGAAACTGCTTAGTGAGGCTTGCCAACCGCCGGCTCATCGAGCGCGGTCTCTAGATCTGGTGAGTAGTTCAGGGTGCTCTCAGGCAGGGGCTCAACTGCGGTTAGCCCTGAGGTTGGCTGGGTCACGGCGATTGCGCCCCACTGCACAGCAGTCTTTAGGCCGATTGGCACGTTGAAGCCAACCCCGAAGTCGTCTTGACCAGACTCGATTGGGTTCGAGACCACGGCAGCGAGAAAACCTGCGAGCGTTGCGTCGCCGGCACCAACTGTGTTGATTACCTTTACCGGTGCCGTGCGAGCAGACCAGGCGTTGTCTTTGGTGACGGCAACCATGCCATCGCCACCGAGGCTAGCCAAAACAACATCAACGCCGAATGCGTTTACTTCGCGTGCTGCTTCGATAACATCACCGATTGTTTTCAGATTTCTGCCGACGATGAAAGCTAATTCTTCTGCGTTTGGCTTCATGACTGTTGCGCAACCTTCGCGCGCCCAGTAACCCAAGGGTTCACCTGATGTGTCAAGCGCAACCTTCACGCCTTGCGCTTTCATACGATCGAAGAGCGGTTGCAAACTTACGTATTCGCCCGACTCTTTGTATGTCGGCAGTGCACCAGCGATTACCAGCCAACCGGCTCCGGTTTCACGAACGGTCTTGTCGGTTAGTTCAACAATCGCGTTCCAGTCTTCGTGGCTGAGTGGTCGGGGATTCTCGTTAACTTTTGTGGTGGTTCCGCCGTGTTCGAGAATTGTCGTTGATACGCGCAGTGAGCCATCGACCCATAGCGGAGTTAGAAATTCGGCCGAGCCGGTGCGAACAAGAACCGCCGGATCTGCGTTGCCGATTGGCACGATACCAGGTGCGCTGATGTTCGCCAGATGAAGTCCACGAGAAACGTTGATGCCTTTGCCGGCGAGTTCTTCGCGAACGCCATCGGCACGGTTCACGGCACCGGAGTGAAGGTTGGTGACAAAGTATGTGCGGTCTAGGGTTGGCGCAGGGGTCAGCGTGACGATTGGTGAGCTGGTGGCTTGACCAGACATGGGACTCCCTATAGTGCTTTCATAAAAAATGCCCCTGAAGCAAATTGGGGCGTTATTCAGCAAACTACGTTGTAAGCCGTGCTCTGTCGATTATAGCCAAGCGGCATCTGTTGCCGTGGTTGCTTAGAACTCCGTGAATGCGCAAAATGCCCCATTTCTGGGGCATTCAGCGGGTTTCGTGCAGTTCTAGTTGAGCGCTTTTGGTTCGTCGGTGTCGCCCTCGGTCAGCTCTGCCTTGGTGAATACATCGGTGCCTTCATTCAATTCGGGTACCGCCGGAATCGCTTTTCCACCGTCGAGAATGCCCATGCTTTTGTCATTCAGGCGTCGAGTTGTGGTGAGTAGGTTGCGCTCGAGGCTCGAAGCAAATGAGTTGTAGCTAGCAACGGCCTTGTTTAGGTGACCGCCCAGTGACGAAGCGTGTTCGGCGACCGTGCGAACGTACTTGTGCAGAGTCACTCCAAGACCAATCACATCTTTCATTGTTTCTTCTTGGGCGGCCTGGCGCCATCCGTACTGAATGGTTCGCAAGACGCTGAATAGAGAGACTGGGGAAACCAGGGCAACTTGGGCTTTCATCGCAAAGTCAAGCAGATCAAGATCAGCATCAAGAGTTGCTGCGAGCACACCCTCGTTTGGCACGAACAAAATCGTGAATTCTGGCGAAGACTCTAGCCCCGAGTAGTAGGTCTTTGAGCTAATTTCTTTGACGTGCTTCTTCACATCTTCGACGTGCAACTTCATGAAGTTCTTGCGAGCCTTCTCATCATCTGACGATGCGACTTCAGGAATCTTGATTGCGCGTTCAAAGTTGGCATAAGGAAATTTGACATCGATTGCAACAAATTTGCCGTCGGGGTAGTTCACGATGAAGTCAGGTTTGATTGTCTTGCCATCTTCGTTCTCAAGTACCGTTTGCTCAGTGAAGTGAATACCAGCTACGAGACCGCTCTGCTCCAAAAGTCGCTTGAGATTCAGTTCACCCCACTTACCGCGGTTTTGGTTGTTAGACAACGCATTTTGCAGGGCCGATGTGTTGTCGATCAGTTTGCTTTGCTGGCTGCGGTTATCGAGGAGCTGTTCTTGAATGGTCGAGAACTGCTCTAGGCGCTCGCGCTCCATTTGACCGACGGTGGTTTCCATTTTCGAGACGTTCTCGATTAATGGAGCCATTTCGCGGATGATTCGGTTCTGCTCGGCGAGTGCCGCTTTCTCGCGCTCATCGCGCTCGTTGCGTTCGCGGGTGGCTTCGGCCACCTGTGCGCTGAGACCAAGAACCGTTGCATTAGCTGCGGCCAGGTCTTTCTCGAGCTGCAGGCTGTCGGCGGGTGAGCCTGCGCCCTTGCGACGCTGACCAATAAGTACGCCGATTGCCAGTCCAAGAAGGAGGGCTCCGGCGGCAGCAATGTATGTAAAAGTGTCCATGTGCCAGAGTCTGCCACTAGCCACCGACATTAAAGGGTTGCTTGGCTATTCGTCTTCATTGGTGGGCAAATTCAACGGCTTGAGCACCTGCTTGGTCTCTGAGAGAAGCCCAGCCAGGTCTTCGGCCCCGTGCCTCTTCGCCGCGTGAATAATGATTCGCGCGCAGGCATCGCTGTCGGCAAGAGCGTCGTGGTGGTCGAACTCCTCATGACCCACTGCATAGGCCACCTGGTTGAGGCGGTAGCTCTCGAGGTTGTAGGTCTTGCGCGAGATCAGCAGCGAACAGGCGTAGTTCAGCTCGGGAAGGGTGCCGCCAACCGCCTCGGTGGTCTTGCGCAGTACTGCCATGTCGAAAGCGGCGTTGTGGGCAATCAAAACGTCGCCCTCGATGAAGTCGAGCATCTGAGCCAGAACTTCTGGCCAGGTGGGAGCGTTCTCGACATCTTTGGGGTAGATGCCATGAACACGAATATTGCCCGGGTGAAAATCCCACCAGCCGGTAGGTGGGTTGATCAGGGTCGAATAGGTGTCGACAATCTGACCGCCGCGCACCTTAACCAGACCAACAGCACACGCGCTCGCGGAGTTGCCATTGGCTGTCTCGAAGTCGATGGCGGTGAAGTCAAGAGGCATCCAACAAAGATACCCGCAACTAGACTTGACCCTCGTGGCTCTAACAATCGGAATCGTGGGACTGCCTAACGTAGGCAAGTCGACCCTCTTTAATGCACTCACCAAGAACAACGTTCTGGCGGCGAACTACCCGTTCGCAACCATCGAACCAAACATTGGTGTGGTCAACCTTCCCGATGAGCGCCTTCAGCGCCTGGCCGACATGTATAGCAGTGAGCGTTTGCTGCCTGCTCCGGTCTCTTTCGTTGACATCGCCGGAATCGTTCGTGGCGCATCTGTCGGCGAAGGTTTGGGCAACAAGTTCTTGGCAAACATCCGTGAGGCTGACGCAATCGCGCAGGTTGTTCGCGGGTTCACCGATGGTGACGTCGTTCACGTTGACGGCAAGGTCGATGCCGCGAGCGACATCGAAACCATCAACACCGAACTGATTCTGGCCGACCTCGAGACTCTCGATAAGGCTCGCGGTCGCATCGAAAAAGAAGTCAAGGGCAAGAAGATGGAGCCGGTTGTGCTCGAGACTCTTGACGAAGCGAAGGCTTGGCTCGACGCGGGTAACCCGCTGTCTGCTTCTACCATCGACATTGCTCCGTTGAAAGACATGGGCTTGCTCACCGCTAAGCCGATCATCTATGTGTTCAACGTTGACGAGGCTGTGCTCACCGACGCTGCCAAGAAGAAGCAGCTCGCCGACATTGTTGCTCCGGCAGAGGCCGTCTTCTTAGACGCCAAGGTTGAGAGTGAACTAATTGACCTGGATGCCGCCGAGGCTGCCGAACTGTTGGCGTCACTCGGTCAGGATGAATCTGGTTTGAACCAGCTTGCTCGTATTGGTTTTGACACCCTTGGTTTGCAGACCTACTTGACTGTTGGCCCGAAAGAGGCTCGCGCCTGGACGATTCACAAGGGCTGGAAGGCACCTCAGGCTGCCGGCGTTATTCACACCGACTTCGAGCGTGGTTTCATCAAGGCAGAGATCGTGTCTTTCGATGACCTTATGGCTGCCGGATCAATGGCAGACGCGAAGTCGGCCGGCAAGGTGCGCATGGAAGGCAAGGACTACGTCATGAAGGATGGCGATGTGGTCGAATTCCGGTTCAACGTTTAGTTACGAGAGCCATTCACGCGGCACACGCTCAACAAAGTTGGCCGCAATCGTTCGGTAGCCGGCGGCATCCGGGTGAATGCCATCGGGCATGGTCAGCGCTTCGGTTTCGTTGAAGAGATGCAGGCCATCCATGTAATGGATGTTTGGGTCGGTTGCCGATCGCTGGGCGACAACCTCGGTCAAAATTTCACGAATGCCTCGCAAGGTCAACTCGCCAATCCAACTGTGACGGCTGAACTCTTGGCCCTTGACCATGCCATTGGCATCGGTCTCTGACGGGCCAGGGTTGTTCTCGTGGGCGGGGCAGCAGATTGGCGAAATTACAAGAATTGGCGTGGTTTTGTGGGCATCGCGAATCGTGTCGATGAAGCCGTGCACTGCAGGGCCGAAAGTGCGTGATGTGTAGCTGGCGTTGTTCACCACGTTGATGCCGAGTTTTAAGCTGATCAGCTTCGCTGGCATGTCTCTTATGGTTCGCGCTGCGAACTGTTCGAGGTTAGCGCAGCCGCCGAGCCCGAGGTTGTAAACGTCGAGGTCAAGTTCGCGTGCGGCAGCCACCTGCCAAACTCCCAGCGGACCATCTGCATCTTCGCAGTGGCTGATTGAACTGCCGTAGTGCAACCAGAGTGGTTTAAAACCAGATGATGGTGGCTGCCATTCGTCGTTGGCCTCGATCGAGATCAATTCGATTGGGCAGTTTTGCGGAAGCCATATTTGTACGAGTCTTGGGGTGTTTGTTGCTGGAAGTTCGAACTCGGCAACCGAGTCTTCGCCTTCTATTTCTTGTTCGACTACGTCGAAATTCCAGACCCGCAGGTCGCCGTTGCTGTGAGAGATGTTCTGTTCGAAATCCTCGGTGGTCACGGCAATAGTCGATGGGCCAGAAATCCAGTTGGTTGAAGGGTTTGAATCGCGCAGTGAGCGGTAGGTCACGGTTATTTTTGTGGCGGCTGTCTCGATATCGATGTGAACCCCGGATAGACGCTCAGCCATCTTGGCAACGATCGGGGCGTGCGCGTGTTGAGGGTATGTCCACTCGGGAAGACGGCTGAGGCTGAGCCCGCGCGCGGTCTTGTTCATGCGCGCAACGCCTCGCAGGGCTTCGCCCAGTTTCAGTTCGAGTTCAGCGCTCATGGTCATGTGCCGATTCTATGCGCAGGCAAGTGAGCGGGAGTGGGGCCTGCGGAGCTATGTCGTTGGGGTAGAGCAAGATTGAGACATGCAGAAAATAGGTTGCTTTGGGTGGGCGGTAATTTGGCTATTGGGCATTGGGGTCATCGCCGCTTTTGGAGAAGGTGGCAACCCGATCTGGGCTTTGCCGGCCTTGATTTTTGTTGGTGTGATAGTCGCTGTGGTTGTGGGTTCGATGCGTTCGAAAAACAAAGATCACAGCGCAGAGCTCTTGGCTGTCGCCGGCGATGTTGAGGCCTGGGTATCTGCGGGTGTCGATGCTGAGGGCAACCCCTTTGATGCCGACGACGAGCAGTTGTTGTTTGTGCTGCCTAATGTCGAATTGCTCGAATACAAGAGCACCGGTTCGACCTATTCGGGTGGCAGCGCTGGAGTTAGTTTTCCGTTGTTCGGTCGCGTTCGAGGCAACGTCGGCGGTAATCGCGGTTCAATCTCTCGCAACCCCGAAGAGCTTCTCTTGACTGACATGGGTCGTCTAAAAGTTTCAACTGAGCGACTCATCTTTGTCGGCGAAAAAGAGGCACGCGAGATAGACCTCGACAAGGTGCTCGACTTCGAACTCGGCCCCAACGGACTCTGGGTCAAATTGGCCATGAGCAATCGCCAGAAGCGCGAAGGTTTTCAACACATGCAGGTCGATCAGATTCCGATCGGAATGGCAATCGGCATCGCAAAGGAGTTTGCAGACAAGGGTCTTGATGCCGCAAAGGACTATGCCCAAAAACTTGCCGCCGACATTCGTTCGACCATTGCGGCAGAAGCCGCAGCTAAACGTAGAAAGTAATAACGCTTGACGCTAATAACGCTAAGCGTTATTATTTAAGGGTGATCGTTTCTTTCGCCGACAAACGCACCGAGGCAATTTGGTTGCGCGAACCGACGAAGCGTATTTCAGCAGAATTACAAAGACTGGCCCACAGAAAGATGTTGGTTCTCAATCGAGTGATTCGCGTTGAAGAACTGCGCATCCCGCCCGGCAATAACCTGAAGTCACTCTCAGGGGATAGAGCTGGGCAACACAGTATTCGTGTCAATGACCAATGGCGCCTCTGTTTCTTCTTCACAGAAGTTGGCGTTGAATCGCTTGAGTTAGTCGACTACCACTAGGAAATTATGAAAAAAGTACATGCCCCCATCCACCCAGGCGAAGTTCTACTTGAGGAGTTCATGCTTCCGCACGGCATTTCACAGTATGAAGTGGCAAAGGTGATTGGCGTTTCGCCTCGTCGCATTAATGAAATCGTTCACGGCAAGCGATCCATAACCGCCGACACAGCTCTTCGCTTGGCAAGAGCTTTCAGCATGAATGATGCTTTCTTTAGCAACCTGCAGGCCGATTATGACCTGGCCGTAGAGCGAGAGCTGCTTGAGAGTGTGTTGCCGAACATTCCAGTTTTGCCGGCTATTGCTAAAGCTTTGCTGAAAACCGCTTAAAGCAAAATCGGGGCCTCACCCATGAGAGGCCCCGATTTTTTGTTTAACGGCTAGCCGCGACCGTGTCCGCCCTTGCCACCCTTTTCACCTTTTGGTCCAGGTCCTTTAGGACCGTGAGCTGGTGGGGTGTCAACCGAGAGAATCACGTTGTTGGCATCGAAGTGAACTACAACACGAGTGCCATCGGCCTTCTTCATGAGAACTGCGTAGGCTGCCCCTTCGTGAGTGTCTTTCACAACGCGCTCAACAGTTGCATCGGTAACCCTGACCTTCGCGAGATCGGTGAGGGTAGTTGCCAAGTCACCGGTCAAAACTTCTTGTGGTCCTCGAGGACCCTTGCCTTCGCCCTTAGGTGCTCGAGCTGGCTTGGTCTCAACAGAGGTGATTGCGTTGTTAGCGTCAAAGTAAACGTCAACATGTGTGCCGTCTGCCTTGATCATGTGCACCTCATAAACAGCGGTACCGTGGCCGTCTTTTTCAACACGAATCACGGTTGCGTCAGCAACTCTTGCCTTGGCAAGGTCACTGAGTGTGGTTGCCAAATCACCGGTTACTGCCTCTTCGGCAATCTTGGCTTTGGCTTCTGGGCCTGAAGGTGGAGCACCTGGTGCAGGCGCAGTGCTCGAAGTTGGAGCTGGAGTCGATGTGGCATCTGCGGCATTTGCACCGGCAATCGACATGAAGCTGCCGGCAAGTAAGCCAGCGGTTAGCAGCCCTGAGGCTGCCATTATTTTCTTGTTCATGTTCTCTTCCTAACTGCGAACGCTTTGCCCGCTAAGAAGATGCTCGCCAACCAACCTGCGAGAAGGGTTCATAATCTCTGTGTTTTCTCTGCCAATAAACTCTCTCTTGAAAGCCATTGAAAGGTTGCCCATGCTGGCCCGTAAAGAATATCCACGCGTTTACATCGAAACCGCTCAAGACTCTTTTGATGCACAGCTCGAGCAGATCGAGAAGGCCGAGCTGGCTCCTGCCCTTCAGCGCAACGCCCTGCGCAATCTGGCTCTGTCTCTCGAAATGCACTTCGTTCACCGCCAGCGAGGGCTCGAACCCAGTGATGGAGCTCTAACCGAGCTGCGCTCAGTTGCCGAGCTGTTGCTGCACGATGTGAAGGCTCCGGTTGCCATTGACTACCTTCGCCAGTTGGCAAGCGAGTCGTTTGATGAGCTCTATGAGGTCTTTGCCGTCTAGTACCTTTGAGGCATGGTCTCGGTAACCAAGCGCTTTCTAGGTTCGCGTAGTTTGTCTACGCTGATTGCGATTGTGCTGGCGATGGTTCTAACCACTCCGGTAAGTGTTTCTGCGACTCCAATAATTCGTCTCGAAGTTGCGCAATACGAACCAAGCACCCCTGTCTTGCTTGCTGGCTACTTTGGACTCGGTGGAACAGTCACTGCAATTTATCCGAGCGAAGACACAGCAGTCAGCGCAACCTTCGAATGGTTTGCCGATGCGGTCAAACTTGAAACAGAGCAGTCGGTAACTCTCAACCTAACTGCCGCCCACGTGGGCAAAGTTATTAGCGCGAGAATCACGCTAAGCAAAGCCGGCTTTGCGAATCGGGTAATTGTGGCAGCTGGAGCAACTGTCTTCGGGTCACTGCCTAACGGTTCGGGCAACATGACTTGGGGCGACGAATCTGTGCCGCAACCCGGATGTTTTGCACCGCGCGCCAGCCAGGTAGAAACTCCAACAATTGGTTGGACAATTTGGTTCTCTTGTAACCCTTACAACACCAACTTTGGAAGCACCGTTGACGCGAAGTTTTCTTGGTATCGAAACGGAACACTAATTGCCGGTGCCAGCAACATCAGCTATCGCCTGCAAGCCGCAGACGCAGGGCAAACCATTTGGGGCGCTTACCATGTGACCTACGCAAACGGATTTGTTTTCAGCGAGTCCAAGAAACTCAGAACTACGGTGCCATATCAACTTGTGATGGCTAAGCCATCTATTCTTGGCACACAGACTGTCGGCAGCACTCTTACTGCAAGAACAACTGGCACAGATCCGTTGGCAAACCTCACCTATCAATGGTTCAGCGATTACGCACCTGTAACTGCTGAAACTTCTGCCACCTACACGGTCCGAAACACTGATGTTGGTAAGGCGCTGCAGGTGCTCGTGACCGCAAGGCGTGATGCTTACAGCCCGTCATCGGCGATTAGCGAGCCTGTTGCTGGATCTAGCATTCAGCCAGCCAACCCAATGAGCGCCTACTCGGCCATTTTCAATGGCTATACGCCATCGAGCCGGGTTTATGGAATCAACTACATCACTTCACCAACCGTCACGGATGCCACTCTCGCGCGAGAGAAAGCCCTGGTTCAAAAAGCGGCGGACTTCTGGTTTTCCGAATACAACCCGGTCGACGTCACGGTTATGTATCTGACTCAGAATGACGCCACCTGGGCAGAACAGGCGATAAGTCAGCAACCATCTTGGAGCAACAGTATTCCAGGGGGAATTCGCTCATGGATTGAGAGAAACTCTTGTGGTTTCGCGCTTGCCTTCATGGCAGATCAGAAACAGGTCTTTATTCAATGTGTGAAAAACGGCAGCGATAGCGGAATCAACGATCAACAGGTTGGGCCACACGAATACAGTCACTGGATTCAATACGCACAGAACTCATCTCTGTTTCTAGGAACTGTTCCCTGGTTGATCGAAGGCCAAGCAAATTTCTATGGCCTCGCTTTGGGAATCGCTCCCGATGACCCAACGCTTTTGACCATCAACAAATCGATTGCCGGGCAAGCCACACAGTTCGATATTTACAACGGCTATCAATTTGGCGACCTCAAGATGCTAGATCTTTTCGAGAGCGGAAACGTATTTGACATTCAGACCATGCTCACCAGGGGAGGCACCGTTTGGGATCAATACGCCGTCGGAACCCTGGTAAGTGAATGGCTGGTTTCAAAGTATGGACATCAGAAGTATGTCGACTGGATGAAGGGCCTTCTGCAGACCAAGGGTGCGAACAATGCATCCGAGCGCATAGCGAATGCCAACGTGTTTAGAACTGTCTATGGATTCGAATACGACCAATTGGGCGTGCACCTGTCCTCATACTTAGGCGCAAGATCTAAGCAGCTGCGCGCAGCGTGGGCACAATATGGCCCAGGTCCGTCGACCCCAGTTGTGTCAGTGCCTGGTCCAGCGCCGACGTCATCGCCTACCCCGACAGCGTCGCCAACCCCAACCCCAACCGCGTCACCCACTCCTACTGCTACGGCGTCACCAAAACCCACGCCAACTCCAACTGCCGTGGTCATTCTGAACGCCAAAGTGCAGTTGCCGACTTTTTCATCCAAGTCGACTGCACTGACCACCAGTCAGCGCAGCTGGATCGCTACAAAGGTCAAGGACCCTCGGGTCAAGCAGGTTTCTTGCACCGCCGCCTACTCGACAAAAACCACCGCAAAAGACTTGGCTCTTTACAAATTGCGTGCCCAGAATTCTTGTGCTTATGCCAAGACAAGCATCGCCAAGCTCGGAAGAACTTCGAAGACGTCAGTTACGACTGTGAAAACAACCAAGACCACAGAAGTTGGTCTCGTGTTTATCACCTTCAAGGGTTAGCCACGAATCCTTCAGCAGAAGCCACCCAATAGGCTTGGCTTTATGCCTAAGTCAGAGATTGACAAGTTCTTCGCGACAGTCGAAGAACCAAAGCGTTCGACCCTAGAAGAGATGCGCAGACGCATCCTCGAGGTCGTGCCAGACGCCGAGCAGACCATTAAGTACGGCATGCCGGCATTTGTGAAGGATGGATGGATCTTCGTTTGCATCGCACCCTTCAAGAATCACATCAACTGGTCGCCATATAGCAGCAACGTTTTTGTTCAGTTGACCGATGAGCTCAAGGGCTACGAAGTGTTGACAGGTAGCATGCGATTTGCTGTCGACAAGCCACTGCCGAAGACTCTCGTTAAGAAACTCATTCGTGTTCGCCTCGCTGAGATCGAATTACAAAAAGCCGCCAAACTCGCAAAGAAGGCCGCCTCTCGCAAACAGAAACCCTAGTTTGTTCTAACAAAGGCCTTCGGTGGCACTCAATCGAACTAAGCCAAATGCGTGCAAAGTGAGCCTCCAAACTAGGTTTGCACTGGCTTTGCCGAAATGTTAGTATGTTAGAACAAAGTCTGCAAACGGGAGTCTAAAGGTTCATGTTGAAGCCATTTGATGTCATCACGATCGGACGCGTCGGCGTCGACGTGTATCCGCTGCAGACAGGCGTTGGTTTAGAAGAAGTGACCTCATTCGGCAAGTTTCTTGGGGGCAGTGCCACCAACGTTGCGGTCGCAGCGGCCAGGTATGGTCTCGAAAGCGCAGTAATAACTCGCACCGGCAATGATCCGTTCGGCAAATTCATTCACAACGAATTGGTGCGACTAGGAGTTTCAGACGTTTTCGTCTCTGGAGTTGCAAACCTAAACACGCCCGTGGTTTTCTGTGAGATTTTTCCTCCGGACAATTTTCCACTCTATTTCTACCGCGACCCAATTGCGCCTGACCTCATCATCAATGCAGACGAGCTCGATCTCAATGCGATTCGCGACGCGAAACTTTTGTGGTTAACCGTCACCGGCTTAAGCAAAGAACCCAGCCGCACAGCGCACCACGTGGCACTCGATGCCAGGGCAAAGAAAGAGCACACGGTGCTCGATCTTGACTATCGCGCCATGTTCTGGAACTCAGCTGAAGAGGCTAGCCAAGAAGTCTCTAAAGCGCTCGATAAAGTCACGATTGCCATCGGAAACAAAGAAGAGTGCGAAGTGGCCGTAGGCGAAACCGATCCGATTCGAGCAGCAGATGCTTTGCTAGAGCGCGGGGTTGAAATCGCAGTTGTGAAGCAGGGCCCCAAGGGAGTTCTTGCAAAGACTCGCGAAGAAACGATTGAAGTGCCACCTCATTTTGTCGACGTGGTTAATGGTCTCGGAGCCGGAGACAGCTTTGGTGGCGCATTCTGTTTCGGCATGCTTCAGGGGTGGTCGATGCAGAGAATTTTGCAGTTTGCAAACGTAGCCGGAGCAATTGTGGCAGGTCGACTCGAATGCTCAACGGCAATGCCGGATCAAGCCGAAGTTGAAGAAGTGCTGAGGGGACTAAACAAATGACATTAGATTTCTCGTTGCAGCAACAGATACGTGAGACCAGGGCACGCCACCCAGAGCGTCTCGCGGAGGTTTATGCCCAGCGCAAACGTCGCGATGTGGTGAGCGGCGACGGCAGGCTCTTCATCATCGCCGCTGACCACCCTGCCCGTGGCGCGCTAGGGGTTCGTAACGATCCAATGGCAATGGCTAACCGTTACACCCTGCTTCACCGTCTGCAGATTGCTCTTAGCCGCCCAGGGGTTGACGGCGTTCTTGGCACCCCAGACATAATCGACGACCTTGCTCTGATGGGCTGTCTCGACAACAAGTTGGTTGTTGGTTCTATGAATCGCGGCGGGCTTCGAGGTGCAAGTTTTGAGATGGACGACCGAGTGACCGCATACGACATTCCCGCAATTGTTCGTGATGGGCTCGACTTTGCCAAGATGCTAAACCGAATCAACTTTGAAGACGCGGGCACGGCAAACATGTTGACCGAGAGTTACCGTGCCGTAAGCGATGCTGCTGCGGCTCGCGTGCCAATTATGCTCGAGCCATTTATCTCACAATGGTCGGAGGGCAAGATCAAGAGCGACCTTTCGCCAGAAGCGGTAATAAATTCGATTTCTATCGCCCAGGGCCTCGGCAACTCATCTGCATACAGTTGGCTCAAGTTGCCGGTTGTTGATCGCATGGATGAAGTTATGGCCGCAACATCTTTGCCAACCCTCTTGCTCGGTGGTGACCCTGTGGAAGACCAAGAAAAAACTTATGAGTCATGGGATTACGCTCTGAACCTCGACGGCGTTCGTGGTTTGGTTGTTGGTCGCACACTGTTGTATCCGCAAGACGGAAATGTCGAAGCTGCAATCGACACCGCAGTTCGTTTAGTTCACAGAAGTTAGAAGAGAGAGCAATATGTCACTACCTGTTGTTGGCCACTGGATTGATGGCAAGGAATATGTAAGCAAGTCGGGTCGCACCGCCGAAGTGTTTGACCCTGCGCTCGGTGAAGTCACAAAGCATGTTGCCCTGGCTAATCAAGACGAGATCAAGCTCGCAGTTGAGTCAGCTCTCAAGGCTTTTCCTGAGTGGCGAGACATGTCTCAGGCACGCAAGCAGGGTGTTTTGTTTAAGTTTCGTGAGCTGCTAAACGAACGCAAGCCTGAACTGGCCGAGATCATTACCAGCGAGCACGGCAAGGTTTTGTCAGACGCACTAGGCGAGATTTCACGAGGTCAAGAGGTCGTCGAGTTTGCCTGTGGCATGCCGCACCTGCTAAAGGGCTTCTATACCGAAAATGCATCAACTGGCGTTGATGTCTACTCGACCCGCCAGGCACTTGGTGTCGTTGGCGTAATCAGCCCGTTCAACTTTCCGGCGATGGTTCCAATGTGGTTCTTTCCGATTGCAATCGCAACCGGAAACACCGTTGTGCTCAAGCCCTCTGAGAAAGACCCGAGCGCTGCAATCTGGATGGCAAAGCTCTGGAAAGAAGCTGGACTGCCTGACGGCGTCTTCAACGTTCTAAACGGCGACAAAGAATGTGTCGATGGTCTGCTGGCTCACCCTGAGGTTGCAGCAATCTCGTTCGTTGGCTCAACTCCGATTGCCAAGTATGTCTATGAGACCGGTTCACAGCACGGCAAGCGAGTGCAGGCACTCGGTGGCGCTAAGAACCACATGCTAGTTTTGCCAGACGCCGATCTCGAATTGGTGGCAGACTCTGCAATCAATGCGGGTTTCGGTTCAGCTGGCGAGCGTTGCATGGCCATCTCGGTAGTTGTCGCAGTTGAACCCGTTGCAGACAATTTGATTCCAAAGATTGTTGAGCGCATGAGCAAGCTCCGCACCGGTGACGGCCGTCGCGGTTGTGACATGGGACCGCTGGTGACCAAGGTTCACCGCGACAAAGTCGCTTCTTACATCGACATCGCGGCCACTGATGGAGCAACGGTTGTAGTTGACGGCCGCAATCAAAAATTCGATGGCGCAGACAACGGTTTCTGGCTTGGCCCAACTCTGATTGACAAAGTGCCTACAACGTCGAAGGTCTACACCGAAGAGATTTTTGGCCCGGTGCTATCGATAGTGCGCGTGAAGTCTTATGACGAGGGTGTGAAGCTAATCAATTCTGGCGCGTTCGGAAACGGAACAGCCATCTTCACAAACGATGGTGGAGCAGCTCGTCGTTTTCAGAACGAGATTGAGGTCGGCATGATCGGCATCAACGTTCCAATTCCTGTTCCGGTTGCCTATTACTCATTCGGTGGCTGGAAGAACTCGCTTTTCGGTGACACCAAGGCTCACGGTGTCGAGGGCGTCCACTTCTACACCCGCGGCAAGGCGATCACCTCGCGCTGGCTAGACCCAAGCCACGGCGGCATCAACCTGGGCTTCCCACAGAACTAATAGCCGCTAGCCTCTAGTCATGAAGTGGGTATTTAGGGCAGGCGAACTAGCCAAGAGCGGCTGGGATGTCGTCGTCGACGAGTCGATTGCCGGTTGGAAGCACACTGGCCTACGCATCGGCTCGCTCACAGCCGGATCACCGCTTACCATCGCTGCCGATGGCAAAGAGCGCGTGATTTTCGCGCTCGAATCGACTGGGATCACCGTCGCATATCGCTTGGCTGGCCAGGCCGAATTACAAGAAGTTCAGCTTGCCGGCCGAATCTCAGTCTTCGAATCGACAACGGACCACCTCTATCTGCCGATCGAAACCGAGATTTCGATTTCGGGCGATGGGCGAGTGGCGGTCGGTGAGGCACTGGCAACCGAATTCAAAGCGGTCTCGGTGATCAAGGCGGCAGAGGTTGAGGTTTTTGTTCGCGGAGCGGGTCGAGAGAGTCGACAGGTCAACAATTTTGGTGTTCCTGATGTACTTGTTGCAAGTCGTTTGATTGTCTGCGAAGTAATCGTGCCAAGCGGCAACTGGTCTGGAATTCCTCCGCACAAGCACGACAAATACATCGAAGGTGTCGAAAGCAACCTAGAAGAAATCTATTACTTTGAAGCACAAGCGGCCCGCGGTTCAAATGCTGTGACCGCAGACCCATCCGGGTTATTGAACGTCTATGCGAGTGATGAGCGACCAATCGAAGTTACGACTCTGGTTCGCTCAGGTGATGTTGGCTTGGTGCCATATGGCTGGCATGGACCGGTGGCAGCCACGCCTGGCAGTGACCTCTACTTTTTCAATGTCATGGCTGGGCCAGACCCAGACCGATCGTGGAACGTCACCGATGACCCAAACTACGCTTGGATACGCGAGAGCTGGCATCACCAAGATGCAGACCCGCGACTACCTTTCAATGAGAGAAAGTAATCATGGCAACTCGCAGAATGACAGTCAGTCAAGCAATCGTTGAATTCTTGGCGCATCAATACACCGTTGACGGTGATGTTCGCGTTCGCACAATCGAAGGCATGTTCGGCATCTTCGGCCACGGAAACGTTGCCGGCCTCGGTCAAGCGCTTAAGCAGCTCAGCATTTCTGACCCTAACTTGATGCCTTATCACCAGGGGCGCAACGAACAGGGTATGGCTAACCAGGCAATCGCCTATTCACGAATGACTCGCAGGCTTTCCACCTTTGCCGTGACTGCTTCGGTTGGCCCAGGAGCTACCAACATGCTCACCTCGGCAGCGGTGGCAACCACCAATCACCTGCCTGTCTTGCTATTGCCGTCAGACACCTTCGCCAACCGGGTAGCAGACCCGGTGTTGCAGCAGCTCGAGCAGCCGCACGACGCAACTTTGAGCGTCAACGACGCCTTCAAGCCGCTATCGAGATTCTTTGACCGAGTCTCGAGACCAGAGCAGGTTTTTAGCGCGATGCTAAACGCCATGCGCGTGCTAACCGACCCGAGCGAAACCGGTGCGGTTACCGTCTGCCTGCCAGAAGATGTGCAGGCCGAGGTAATTGACGTTCCAGAGGGATTCCTGGCAGATCGTGAATGGCACGTTCGCCGACCTCGAGCCGAGCGCTCAGCCATCGATAGGGCTGTAGCAGCAATCAAATTGGCGAAGCGTCCGATGATAGTTGCTGGCGGTGGTGTGATCTATTCAAACGCGAACTCGGCCTTGCGCAACTTTGTCGAGAGAACCGGAATACCGGCGACCATGTCTCAGGCCGGCGTTGGCTCACTCAATTGGGATCACCCGCAGAACCTGGGCTCGGTCGGAGCAACCGGAACCACCGCAGCCAATCGCATCGCAAAAGATGCCGACCTCGTTATCGGCATCGGAACGCGCTACAGCGATTTCACAACGGGTAGTCGCACAGCTTGGCAAAACCCAGACGTGCAATTCATCAATATCAATGTCGCTGCCTTCGATGCCATCAAACACGCAAGTTCGATTTCTCTTGTTGCCGACGCTCGCGACACAATCGAAGAACTTACAGCTGCACTAGACGGCTATGAGGTTGAGCCGAACTTTGAACGCGAATACGCAACCGAAAAACAAATCTGGAACACCGTTGTTGACGAAGCGTTTGTCGACCAGAAGCGCGACCTGCCAAGCCAAGCAGAAATCATCGGAGCTGTTCAGCTAGCAACCGACCCGCGCGATGTTTTGGTCTGTGCTGCCGGCTCTCTGCCGGGAGACCTGCACAAGTTGTGGCGCGTGCGCGACGACCTCGGCTATCACGTTGAATATGCTTTCTCAACGATGGGCTACGAGATCGCCGCTGGCCTAGGCGTTGCCCGTGCAGACAAAACTCGTGATGCCGTGGTCATGGTTGGTGATGGCTCATATTTGATGCTGCATACCGAGCTAGTAACCGCGGTGGCAGAAAAGCTTAAGTTCATCACAGTCTTGATTCAAAACCACGGATACGCCTCAATCGGCCACCTAAGTGAAACCGTCGGTTCGCAGCGCTTTGGAACCAAGTATCGCTTCGCAAACGCGGCAGCCAACGATCACGAGACTGGCGAACAACTGCCGATTGATCTCGCGACGAATGCAGAATCCTATGGTGTGAAGGTTATCCGTATTGCACCAGGACCTGACTCAATCACCGACCTAACCGCCGCTATGAAAGAAGCCAAGGCTCACCAGGGCGGCCCTGTGCTAATCCACATCAACAGCGATCCGCTCATCTATTCGCCGAGTGGCGAGGGTTGGTGGGACGTTCCGATTGCCGAGGAATCGACAATTGAATCGACCAAGAAGGCCTTGGCTAACTACAAAGATCAGAAAAAGCATCAGCGCAACTATCTTTAGATAAGAAAAAGCCGGGTCCAGAAACAGACCCGGCTTTTTGCTAACTCTTTTAGCGCAGCTTTCGAGTGCTTTCTATCTCGTTGGTTAGAGCCTCGAGCTCCTTGCCACCAGCCATTGCCTTGCGCAGGTCATCTCCACTAACGTTCTCGCGCTCCCACCTGTGAATCAAGCGCCCACGGTTTAGAAGGTAGAAACGGTCGCCGACCAGCATCGCGTGGTCGGGGTTGTGAGTGATGAAGATAACTGCAACACCGCGCTCCTTTGCAGCGAGAACATACTTGAGTACGATTCCAGACTGGCGAACACCAAGTGCTGAGGTTGGTTCGTCAAGAATCAGAACCTTTGCACCAAAGTAGACCGCGCGAGCGATGGCCACTGCCTGACGCTCACCACCCGAGAGGGTACCGATCGGCTGGTTTGGATCGCGAAGGTCAATTCCCATTTCGAGAAGCTGCTCTTTGGTGATGCTTTTCATGCGCTTAACATCGAGACGGCTTAACGGACCCCAACCCTTGATCATTTCGTTGCCAATGAAGAAGTTTCTCCAGATTGACATCAGTGGAATGGTGGCTAGGTCTTGAAACACTGTAGCGATTCCATTGTCTAGGGCGTTTCGAGGAGACTCGAAGGTTACCTGCTTGCCCTCAAGCAAGTAGGTTCCCTTGCTCGGCTTGTGAACACCGCTCAAAATCTTGATAAGTGTTGATTTTCCTGCACCGTTATCGCCAAGAATGCAGGTCACCGCGTTAGTTTCTGCTTCAACGCTTACGCCCTGAAGCGCAATCACGCTGCCGAAACTCTTTTCGACGTCTTGAAGCTCAAGAGCGTTTGACATTATTTTCCACCTTTCGCGCGGCGGCTGATAAAGGTATTAATCATTACGGCCGAGAACAAGATCAATCCTAAGAAGGTTGAGGTCCAGTCTGAATTCCAAAGTGAGAATGGAATTCCGATGTAGGCCATGCCCATGATTACTGCACCGATAGATGCACCAATTGCTGAACCAGCACCGCCGGTAAGCAATGTGCCACCAACAGCCGCTGCGATGATGTAGTAGAACTCTTGCCCTACGCCCTGGCCGGCCTGCATGCCCTGCAGACGCAAGACGAACATGATGCCGACGAGCGCAGATGCAAGCGAAGTGATAACAAACAGGGTGATCTTGGTGCGATCAACCTTTACCCCAGCGTTGCGAGCTGCGTTAGCGTCGCCTCCGGCTGCAAAAATCCAGTTGCCGAAACGAGTTCTGGTTAGAACCCAGGTTGCCAAGATTGTCAGCGCGATCCACCAAAGCACTGAGATTTGAAAGTATGAGTCGCCAATCTGAATGCGAGTCGCAAAAATATTGAAGGCATCCTCGAATCCAGGTGCCTTGTCTGTTCCGGTAACACGAACAGCGCCGGTGATAATCATGGTTAGTGCCATGTTGGCACCCTTAAGAATGAAGAATGTAGCCAGAGTCACGATGAATGAAGGCAACTTGGTTTTGACGACCACATAGCCGTTGATGAAGCCAACGCCGGCTGCAAAAATCAGCGCTAGAAAAATTGCTAACCAGATATTCATACCGAGTTCTTGAACGAACATTCCGATAATCAAACCGGTGGTGCCAACCATGACACCCGATGAGAGGTCGAACTCGCCTGCGATCATCAGAAGCGAAACCGCGATTGCCACGATTCCAATTGGTGCTGCAATGTCTGTCCAGCCCGAGATTCCGCCTAGATTGGCGAAGTTTCCCGTGGTGTCGGTGCTAGTGAAAAGAATGAAAATGCCGATTGCCCCGAGCAATGCCCCAACTTCTGGTCTGCGAAAAATTCGGGTGACGATGCTGGCGCTTTTTACGCGCTCGTCGGTTGCTGTGTTTGACATTTGCAGCCTTTCGAAACTTTAGGAAAATCTTGTGCGAGATAGTCTCCCGCTAACAAGAGATGGTGGACCGTTCCCGATCCACCATCTCATGCTTGTTAATTTTTAGCGGGTACCTGCGGCAACAAGTGCCTTTACGTTTGCAACGTTGGCCTGAGTTACGAAGCCTGGACCTGAGTAAATAGGAGCTCCACCACCCAGTTCGTGTCCGTTGGTTAGTGCTAGGTAAAGGAGTACTACAGACATGTAGCCCTGTGCGTACTGCTGCTGGTCGATTGCGAACTCCATGGTTCCAGCTTCGATTGCATCTAGAGCCTCAGGTGACATGTCGACGGTACCGATCTTTAGGCTTAGGCCTAGGTCGGTTGCTGCAGGAAGAACAGCCTTTGCAGCGATGTCAGCGTTCAAAGCGAACACTGCGTCGATGCTGCTGTCTGCCTGAAGAGCAGCCTTGACCTTTGCAGAAGCTGCAGTTAGGTCAGCAAGTCCACCATCAAGGTTGAAGTTGGTGGTCTTGCCCTTGAAGGTCTGTGAAAGACCCTTGCAGCGGTCCTGTAGACCTACGTTGTTTGCTTCCTGGATAGGGCAAAGAACGTGTGCTACACCCATGTCGTTGAACCTTAGACCAGCTTGCTGACCAGCGATGATTTCATCCTGACCAACGTGAGTGAATGCACCTAGTGAGGTGAATACGGCTGAACCAGAGTTCATAGTTACGGTTGGAATGCCTGCTGCGTCAGCTGCGAGCATTGCGGTCTTGATTGCTTCTGGGTCTGGAGCAGAAGCTGCGATACCTGAACATCCAGCTGCAACGCCGGCGTCAATTGTGGCTGCCTGCTTTGCTGCGTCGTTGGTTGAACCCTGGTAGTCAAGTGTTACACCTAGGTCTGCTGCTGCAGCCTCGGCACCCTTTTGTGCTACTGACCAGAAGCCACCACCGTCACCGTGTGTGTAAACACAGATCTTTATGTCGCTGTTCGCTGGTGCAGTTTCGGTGTTCTCAGCTGGTGCAGCACATCCAGCTAGAGCCAACGCAGCTGCAACCGCTAGTGCGATTGCCTTTGTCTTGATTGACATTGTTTTCCTCTCAACGTTGAGTTGTTTCCATCGAGCCCTTTGTCTCAATGAAGTAAGTATGTCTTTACAAACTGCCCAAAATGCCCAAAAGACATGGTCGTTATGAAACTGATACCGGTGCTGTCAAAGTGCCAAGTATGTAAGTATTTGGCTCTAGTTACGCCTGTTTTCGGCTTTTTTGACCTTTACCGAGTTTGTTCTATCAAAGTTGCTATGCTGACATACAAACAGACGAGGAGTCGCAAATGGCCAACAGGTCTCTAGGTGTTGGGCTGGTCAGTGTTGGTTGGATGGGCAAGGTTCACAGCCGTGCCTATCAGGCTCTTCCAGCGGTTTATCCGGAACTCGGAGTCAAACCCCGACTTGTCATTGCGGCAGACACCGCCCCAGATCGAATCGAATATGCAACCGATGTTTTGGGCTACGAGCAGGGAACACTCGACTATCACGAAGTGCTAAATCACCCCGATGTCGATGTCGTCTCGATCTGTTCGCCAAACTTTCTGCACAAAGAGGTGGCCATTGCGGCGGCCAAAGCCGGTAAGGCTTTTTGGCTAGAGAAGCCAGCCGGACGCGGCCTTGCCGAAACTCAAGAAATTGCGCGAGTTGCAAAGGAAGCCGGTGTCCTTTCGACTATCGGTTTCAACTATCGAAATGCGCCTGCAATTGAGCACGCGCGAAAGCTAATTGCCGAGGGCCGGCTCGGGCGCATTATGAATGTTCGCGGAGTTTTCTTTGCAGACTATTCGAGTGAGCCAAACGGTGCCCTTTCATGGCGGTTTAAGCGTGAACTAGCCGGCAGTGGAGTGCTTGGCGATCTAATGGGTCACCTGGTCGATCTTGCGCACTATGTGCTCGGGCCAATCGAAGAGGTTACCGCGCTGACTCACACCGTACACAAGCAGCGCCCGATTCAACAGATGGGTGTTGGCACGCACTTCGACGTCGTCGAAGGTGGCGAGATGGGCGATGTTGAAAACGAAGACTACGCAGCGATGCTGATTCGTTTCGGCAGTGATTCAAATGCAGCAGGCGCAGTTGGAACTCTCGAGTCATCCCGTGTTCTGGTTGGCCCGCGTGCTCGTTATGCACTCGAGATCTATGGAACCGAGGGTTCATTCATGTGGGATTTCGAACGCATGAACGAATTCGAATTGACTCTGTCGCGTCGCGGAGAGCACCTGGGGTACCAGCGAGTCATGGCAGGCCCAGGCATTGGCGACTTCGGCAGTTTTCAGCCAGGGGCTGGAACCTCGATGGGTTATGACGACCTCAAAATTGTTGAGGCAAAAAAGTTTGTCTCAGCCATCCTCGGCATTGAACAACTCAACTCAAACATCAACGATGCGGTTGCATCGGCTGCAGTTCTTGATGCGGCAGAAAAATCGGCAGCCGATGGAGCTTGGCACAAGTTGCCAAAAGTCGAATCGACCACAGCGGCAAGAAAGGCCAACTAATGATTTACGAAAAGATTGCCGGAGCACCAATCTCGTGGGGTGTTTGCGAGGTTCCAAACTGGGGTCACCAGATGTCTCCAGAAAGAGTGTTCGGCGAGATGGCCGCAATTGGTCTCAAGGGAACAGAGTTCGGCCCACTTGGCTTCTTGCCGGTTGAGCCTTCTGAGCGCGCTGCCGTTTTGAGCAAGCTCGACATGCACGCAACCGGCGGTTTTTTCCCGGTGCTGTTGCACAAGGCTGACCACGACCCGCTCGACTCGGTAAAGGTTGAGCTCGAGTCTTACCTAGCCGCTGGGGCAACCACCCTCGTGCTTGCGGCAGATTCGGGTCTGGTTGGCTACGACGCGAAACGACCTGAGCTCAGCGATGCCGAATGGGCAATCGTGTTCAAGAATCTAGATGCGATCAATGCCTATGCAGAGTCACTCGGCGTTCAGGCGGTGCTTCACCCGCACGTTGGAACAATCATCGAAACGTCTGAAGACATCATGCAAATCGCAACCGGAAGCAAAATCAACTTCTGCCTAGATACCGGTCACTTCGTAGTCGGTGGGGCAGACCCGGTTGATTTCTCGGCAAAGCACCCAGGCCGTGTTGCACACTCGCATCTGAAAGACGTCGACGTTGCTTGGGCAAAGAAAGTTCAAAACGGCGAAGTCGCTTTCTATGACGCTGTGGTTCAGGGCATGTTTAGACCACTTGGCCAGGGCGATGTAGATATTCGTGCAATCGTTCGCAACCTGCTTACCAACGGTTATCAGGGCTGGTTCGTGCTAGAGCAAGACTGCGTGATTCAGAGTGAGCCAGCCGAGGGCGAAGGGCCGCTTGCAGACGCAAAGGCCAGCGTGCAGTTTTTACGTGAGGTCATCGCCTCTATCTAATGTGAGTTAAAGCAAATGGCGGCAGATTTCTCTGCCGCCATTTCTCTTGCGCTCCATTGAAAGGTTAGAGCTTGATCGTCTTTCCGGTTTTTGCAGACTCGAGTGCCGCTTCTGCCAAAAAGAGTGCCTGTCGTCCATCGTCATAAGACGGGTTTAGTTGTTTGCCGCTGCTAATGCTTTCGACGAATCGAGCTAGTTCGCGGCGATATGAGATTGCGTAGCGCTCCAAGAACAATTCCATGTATGGCTCGCGCTGCTCTGTGTGGTTGGCCGTGTATGACCGAACCGCGGTCTTTGCCAAGTTTGAGGCCACCAGCATGCCTTTCGAGCCAAAAGCCTCTAGGCGCTGGTCGTAGCCGTAGGCTGCGTGACGAGAATTAATGATGGTGATGAGTTCATCGTTGCTACCTCGCATAACAACGTTGATACTGTCGAAGTCATCTTCATCTTTGATGTAGTCACAGAAAGTGTTTGCACCGCGGGCGGTTACTTCGACAATCTTCGGCACAAAATAGCGAGCCATGTCGAAGTCGTGAATGGTCATGTCCTTAAAGATTCCGCCAGAAACTGCGATGTACTCGCGTGGGGCTGGTCCTGGGTCGCGGCTGGTAATAATCAGTTGCTCTAGAACGCCAACTTCGCCTGCCTGAACGCGTTCGTGAATCGACTCAAAGTTCGGGTCAAACCGGCGGTTGAACCCAAGCGAAACATTAGTCTTCGCTGAGTTCGCCTTGTCGAGCATCGCGTCGACCTTCTTTAGGTCAAGGTCGATTGGCTTCTCGCAGAGGGCATGAACGCCGGCATCGATAGCCGCGTCAATTAGGTTGATGTGCGTCGGGGTGGGCGAGCCAATGACAATCGCGTCTACCTCGCCCGAGTTGATGAGTTCGAGAGGGTCGATGGTGACCTTGCCGCCAAATTGATCTGCAATCTTCTTGGCACCGTCGATAAAGACGTCTGCGACGTAGGTCAGTTCGCAATCCTTGTTTTCATCGATGCTTATCGCATGCACCTGGCCGATTCGCCCTGCACCGATGAGTCCAACGCGCAATTTGTCGCCCACTTTTCCTCCAGCTCGTATGTTTCTATATGTTAGAACATTATGTCAAAATAAAATCACTCGCAGACCGAAAGGCCCAAAATGGCCAGAATTGCCATCACCGGAATAACCGGCTTTGTCGGCAGCAATATCGCATCGGTTTTTACCGACTTTGGGCACGAAGTCGTCGGCTTGGTTCGAACCGAGCGAGTTGATCTGCCTTGGCACTGCAAAGTGGTTGACTTCGATTCCATTCGCCAACTGACCGAAGTCATCGAGTCGTGCGATGCAGTAGTTCACTGTGCAATCTCGAATGATTTCAATCGTCTAACTCAAGATCGCGAATATGCATATGACAGTTATGTCGGCATTACTTCGAGGGTGGCGAAAGCCAGCGTGGCAAACGATGCTCATCTCGTCTATGTCTCAACCGACTGGATTATGGATGGCACCCAACACATGAGCCTTGAGAGTAACGCGGGCAACCCGGTGAATCTCTACGGTTTTCTAAAAGCAATGAGCGAACAGGTTTGCCGCGACTTGGCTCAGGACTCTCACGCGATTTGTCGAATTGCCGGAGTCATGGGCAGGCATCGTGCAGCCGAATCGGCTCCTCGAAGCCAAGACGTTGGCTTTGGCTATTTTGTTGACACTCTTGTTCGCAGATTGCGAGAAGGCGAGTCTTTTAGCGTGTGGGGTCCTGACTTTGTCAACAAAGTGACCACACCGTCTCTTGCTTCTGAGATCGGTGCTCAGATTGAACGCGTCATTTCGCGCAGAGCAGTTGGAAACTTTCACCTGGTCGGTGACGACGCCGTGACACGACTCGAATTGGCCTATGCCGCTTGCGAGGTTTTTGATCTAGACCCGAGTTTGATTCATGAGTCACCGGTGCCAGAGGGTGAAAAGTTTGCAGCGCCTGTTCCCGTCGACTCTTCGCTTTCGAACCTAGAGACCAAGCAAAGACTCGGTCTTGGGCCGACGAGCCTCAGAGAGCTGTTGACAGCCTTTAGGCGAGAACTTGAAACGATGCAGTCGCAGACTCTGACCAGGCCAGAGCGTTAGTGCTATTTTTCGACGAGGGTGACTTGAAAAGAGTAAAGGTCTGGTCGATAGCAGTGGTGACCCCATTCGACCGCTTTTCCAGTTGCGTCAAAAGCGGTGCGCTCCATGGTCAAGAGCGCAGAACCCTTTTCTACGTTTAGCATTTCGCTCTCGACCGAGTTTGACTTGCGGGCACCGATGTTTTGCTGGGCAACCTTGATTGCGACTCCGCGAGCTTTGAGAAGTTGATATAGGCCGCGTGAAGCCAGATTCTCGTCGGCTAGATCAATGAAATCTTCTGGCAACCAGTTCTCAAGAATTGCAACTGGAACGCCATCTGCGAAACGCAGACGCTTAATCATCAAAACTGGCGCGCCAACTTTGACATTTAGCTGACCTGCAATCTTTTGATCTGCATTAGATCTCTTGATTTCGAGAACCTTTGTTGACGGTGACTGGCCGCCGTTTGAGAGATCTTCATAAAGTGAGCTGAGTTCAACTTTTCGGTGAATCTGTCCGTGCACCACCTGGGTGCCAACTCCGCGTCTGCGAACCAATAGGCCTTTGTCTACTAGCTCTTGAATTGCGCGTCGAACGGTTGGGCGGCTAAGCGAAAGACGCTTGCCGAGAGCGATTTCGTTTTCGAGTCGAGAGCCAGGGGCTAGGCGACCATCCTTGATTGCCGCTTCGATCTTTTGAGCAAGTTGAAAGTAGAGAGGAATTGGACCGCCGCGGTCGAGGTCGGCAAAATCACCGAGAGGCAGAATGACTTCTTCTTGGCTCATGGCGTGCCTTTCACAATCGCGAGTATGTCTATATGTTAGAACATTCTAGGCGAATGCGTTCGAGAAATCGTCTAGCGCTAATTCAGAATCACCCTGCGCCCAGCCCTCGAGACCAACCACTCCCGAGTAGCCAAGGGCTTTGAGTTCTGACGCGATGCGAGCGTAGTTGATTTCACCGGTGCCGGGCTGCATACGACCTGGAACATCGGCAACCTGAATTTCGCCGATGTAATCGAAGCACTCCACAACCAACTCGGTCAGGTTGCCCTCGCCAATTTGAGCGTGGTAGAGGTCAAGGTTTAGGCGAAGGTTTGGGTGGTCAACCGCTCTAACCAGCGCCAAGGTTTCGCTCGCCCGAGCAAAAGGCGTTGCTGGGTGATCGACAAGCAAGTTGAGGTTTTCGAGAGTGAAAACTCTGCCGAACTCAGCACCAAGCTGTGCCATACGGGTTAGGGTTTTGACCGCCGTGGCAAACTCAGCGGCAGAAGTGCCCATCTTCTGCTTTATGGCTTGCCCATTCGCATCGAGCCCGGTTCCGTGAATGTTCAATCTAGGGCAGTCGATTATCTGCGATGCCTCGAG
>JAIOXI010000054.1:0-5700 GCA_021741685.1 Rhodoluna sp.
GCCATTAGCAGCGCAACTGCCATGTTGGTTCTCTTTGACAAAATCACTTTTGCTCCTGCGGAATAGTATTGCTCGTGTTGCAAGTTTAACTTTCAGCAACTGAAATTACATAGCCCTTTGGGGTCTTCACAGATAACCCTCAGCCTGAAATTGGTGTCGATTGACCAGATCTGAAGTGCGTTTGAGCCTTCGAACGACTCGTCTACCCGATGACGCAAACTTCTCGCTTGTCGATCACTTGCCCGAGTCTGCATCGGCTTTTGTTAGAAACCAAGACGGACTAGTTGGTTGGGGCGAAGCCGTGCGACTCACGGCAAAAGGGCCAGACCGCATGCAGATTCTCTCGGCGGCTTGGCGCGAGCTGGTCTCGCAGACCGATGTCTCAGATGAAATTTCGGTGCCGGGTTCTGGTCTCGTTGCATTTGGCAGCTTTGCTTTCGCAGAAGACAGCAACTCAGAGAGCGTACTGATCGTTCCGAAGATTTTGCTCGGCAGCCGAGATGGCGTTCGCTGGCTGACCAGGGTAGACGATGCAGAAACCGAAAACTTCTGGGATGTGCCTCAGGTTTACATTCCGAACGCGCCCATATCTTTGAGTGAGGGATTGCAATCCTCAGAGGGTTTCATGCAATCGGTTAGCGAAGCCAAGACACAGATTGAAGTTGATCGAGTCAAGAAAGTTGTTCTCGCGCGAGACCTGGTCGCAACGGTTTCTAAAGACTTTGATATTCGCGCCGCACTGCATCGCCTAGCAACCAAGTATCCGACCTGCTGGACATATTCTGTCGACGGACTCTTTGGAGCGTCACCAGAGTTGCTTGTTCGCGTTTCTCACAAGCAGGTTTCGGCACGGGTGCTTGCCGGAACCGCCGGAAGAGGAACTGATCCGGGAGTTGACTTTGCAATTTCAAATGCTCTCGCGGCCTCGAGCAAAAATATTGCTGAACACCGATTTGCGGTGCAATCACTTGTCGACGAATTAGAGAAGTTCTGCAGTCAGGTCGATGCCGATAGTCAGCCGTTTAGCTTGCAGTTACCAAACCTCTGGCATCTCGCCAGCGACGTTCATGCGATTCTCAAAGATGACGCTTCGGTTCTCGACCTAGCAGCGGTTCTGCACCCAACTGCCGCAGTCGCCGGCACACCAACTCAGGCAGCTCAGAAACTGATCGCCGAACTCGAACCCTTCGATCGCGGAAGGTATGCCGGGCCGGTTGGTTGGATTGGCGCCGATGGAGACGGCGAGTGGGCAATTGCACTTCGCGGTGCCCTGTTGCAAGACAATCAACTGACCGCCTACGCAGGTTGTGGAATCGTCGCCGAGTCTGAGCCTCTTGCCGAGCTCGAAGAGACAGAGCTCAAGTTCAAGCCGATTCGCGAAGCCCTTGCCTAGTAGAGCAAGACCTCAATTAGAACGCGGCCTCTGGTTTGCAGAGCCTCGGCTAACTGTTCAAGACGCTCGACCCTGATGTATTGCCAGCCGTAAGCCTCGGCCAGATGCCAGAAGTCAACGTTCTGGCGGGTTCTAAATAGTCGATCGAAGGCCTGATCGTCAATCGTCTGCGAAATCTCTAGGGTTTCAAAGATAGTTCCACCGCCGTCGTTGCCAACGATGACCTGCAGGTTCAGGTCGGAATCCTGCTGATCGAAAACCAGCGAACTGGCATCGTGCAACGCCGTGATGTCTCCCATTAGCGCACGCGTAACTCCTACAGACTCAACGCCGTTATCGGCAAAGAAGTCGTGATTCGCGATTGCGATTCCTGTGGCGGTTGCTATTGTTCCGTCGATTCCAGCCAAACCGCGGTTTGAGAAAACCGCTATCGGCTTTGCCGGCGCCACCGAGTCTGCCTCGCGAATGAGTCTGCTGGCACCTAGCACTATGCAGTCGTATAGACCTGAAGCCTGGTAGAGCTCGCGAACTAAATTTGCTCGATCGAGAGTTTCGCTGAACTTGAACTCGTTTTCTTGGTCTGCCTGACGCCAGAGTGCGAGCCACTCAAAGTCAACCTCGTCGTCGACGGTGATCTCGTCGACAAAATGTGCCGCGCGTCTTGCGACATCGAAGAGTCCGTGGGTTTTGCTTCGCACCACGACAGTTTCAATATTCTCGTCAAAAAATAGAGCCGTGACCTGACGACTCAAGGTTGGTTTGCCAAAAACAATTACTCGCTTGATTTGCTGCGCAAGGTCGTGTTGATTTTGCAAGAGCCTTCGATAACCAACAATCGCATTCAAACCAAATCTCGCACCCGAAGATGGCTCTGCAAAAAGTGGCCAACCGAATGACTCAGCAAGCTCAACGGCTTCTTCACCAGCGCCGGCACCGGCAATCACGACCGTCGGAATCTTTGCATCAAGCACCGCCCACTCAATCTCGGGCTCGATAGTTTCGGCGTCTAAAGGTGGAGCGTCGATTGATGCGGCGTCCGGTGTTGAACTCGAAAGAGGCTCTCTAAAGGCGATGTTGAATTGCTTCGGGCCGCCGGCTTCACTCATGGCACTAACTAGCGCTTTTACGGCATCGCGTGCGCGCTTGGCTTCGTCGACTTCTGTCGTTGGCGCCGCAATGTCGAAGACCACTGATACAGCGTTGGCAAAGATCCCGACCTGCTCTGTGGTCTGATTTGCACCTACGCCACGAAGTTCTGATGGTCGATCAGCGGTGAGCAGAATCAGAGGAACTCCAGAGTGGTGCGCTTCGAGAACTGCCGGATGCAAGTTGGCGACCGCCGTGCCAGAGGTTGTGATCAGAACGACTGGTGTTTGGGTGGCTTGGGCCGTGCCCAGTGCCGAGAAAGCCATAGAACGCTCGTCGATGCGCACGTGCAGCTTTACCTTGCCCGCGCTGGCTAGCTGCTCGGCGGCAACGGCTAGGGCCTGAGACCTTGAGCCAGGTGCGAGGTAGATGTGGCGCACATCGATGGTGCCAACCAGGTTGGCCAGGAAATTGGCCGCAAAGACTTGCGATGGCGCTTCTGTCACTCTTTGCCTTCGTCGTCTTTTTTAAGACGCTGCGATAGGTCGCGCAAGAACTGCGGGTCATCATCTGGTGCGGTTGGGCGACGCTTTTCGCGCTTGCCCGGGCCACCGAGGGGTCGCCCGAAAGTCAGATAGAGCAAGCCACCAACCGGAGTGGTGAAGAAGCAGAGCAAAACCCACAGGTACTTTGGCAGCACCCGAACCGCATTGCGGTCGGCACTGGCGGCAAAGACGGTCACAAAAACCGTAAATATGACCAGGACGATAAGGCCAAAGATCTGAAAACGCATGGCTTAACTCTAATCAGCGAAATCTTAGACTTGAACAGTGAATAATCCGTGGGTCAGGTACCTCGTGCTGAGGATTGGCACTTTTGCGGTTTTCTTGACAGTCATGCTTTTGCTTCAGTTCGACCCATTTTTTGCCTCGGCGACGGCCGCCGTTTTAGCGCTTGCCATTTCTCTGATTTTTTTCGGCAACCAGCGCAATGCTGTTTCTCGTGCCATCTATGACGCTCGCAAAAAGAAGAACGATGCAGACACAGATGCCGAGGATGTGCCCCACGATCCGGCCGACGACTCTAGAGACTAGCCAATCGACACGGTGGATAAACCGTAGGCAAGTAAGAGCGAATAAGCTAGCGCACCAAAGCTAGTCAACTTCAAAGCCAAGATTAATTCCCTAGGCGTTTTTGCCGTGGCAACAATCAATGTTGCCGGTGCGATGAAGAAGAAACTTACAAAAGCAAAAACCGTCGCCGGATAGAACAGCACAAAAACCGACAGCAGAATCATCGGAATCCAGACAAAGGCAAAATAGATTGCCTTGGCTGCGGTTTTGCCGACTTTGACCGCGAGAGTTTTTTTCGAAACGTGTCTGTCGAGATCGATGTCGCGAATGTTGTTGACCATCAGCACCGCAGAAGAGAATAGGCCGATGGCCGTGGCACCTGCGAAGCTCACAATCATCACAAGCGAGTTTTTCTCGAAGTTCTCAATTTGAATGTATGCGGTGCCCACGGTTGCTACGAGACCGAAGAACACAAACACCGAAAGCTCACCGAGAGCGGCATAGCCGTAAGGACTTTTTCCGCCGGTGTAGAACCAGGCGGCAATGATGGCAACTAGACCGACTGCGATGAGCCACCAGATTTGAGTAACCAAAACGATTGCAAGTCCAGCTATCGCTGCAAAGGCGAAGAACGCAAAGGCGACTCGTTTTACTGCCTCGGGTTTAACCGATTTGCTGCCGGTCAGACGAAGTGGACCGACTCGCTTAGCGTCTGTGCCGCGAATGCCATCGGAGTAATCGTTGGCGTAGTTGACACCAATCTGAAGGCAAAGGGCAACCGCAAGGGCCAGCAAGCTCAGTGTCAGATTGAAAGACTGAATCGAGGAGGCAGCACCAGCGCCGATGGCAACCGGCGCCACGGCTAGAGGCAGGGTGCGAAGCCTGGCTCCCTCGAGCCAAAGCGCCATCTGGCGCTTGAAGGTCTTCTTAGTCACCACTTTTGTCCTTTTCGAAAAGCTGATTGATTGCCCGCAGGTCGTGCTTGCCGCTAGACAATTTTGGCACCCGATCGGCTCTAACAATTCGCAGCGGCTTGGCTGCCGGGCCTAGTTCAGTTGCGAGACGCTGAGCGATTTCGTCGGCGACCTCTGGGCTACCCAGATAAAGAATTGCCACCCGTTGACCCCACTCGTCATCTTCGATTGCGGTTGCCGCAACTTCTACTACGCCACCAACGTCACGGGCAACTGCTTCAACTCGATCTAGCGAGACTTTAATAGCTCCCGAAATGAAAACGCGATCTGCCCGTCCGAGAACTCGCAGCCTGCCGTCGATGAATTCACCAAGGTCGCTCATAACAACTTTGCCAGCCGAGAGGAATTCGTTGGCGAGTGTTGCTGATGAAATTTCGATTCGCGAATCTGAGTCGATTGTGACGGTTACGCCATCTAGTGCTTTGCCGTCGTAAACAACGCCACCAAAAGTTTCAGCCGAGCCGTAGGTTTCAACAACGTTGACATCTTGTTCACGCAGCTTTTGAAGCAACAGCGGTGAGGTTGCCTGACCGCCAACCAGAATCGCTTCGAAAGAACGCAGTGCATGCAAGACGCTCTCGTCGTGTTCGGATGCAACCGCGAGTCGAGCTAGTTGGGTTGGAACCAGAGCCGTGAACTTTTTTTCGGCTTGCAACATTGAAGCGTGCCGAACGAATGCCTCAGCCGTGAAGCTCACGGAAGTGTTCATCATCACGGGTTGAGTTTCTGCGACAGCAGATCGAATCAAAACGTTCAGGCCTGCGATGTAGTTAATCGGCAGTGCGAGCAGCCACTGCCCTTCACCGCCGAGTCGAGCCGCGCTCGCGTGCGCCAATGCAAGAGCGGCCTCAATAGAGAGCTCGACGCGCTTCGGGGTGCCGGTCGGGCCGCTGGTTTCGACGATGAATGCCACAGAGTTGTCGACGGTATCTGGTAACCCGTGCACCTCTGGCATCAGGCCGTTGGTTTCTGGCGCAGTCACGAATAAGGCCGTCTTGCCCGCTAGGGCATCAGCAACCGCGAGAAGAGCACTAAACGGGTCGTTTGCGGCGACAAGCTTGAGCGGTTTGGTCACGGGCGGCGCTCTAGTAGTGCCAAGGAAACGCAGACCAGTCGGCATCTCGCTTCTCTAGAAACGAGTCACGCCCCTCTGCAGCTTCGGCTGTGCCGTAAG
>JAIOXI010000055.1:0-5578 GCA_021741685.1 Rhodoluna sp.
CGGTCTCGGTTATAGAGGCGACCGAGTCGCATTAGGCGCAGGGTGTCGAAGGCGAGAATTGCAAAAAGCAGGGCGTAGCCGAAAAGTGCTGCTGCTAGAACACCGACGAGAATCGGAAACGTGACAATGGCAACCAACCAGCTGCGATTGATTAGACCGATGATCAATGCCAGCAAACCGAGTGCCCAAAAACCGAGGGTTGCGGTGATACCGATGCGCGCCATCTTTCGGTTTCCGGCAACGAGCTGCGCTGAACCGGGAACAATAACAGTCAAAACAATGAGCCACCAGGCGCGTCTGCGCATCTGTTCGGGAGTCGCCCTGTCAACGTTCTTAAATGGTGAGCGCGATGAAGTTGCGGTGGTCGCAGACTTTCTAGGCGAGCGATTTAGAGTTGCGATTTTAACTTCGCATTCTTTTCGGCTACCTGGTCTTTGAGTGATTCAGTAAATGCACTTAGCTTGAGCGCAAGCTTGTCATCGAAAGCACCAAGAATTCTGGCCGCGAGAATGCCGGCGTTCTTTGCTCCATTAATTGAAACCGTCGCCACCGGAATTCCGGCTGGCATCTGGACAATCGACAGAAGTGAATCCATGCCATCGAGTTTTGCCAGCGCAACTGGCACACCAATAACCGGAAGTGTCGTTACCGAGGCAAGCATTCCAGGCAGGTGCGCCGCGCCACCTGCGCCCGCGATGATTACCTTGAGTCCGCGGCCAGCCGCAGCCTTGCCCCACTCGATCATTCGTTCTGGGGTGCGGTGTGCCGAGAGCACCTCGACCTCACACTCGAAGCCGAACTCCTTAAGCACCTGAACCGCATCGGCCATCACAGACCAATCCGAGTCTGAGCCCATGACGACGCCAATAAGAGGCTGCTCTGCCATTTGGGCTCCAATCGATTGAACCCTCTGATTTTAAGCGAACTGAGGCTAGATGCCCCGTAGCAAAACGGCTGCGGCGGCATTTGCCTCGGCGAGGGCCGAGTCGAGATCGTCACCAATCACAGTGACGTGACCCATCTTTCGGCCCTTGCGCGCCGACTTGCCGTAGGCGTGAAGCTTTGCTCTGGGATGACGCTCGCTCACCGAATCGAAGCTGTCGACGAAATTGTTGTGCTCGTCGACGCCAAGCAGATTAACCATCACGGCGTACTTGGCAACCATCGCTGTATCGCCAAGCGATAGTCCGGCAACGGCACGCAGGTGCTGCTCGAATTGCGAGGTGACAGAACCCTCTATCGAAAAGTGTCCGGAATTGTGCGGTCGCATTGCGAGTTCGTTTATCAGCACACGACCATCGCGCGCCTCAAACATCTCGACCGCCATTACCCCGGTAACACCCAAGCCCTCAGCAATTCGCTTTGCAATCTCTCGGCAATTTGCAAGTAGCTCTGCGCCTGCATTTGGAGCCGGAGCGATTACCACCGAACACACTCCGTCAACCTGCCTGGTTTCGACAAGTGGCCAAGCTGCGAATTCTGCGTTCGCGCTGCGAGCAGAGAGTTGCGCAAGCTCGCGAACGAAATCTACTTTCTCTTCTGCTAGCAGCGAGCCACCGAATTGATCGATGTTATCTAGCCAATCTTGAGCATCGGCAGCACTGCGAACAACTCGAACACCTTTTCCGTCATAGCCCCCGATTGGTGTCTTGAGAATCGCGACGCCACCGCGAAGCCGAAGGAATTCTTCGAGCTCGCCCGCGGTTTTGATCTCAGCCCAGATCGGCATTGGTAAATCAAAAGTCGAAAGCTTCTGACGCATCTTGAGTTTGTTCTGGGCAAAAGCCAAGGCCTTCGAAGGTGGCTGAATCGAAACTGATTTGGCTTCGAGGTTCATGAGTATTTCGAGCGGAACGTGTTCGTGATCAAATGTGATGACATCGACAGTGCCGGCAAAAGTCTCGACGACCTGCGGTTGGTTGTAATCGCCAATCTGACTGGCCGCCGCCTTGGCCGACGAGCCCTCGGCTTCGGCAAGAACAGTGAATTCGACCCCGGCTAAATCGGCAGCGTCTGCCATCATGCGGGCCAGTTGACCGCCGCCGATAGCGCCGACGCGAGGTTTGTTCATGCCTCTATTGTCGCAAACAAAGCGCGACTGCCTTTAGCAAGCTAGCTGAGGCGGGCTAGCGAGCGCAATTCAGCCGAGAGCAACTTTGCCTTTGGCATGCGCTCGAGCACCACTGCCTCTGCTGACTTGCGACCAATTTTGATGGTGCGTCCGCGACCGAGTTCCACCGAAACGATATCTGCGATGGCCAGCTCGGTGGTCTTCTGGCCAAAGATTCCGTCGCGCACTATCAACCTCGAGGTGGTTAGCTCCACATAGAAGTTCAGGTGACGAATTGTTGGCACCAGCCAAAACAACAGGGCAAGCACTGCGCACACCGCATAGGCCGAGTAAAGCAGCCATGTCTCAACCGCCCTGTTGCTGACATAGCTCAAAATTGTGGCGGCTGCGAACAGCGCAAGAAACGCAAAGGTTAGGGTGAACCAGCTGCGACGAATTCGCGCGATTATTTGTTCCTCTTGAAAAGCCACGTGCTAATTGTGTCGCAGGTGAACGACATCTCCAACCGATACCGAACGTGTTTCAGAATCGTTTTGCACGACGAGCCTTCCGATCGAATCGATGGCAACGGCTCGACCGACGAAGTCTTGCTCATTCGGCAGAACAATTCGAACTTCGCGCTCAATCGATGAGCAAGCGTTGCTGATCTGTTCGTGCAGGTCGGTGCCACCGAGCTCACCCGCGAGCGCGACGAACTCGTTGACATGCGAACGCAGGTTTCTCAGGTAAGCCGCCAGCAGAGCATCGAGTGACTCGACGTGAATTTTTTCAAGAGCCAGCGATGTTGCAGTGTCGACCGGCAACTGTTCGGTCGTTTGATAAACATTGACTCCGGCACCAATGACGACCGCCGAAGCATCTGGCAAGAGTTCGCTTAGTACGCCGCAGACTTTTTTATCGCCCAGCAAAACATCGTTCGGCCACTTGACCGTTGCCCGTTTAGAGCCGCCAAACTGCGAAACCGCGTTTGCCATCGACAAGCCCGCGATAAGTGGTAGCCAGGCAAACTGGGTTGCCGGCACCGAATCTGGGCGAAGCAGCACCGAAACGAATAGTGAGGTGTCGGCCGGTGCCTGCCACTCACGCCCAGATCGACCGCGTCCAGCGGTCTGCTCGCCCGTGACCAGAACCGAGAAATCTGGATAGCCAAAGGCATCGGCGGTGGCCCCAGCGATCAGGTCGCTGTTGGTTGAGCCGGTCGACTCGACCCAGTCGAAGCGCTGGGCGATTTGGGCTGACAGAGCGAAGTTCATGACTCAAGGCTAGTCTCTGTAGCAATTCACAGCGAAAACCCCCTTTTGCTTTCGGAAATCTTCAAAAGAACGGGGGTTTGCAAGGGCTAGGGTTGCTTTTATGACTCCCGAAGCACCCAAGCCAGTCGACGACATGTCAACCACAGCTGGCAAACTTCAAGACCTAAAGAACCGATATCACGAAGCGGTTCACGCCAGCGGCGAAGCTGCCGTTGAGAAGCAGCACGCCAAGGGCAAGAAGACCGCTCGCGAGCGCATCGAGATGTTGCTCGATGAAGGTTCGTTCGTTGAACTCGACGAGTTCGTTCGCCACCGCTCCACTGCTTTTGGCATGGAGAAGAACCGCCCGTATGGAGACGCGGTTGTCACCGGAGTCGGAACCATCAATGGCCGACAGGTTGCACTCTTCTCTCAAGACTTCACCATCTTCGGTGGCTCGCTCGGTGAGACCGCCGGAAACAAAATCATCAAGATTATGGATCTCGCCATCGCAACCGGTGTTCCGATGATCGGAATTCTTGACTCGGGTGGCGCTCGAATTCAAGAGGGCGTAATCGCTCTCGGTAAGTACGGCGAGATATTTAAGCGCAACACGATGGCCTCAGGTGTCATCCCGCAGATTTCAATCATCATGGGCCCGGCGGCCGGTGGTGCCGTCTACTCTCCTGCGCTTACCGACTTCGTGATCATGGTCGACAAGACCTCGAACATGTTTGTCACCGGCCCTGATGTGATTAAGGCGGTGACCGGCGAAGACGTGGGAATGGAAGAGCTCGGTGGCGCTCGCACTCACAACACCACTTCGGGCGTTGCGCACTATCTTGCCAACGACGAAGAAGATGCTCTCGACTATGCGCGCACCTTGCTGAGCTACTTGCCCGAGAACAATTTGAGCGAGACCGTTGCCTACGCAGGCGCAACTTCTCTCGAGGTAACCGATGAAGATCGAAAGCTCGACACTTTTATTCCAGACTCACCGAACCAGCCATACGACATGCTAAAAATTGTCGAATCGATTGTTGACGGTGGCGATTTTCTCGAGGTGCAGCCGCTATTCGCGCCAAACATCGTGATTGGCTTCGCCCGCATTGACGGTCGCAGCGTTGGCATTATTGCCAATCAACCCCAGCAGATGGCCGGCACACTAAACATCGAAGCCGGCGAGAAAGCCGCTCGTTTCGTGCGCTTCTGCGATGCATTCTCGATTCCGATCTTGACCCTCGTCGATGTTCCCGGTTATCTGCCTGGCACCGACCAGGAGTGGGCCGGCGTGATTCGTCGCGGAGCCAAGCTGCTCTATGCATACGCAGAAGCAACGGTTCCGCTGGTGACAGTAA
The DNA here is from genome assembly GCA_021741685.1 of Rhodoluna sp. Classification (GTDB taxonomy): domain Bacteria; phylum Actinomycetota; class Actinomycetes; order Actinomycetales; family Microbacteriaceae; genus Rhodoluna. The sequence continues at coordinate 4,662 of JAIOXI010000055.1, forward strand.
TCACGCGCAAGGCCTATGGCGGCGCATACATCGTTATGGGTTCAAAGCAACTCGGCGCCGACATCAACCTCGCTTGGCCGACCGCCGAGATTGCAGTGATGGGCGGTCAGGGTGCCGTAAACATTTTGTATCGCAACGAAATCAAGCAGGCCGAAGCAAACGGTGAAGACGTGGCAGCCGTTCGCGCAAAACTTGCCGCCGAATACACATACAACGTTGCCTCACCGTTTCTCGCTGCCGAACGTGGCGAGCTCGACGGAATCATCGAACCGAGCACAACTCGCATCTCAGTGATCAAAGCCCTGCGCGCGCTTCGCACCAAGCGCGCGGATGCGCCGCCAAAGAAGCACGGAAACATTCCGCTTTAAACCGGTGAATGACCTATGAGTGAATCAGAGTTTAGAGATCAGGTTCAGTTGGTTCGGGGAAACCCGACGGCTGCAGAATTGGCCGCTGTGATTGCCCTGATCGAGGTCGCTTCGGCAGAAGAGGCCAGGGCCGCTGAGAATGTGCGCGCTCAGCCAAAGTCGACCTGGAACCGCAGCAGTGTCAACCTGCGTGGCGGCATAACTCCGGGCTTCGGTCAATGGAAAGCGACCTTCAGAGACGGCCTAAACTAACCTCACAGATTTAAAGCCAGTTAACACACTCAAAACAAGTCTCAACCGAATAGAGGAAATGCAATGATGCGCGAACCTTCAGAACTAGACAAAGTAGCAGACGCTTGGGTCGACAAGATGGCCGAAATGAGCCCGAGCTTTGCAACCTACATCGGTAAACCAGGTGGCGAAGACAAGCTCGATGACGCCTCTCCAGAAGGCCAAGAAGAAGACGCGCGACAAATGCGCCGGGTACTTGCTGAAGTCAATGCAACGCCAACGCGCGACAAGGTAGACGAAGTCACCAAAGACGCCATG
>JAIOXI010000056.1:0-5559 GCA_021741685.1 Rhodoluna sp.
TAAATCAAGTTGGTGGCGAACCCGGTCAAAAAGTAATCGCGCCCACTGCCCCCGTCTCTAAAAGCCAAAAAGGATGCGATGCCGATTCCTATCAAGCCACCAATAGCCTGAGAGAGGGGTTTGCGTCTCAAGATTCTTAACAGGATGAAACCAACCGAGACCGCTGCGGAGATTCCAATCGATAGGTACACCATTTGACTGATTGCAAAAATCACTACAAAGAGCAAACCTGGAACTATTGACTCGATAATGCCTTGAACGCCACCCATTGATACCAAGAGCGACTTTCGATCGAACTCATGCTTGCCATCAACTTTTCTGATGCCAAGTGCTTTGGCAGCCGCATTAGAGTCATCGGGAGATTCTGCTTTCAAGACTGAGCCTTCATTCCAGGCGGTAATACCGAACCGACCGGAACGGTGAGGAGCAAAGCTTCACCAGGAGGCATAGGCGTATCTCCCCTGTGCACGACGACAGTTCTAAACAAATCGCTAATCTCTGCAGATGCCTTCGGATCGGTTAGCGCAGCTCCACTTACGGTTCCCCTGAGACACCATCTGGGGCCGTCAAAACCGATGAATCTAGCCATGCGATGTCCGGCAGCCCTGCCGGTGTCGTCTACCAATGGCAATTTGGCTACCAGCTCGGCACCGAGTGCACCATAGCCCTCTTCAACGTCGCCACCCTGTGACTTGATGTTCTGCGCAACTGCGGTGCGGATGTCTTGCCAGAGACCCTCATTCCTGGGTGCGGCAAAAGCCATGAGTTGAAGTTTCGAGTTGGCGAACTCCAGTGTGACAGCGATAACTCGGTTCGTGCCATCTTCGACTTCTACGCTCAAGCCCAAATCTGTTATCGGTTCTATTCGCAAAGAGCCAAAATCGACGTAAGGCCTAACCTCTGCCACTAGAGCGCTGTCAAAGGGGCCATATTGTGCCGTGAGGTCCGAATTCATTTGACTCCCGAAGAACCGAAGCCGTTTTCGCCACGCTCAGAGCCCGGCAGAGTTTCTACTTCAATGAACTTCGCCTGCTCAACCTTTTGAAACAGAATTTGGGCTATCCGATCTCCTGCAGAAATCTTGAATGCCTCCGAGGTGTCTGTGTTCAGAAGCGTCACCCGAATCTCACCGCGGTAGCCAGCATCAACAGTTCCAGGGCTGTTTAGCACCATGACACCATGGTTAGCCGCGAGACCACTGCGTGAATGAACCAAACCAACGTAGCCGTCGGGAATTGCAACGCTTATACCGGTGGAAATTGTGCAACGCTGTTGTGGCTCGATTGTTGCATCGTGCGAACTTCTGAGGTCACAGCCCGCATCGCCTGGTTTGGCGTAGACCGGCACTCCTGATGAGCTCATGATTAAAATTGGAAGCTGGTTCATAAGACTTTGAGCGTAGTCTAAGTTCATGGGCAAAGATCAGAGCGAAAAGCCGATTTTTCAAGAATGGCAGCTTCCGAGCAGTGTTTCATTCATTCCCCACACACTAGTTTTTCCAAGCATTTGGCTTGTTCTAGCTCCGATTAACGCCGAGCTGGGACTTTTTCTGGGCGTCTTATTGACGATTCTGTCAATCGCGATTCGCTTGGCAACCTCAAAGCGAATCAGGGTCACCGCAAAGGTTCTTGAGGTGGGTGCAGCTTCAATTCCTAGAATCCATTTGGGCAGCGCAGAGGTTGTTATCGAGTCAGAACAATTCAGCGAAAAGGGTCCAAAACTGAAGGCTAGGGCCTTTTTGGCACTCAAGGGGCTTCGTGGTCTGGTGAAGGTGATCAACACTGACTCAGAGGATCCGACGCCCTATTTACTTATTTCGACACGAAGGCCTGAAGAGTTAAAGCAAGCTCTATCGAGCTAGACGCACTCAAGGCAAACGGCGCCGTACTTGCCCTTTTTCTTAGAAAGCATCGATTTGTGCTTCACAATAAAGCATTCCGAACAGGTGAATTCGTCGGTCTGCGGCGGAACCACCATGACATTTAGTGCTTCGTCTATGAGATTTTCACGATCGTGGTCTTCATCAATGCTGACTTCCTCGGCATCAAGCGACCCGGCAGAGGTTGGAGCTGAACGCTCTTTTAGCGCATCAACCGACTCGGCGTCATCGTCGGTCTTCTTCGGTGCGTCGTAATCTGCGGCCATCACAAACCCTTCATGTAGTAAGCGTGCACAGTTTGCACCGAAAAGGGTCAAAATGCAAACATTTCATAACATGGCGTTTCGCCATACAGCGCGCCACTCGCTAGGTGAAATGACCTAGAAAATCGAAGGCTAGTGGCAAACTCTTTGCAGAAGGAGCGCTTGAATGACTGAACTAAGACTGATTGGGCACGATGGCGACTATGTGCTCCTGGAATCGCTATCCGGTGAAAAACATCGTTTACTAATTGATGACTCTCTGCGAGCGGCCATAAGAAGATCAGGCCCAACATCGTCGACGCCAATCCAGATGAGCCCCCGTGAGATTCAGAGCGAGATTCGCTCTGGAAAATCGGTGGAAGAACTTATATCTCGTTCCGGTGATCCACGTCAGTACGTTGAGAAGTTTGCGGGCCCAGTTCTAGATGAACTGTCACACGTGATATCTAGCGCTCTAAGTGTTCGCATTTCTATAGCCGGAGATCGGCACACCGACATCAGCCACATTGAGTTTGGCGACATTATTTCGGGCAGGCTCGAGGCAAGCGGTGTCGAAGACTTTGAATGGTCTGCTCGCAGAGACGAGCAGCAGGTTTGGCTGGTATCGGCAAACTATTTGATCAATGGAGAATCTAAAAAGGCAACCTGGTCTTATGACGCAAAGCGAATGTTGCTAGCGCCTGAGAACGAAAGTGCAATCAGACTCTCAACCCAAAACTCTTTGGCAGAGCAAAACTATGCCAAGCTTGCCGTTGCGGCAGAGCCAAAGCCTGAGGTGCACCAGCCAGGCATCACCCAATCATTGGCAGACACGCAACTGGTCGAAACCGTGATTCCGATTGGCCGTGCAAGCGAACTAATTGAAGAGACCCAAGAGGACCAGGCCGAACCACCAACGGATTTGCTTGAAGCCCTGAAGAAGAAGCGTGCGGAACGAAGTGCGCGAGACGCGGAATTGGTTGAGCCAGAAACAAATACACAAACACTCGAAATAGTTAGTGATTTGCCGGCGAACTACGAAATCGGTGAAGAGCCGCAGGTCGAACCTGAGGAAATCGAGCCAAACCCTTCACCGGTTAGACGCTCAGGAAGACCGAGCATTCCGAGCTTTGATGAGATTGTTCAAGGAACCAAAAGCGAAGACGAATAGTCGCCAAAACGAAGTATCGGAACTTTAGTTTCGACCTCGTCTATAGACCCATGGTGACCAACCATCAGCAAACTACTTGGCTTGGCAAAATCTCTGTGAAACAGCGCAAAGGACCTACGGGCAATCACTACTAGATCTGGCATTAGGTCATCTTCTTCAAGCAACTTCGCTGACCAGTAACCCAATTCGACTAATTCTCGAGGTTCTGCGACAAATGCCCTGTCAGATAAAAACTCAATGAGTTGACCTTTGATCCCTTGCAACTGCTCGGGTTCAGACAGATAGAGGTAGGGAGCCCTGGGATCACCGCTGACATTGCTCAGGCTATTCTGTGCCGCTGGGCAATCATCGAGAAAAATGTGGTCGCTAGCACTTACATCGACAATTCCATGATCGGCTGTCACAAGCAATCCGACTCCTGGCTTAAGTTTGGCAACGGTTTTTTGAATTGCCCGGTCGAATTGCGCGAGCAAGTCCTTCCAATTCGAACTTCCAACCCCAGATCGATGTGCCTCGCGATCGAGTTCGGGAGCATAAACGTAAACAAGTGACCCCGGTTCATCAGCCGCAAGCGACCTAGCAATCTCGAGTCGATCTTCAATCTCTTGAGCGTAATGATGAACAGCTCCATGCATCGTGGCCCTGGTAAAACCCGACTCCTCGTAATCTTCTAGTGTGACTGCGTGCACCCTCAGACTAGAGCGAGAGCTTATCGGCTCGATTTTCAAGTAGTCGAGAATAGAGAAATTATCTAATCCAGATAAAAGGTTGATCTGCTGATTCGAAGATCGATTGAAAATTGAATATCCGAAAAGCCCGTGCCCAGAAACATGGGTGCCCGAAGCAAAACTCGCAAGACTAGAAACGGTTGTGCTTGGAAACCCGCAGTGAGCGAAATCCGATTCGCCTAGATTCTTTTGAAGGAAGCCAGATGACGGGCGCAAATTTTCGTAACCCAATCCGTCAACCATCACCACGATCGCACTCGTAACTTCGGTCAGTCGTAGGGCGTTGTCTTGACCCAAAATTGACGCCTCGGCACTCTGAAACACATCTTGAAGGTTCCAGACCGTGTGCCTTTTCGCAGGTAGCATCGATGTCATTAGACCAAAGTCTGCCACAGGCAAGACCGAGCAAAGAAGATATGACTAGTAAAGAGAACGCAGACGAGAAGATTCTCGACATTGACCTGACTCAGGAGATGCAGGATTCTTTTCTCGAATACAGCTATTCGGTTATTTATGCTCGAGCCCTACCCGATGCCCGTGACGGCCTAAAGCCTGTCCACAGGCGCATCATTTATCAGATGGGCGAGATGGGTCTTCGCCCGGATCGCGGTCACGTGAAGTCAGCGCGTGTCACCGGCGAAGTCATGGGAAAGCTGCATCCACATGGTGACGGAGCGATCTACGACGCTCTGGTTCGCATGGCCCAGGCGTTCACCTTGAGAGTGCCACTGATTGACGGTCACGGCAACTTCGGAAGCCTCGATGATGGCCCTGCGGCCGCTAGGTACACAGAGGTAAGACTTTCGAACGCTTCTCTACTTATGAATGAAGGGCTCGACGAAGACGTTGTTGACTTCAAACCAAACTACGATGCACAGCTCACTGAACCCGAAGTTCTTCCAGCGGCTTTTCCTAACTTGTTAGTGAACGGTTCTTCTGGAATCGCAGTTGGCATGGCTACCAACATGCCGCCGCACAATCTTCGCGAGGTTGTAGCAGCAGCGATCCACCTGCTTGAGCATCCGGAATCAACGACTAAACAGCTGATGAAATTCGTTCCCGGCCCCGATCTTCCAAACGGCGGCATAATCATGGGTCTCGACGGTGTGAAAGAAGCCTACGAATCGGGCAAGGGCTCGTTTAAGACCCGGGCCAGGGTTTCGGTAGAAAGCGTATCTGCGAGAAAACTCGGATTAGTAGTAACCGAACTCCCCTACCTGGTTGGCCCCGAAAAGGTCATTGAGAAAATCAAGGACGGGGTAAACGCCAAGAAGCTTTTAGGTATTTCTGACGTCATTGATCTAACCGATCGAACCAATGGGCTGAAGCTGGTGATCGAGCTGAAAACAGGTTTTGACCCACAGGTAGTTCTAGACCTGCTCTACAGATTCACACCGATGGAAGATTCGTTCGGAATCAACAATGTTGCACTGGTTGACGGCAGACCGGCGACCCTCGGCCTTAAAGACATGCTCAACGTGTATCTCACACATCGACTATCGGTGATTCGAAGAAGAACGGTTAATCGCTTAGGCAAGC
>JAIOXI010000057.1:0-5538 GCA_021741685.1 Rhodoluna sp.
GAAGACACCCTCGATCGCTCTCTGCTCTTGGCGGCCAGCATGGATGCGCGCGGCTTCGGTCGTAAAGCAAGTCAGAGCAAGGGCGAACTGCTGTTAGCGCGGCTCCTTGGGCTGCAGGCCCTGCTCGCGATAACCGTTGGTGTTTTCACCCTGCTGAGCGGCTTCTCGCCCGCCGCTGCCCTGGTTTTGCTGCTGGTTGGCGTCGTTACTTCTTTGATTAGCGTTCGAATCACATCGAGACGAAACACGCGAACCAGCATTTCGCGCACCGCTCGCACCTGGGTCGACTTCACCGTCTTGACCATCTGCGGCACCGGCCTTGCACTCAGCTTCGCAACGGCGGTGAGTTTGATTTGATCAGTTTGAAGAACTTCACATTCAGCTATAAGAACGGCGACGAGCCAAAGCTCAATCGAGCCAACATCAGCGTCGAAGCCGGTCAATTCGTCTTAGTTTGCGGTGCCACCGGCGGTGGCAAGTCGACTCTCTTGAAGGCGCTAGTTGGTCTGGTTCCGCACTTCACCGGTGGCACAGCAAGCGGAGTTCGAATCGTTGACGGCATCGACTTCAGCCGCGCAATGCCGCACGATTCGGCACACCTAATTGGATTCGTAAATCAGCAACCCGAAGGTGCGTTCGTGGCCGACACGGTTCTCGAGGAACTCGCTTTTGCACTAGAGCAGCTAGCAATCCCCCGAGACGAAATGCTTCGACGAGTTGACCAAGCACTCGCGGCAACCGGCTTGAGCGAATTGCGCGATCGCAAACTGATTGAACTTTCTGGCGGACAGCAGCAAAGGGTTGCGATTGCGGCGGCGTTGAGTGCCGGGCAAAAGATTCTGATTCTTGACGAGCCGACATCGGCCCTCGACCCGGCCGCCGCGACTGAACTTCTCGAGTTCATCTCTGAGCTCTGTCGCACACAGCAAATCACTGCGATAATCGCCGAGCATCGCATCGAACGATTGATTGGTCTGGTCGATTCGGTAATCGTGGTCAACAGCGACGGCACGGTTTCGCAGGGCACGCCGGCGACTCAACTGGCAAGCTTCAAGTTCGTTCCCCCGCTAATCGAAATGTCTCACCTGATGAAGTGGCCCGAGGTTCTGCTCAGCATCGACCAAGCCGCCGAAAGATTTGCGCTGAGCAAACCGGCCACATCAAAACGCATCGCTCACCTACCCCTTGGTGAACAGGTTGTGCTGGCTGAAAATGTCGCAGTCGACTACGGCTCGCTCAGGGCAGTTGATGGTGTCTCGGTTTCGGCTAAACGCGGCGAAATCGTTGCCATCACTGGTGAAAACGGCTCTGGCAAGACCTCTCTGCTCTGGGCGCTTCAAGGTTCGGGAATCAAGACCGCGGGAAGTATTTCGATGGCCGGACAAGACCCCGCCAAGTTGAGCTCGACCGCTCGCCTGGCAGTAGTGACGATGGTGCCGCAACAGGCAGCCGACCTGCTGTTTTTGCCGAGCCTCGGCGAAGAACTCACCGAATCTGACCAGGTGGCCGATGCGCAGGCCTCTTCGACCAGTCGTCTTTTTGAACAGTTCAGCGGTCGAGTCGATCCTGCGATTCATCCGAGAGATTTAAGCAGCGGCCAACAGTTGTCTCTCGTGCTCGCTATGCAGCTTGCAAAAGACGCATCAGTCGTGCTGCTCGATGAGCCAACCCGCGGGCTCGATTATGCAACCAAGCGTCAGGTGGCGCAGGTGCTTCGAGACTTGGCGGCAAAAGGCAAGTGCGTGATTTTTGCATCGCACGACGTTGAGTTCATCGCTCAATCTGCAGATCGGGTTATTCAACTTGAAGACGGGCGAATCATCGCAGACCAGCCAGTAGAGCAAGCTCTCGAATATCGCGCAGATAATGCTCTGTCAAGCCAGGTTGCTCAAATCACAAAACTACCCGGGGTAATCGCATTGCAACAGTTGGTGACCGATGACTAGGCAGCCCTTGATTTCGAAACTCACAATCGCGGTCGCTGCCGTGGCTTCGATTCTGATGTTTGCCTGGCCACTGCTAATTGCCACCGACAGTCAAAATGAAAACCTATTGGCCCAGGCAGTTTTTCTTGCACTAATGCCGATGATCATCGTGATCACTCTCGTTGAGTTTGCCACCGGTGAAATTGGCTCTCGCCAATTAGCGATTCTCGGAGTAATGACCGCCATCAATGCGGTTGTGCGCTTGCTCGGGGCGGGAACCGCCGGCATCGAAACAGCGTTTTTCTTGATCATCATCGGCGCATACATTTTTAGAAGCGGCTTCGGATTCATACTCGGCAGCTCGTCGATTCTTGTCTCTGCAATGCTCGGTGCGGGCGTTGGCCCTTGGCTGCCGTTCCAGATGATGGCGGCCGGATTGGTTGGAATTGGCGCTGGTGCCCTGCCGAGATTCAAGCCAAAGGCTGCACAACTATTGACGCTCTGTCTTTATGCGGTCTTCGCCAGTTTCGTTTACGGAGCCCTCATGACCCTATGGAACTGGCCGTTCTTGGCCGGAGGCGAGTCGTCGGTTTCTTACCTGGCCGGCGCAGGGCTTGGGCCTAACCTGCTGCGCTTTTTGAACTATGAAATAGTCACAGGCGGTTTTCTCTGGGATGCCGGTCGCGCCATAACCACCTGCGTGTTGATTCTGTTAACTGCACCAGCGCTATTGGCAACGCTTAGGCGCGCGGCCAATCGTGGCGGTTTCGAAAACTAGACCCGCCAAGATGGCACACGCCATCTGAATACGATTACCGCAACTCGAAGCGCAATGGTCACAACGGCTCCAATTGTCACCGAAAGCGCTGCAGGCAGCACCATCACGTCAGCTAGCACGACAATCCAGCAACCTAAGAATGCAACCGAGGCGTATGGCTGGTGATCTGTGAACGCTCTCGGCACCTGGTTGGTGAAAACATCTCGAAGCACGCTGCCGAAAATAGAAGTGATGACACCCATGATTACGGCAACGATTGCCGAGGTTCCAGACTGCAGAGCAATCATTGTTCCGCCCGACGCAAATACGCCGAGCCCGAGAGCGTCTGGCCACTGCATTGCTCTCTCGGTGAACTCGAAGTGACGACCTCTGAAGAAAATCATCGCCAGACCGCAAATTACAAGAATGGTCCAAATCCACCAGTCGTTAGCAATCCAGAAAAGTGGACTGCGGTTCAAAAGAATATCGCGCAGGGTCCCTCCCCCAAAAGCAGCAACAGCCGTGACCATGGCCATGCCAACAATGTCTAGTTTTTTGCGAGCGGCTTCAATCAAACCTGAGAACGCAAAGGCCAGGGTGCCGAGAACCTCAAAGGGTAGGTTGAAATTGGTTACCCACCACTGAATTTGTTCGTTAGACACGCCCTAAGTCTAGGCAGGCGCAGCAAAAAATCAGGTTAAGAAATGTTCACCTTAAAGAACATCCACATTCACCGCATGTATTCGGCTGATTAATCGTCGGCTCATAATTTTCGACACATGAACTCATTCAAACTCGCCAGAAACACTCGCCTAGCACTAGCCACCGCGCTCGTGCTCGTCGGCTCATTCGTGCAGCCGGCCAGCGCAGAAACCGTTTACGCGGTTCCTGCAGCACCAACAATCACTTCGGTTGTACCTGTGAAGGGTGGCCTAAAAGTCACCTGGGACGCACCCACGACAACAACTCCGGCAATCACTAACTTCTTGATTAGTGCCGGTGCCGGTGCTTGTGCCGTGACCGTTAACGGCAAGGCTCGAAGTGCTGTGCTGCCTGCTCTAAACCTGAATGAAACATGGGTTAGCCTTCAGGCTGCCAACGCATATGGAATCTCAAGTGCAGACGGCTGGTACGGAGTAACCCCGACGTCGACTGCTGCTAAGTCGATCAAGTCGGTGCAGGTTCTTCAGCTCAGTGACTTTCACGGAGCCATCGAGACCACAGCCACCAACATCGGTGCACCTGCATTGGCCTCAATGTTCAAGACTGACCGTGCAAACAACGCGGCGACAGTAACCGTTTCGTCTGGAGATAACTTCGGTGCATCACCGGTAATCTCGAGTGCATTCGAGGAGCTCCCGACGGTAGAAGCCCTCAACGCGATGCAGTTCGATGCTTCAACTTTTGGAAACCACGAGCATGACCGCGACATCCCCCACCTAAAGAAGATGATTGAAGCCTCAAACTTCAAGTGGGTAGTTTCTAACTACAACTCTTTGGAATCCCTAAAGGCGACACCGACCAAGTTCGTAAGCCCATACACCGTGATCAACCGTGGTGGCGTGAAGATTGGAATCGTTGGTGCAAACACTGCCGAGACTAAAGACGTTGTTTTCCCAGGTAACCTCAACTACACCCTGGCTGGAAAAACTAAAGAGATCAGCATCTCGGCAAGCACTGCAGGTGTCAACCTTGCCGCTGCTGCAGCCCGCAAGGCTGGCGCTGATCTAGTTATCGCTGTAGTTCACGAAGGCTGGAACTCAAACGTGGCTGGCAAGGCTACCGGTGGTCTAATCGATTACGCAGCAAAGCTCAAGGGCGTTGACGCTCTGTATGGTGGTCACTCACACCAGCAGTATTCATCGGTTTTGAATGGCGTATTGACCGCTCAGGTGATCAACTCAGGCGTTCAGTACACCCGTTCGCAGATCTGTGTTGACATCAACACCAACAAGGTTCTCGGTTCAACCGTCGAGTTCGTCAAGAAGGCAAACGTGCCAGCCACACTAGTTGCAGATGTAACAGCTGCTGAGGTTGTCACCAAATACAAGTCACAGATCACGGCGAAATTCGATGTGAAAATTGGTACCGTTTCTGCAGTCGCAGCTCGCGGTGGCAGCCCAGCCATCGAGCGTTCGGCTGAGCAACCACTCGGAAGCTACATCGCAGATGCATTGCTGGCGAAGTACAAGACCGACTTGGTGCTCATCAATGGTGGTGGAATTCGTGACACCTTCCCGGCAGCGACTTACAAGCCTGTTGACACGACTCTGCGTCGCTTCACCACCGGTGCAACCGGCCCATTCGATGTAACTCTTGGTGATGCCTACGCGGTTCTGCCTTTCGGTAACTCGGTAAGCACCACCACCGTAACCGGAACCAAATTGTGGGAAGCACTAGAAAACGGAGTTTCACAGTATCCGTCTAACGGACGCTGGCCGCAGATCGCCGGATTCAAGTTCACGGTTGACACCACGAAAGCTGTCGGCTCTCGCATCACCGCGGTCAGCCTGACCAACGGCACTGCAATTGCAAAGGACGACCAGGTCTACACAATCGCAACCCTAGACTTCATGGTTTACGGAGGCGATGGTTATACCCAGTTTGACCCAAGCAAGCAGCGCATTCGCGATCTCTACGTTGATGTCTTCGTTGAAGCTCTTCAGAAGGATCTAGCCGCAGGCAAGACAACCGTCATGGTTGCCGACGGACGAATCACAGTAGTCAAGTAGTAAGTAAAAGCTAAGTTGCCCAGGAGAAATCCTGGGCAACTTTGCTTAACTAGAAATAGCCCACCATTGCTGGCGGGCTATTTCTCACATGGGATGTTGCAGATGGTGGAGATGGGGGGAATTG
>JAIOXI010000001.1:0-114325 GCA_021741685.1 Rhodoluna sp.
TCTTTCTTGCCAGAGCAAGGCAGAGCGCTAGCGCATGTTCGGCCACAGGTTGACGGTAAGAGCCCTTGGCCGAGGTAAAGATAACCTCACGCTTCAAAACTTCTGCAAATGCGTCGACCCCGGCAAATGGTAACTGCACCCATTCGATCTGCGGATTTGCATCAAGCAATTCCAAAAGCGCTTGGGGCTTTGCGTAATCCGTCCAAATTAGAGCGCCGACTTCGGAGTTGATCGGAGAAAGTTGTGCACCCGCTGCGACCACGGCCAACTCGTAATCGGCAAAAGACTTTGGTTCGATGCTTACGAGTTTGCGATCGATTGCCATTAGCTCTCACCGAGGGTTCTTCGCTCGGACTCTAGTTGCTGCAGTTGAATACCGATTTGCTTGTGTTGCTCTGAGGCGGGATCTTCGCGTCGCAGGGCCGCTAGCAATTCGGTTTTCTCGCGAGCCAGTATGGCTGAAATTCCTCGAGCCAACACTCCTTGCGCATAGACCAGCAACTCCGTCTCGTTTCGAGCAGGAAGAGGTTGGCCGGCAATTTCAAACAGCACAGAATGCAGCTCTGGTGGCAGCGAGACCGAGAGGTTTGGCAAGAATTCGTGCTTGCCAAGCAAGGCCACCGAAGCCTCAATCGCATTGGCGACGGCGATGTGTGACGGTGCACTGAAGGCAGACTTGCAAATTCTCAGGGCAAGAGCTGGCTCAACCGCCGCCGGCACCTGAACAATGACCTCTAGCAATTGGCGCTCAAAGCGCATTATTGGATCGCCGAGATTTATGGTCGGATACTGCGACGAATCAACCTGCTCTGCGGGCGGAGCTTCTCCCTCTGCAATCACATCGCGACGCATTGGTGAAACAGATTCCGAGCGAGCCTGCTTCAATGCAACATCAACTAAAGCCGCAACCTCATTGCCCTCGAGGCTTACCCAACCAGCCAGCTCACGAATGTAGGCCGGGCGCAGAGCGGCGTCGCGAATTTGAGCGACAACTGGCGCTGCGGCTCGAGCCGCTGCGACTCGGCCTTCGAGGGTGTTTAGATCAAATTTTGAAATCTTCTGCTTGATTGCGAACTCAAACATCGGTCGCTTGTTGGCAATCATGGCAACAACGGCTTCGTCGCCCTTTTCGCTTCTCAAATCACAGGGGTCTAAGCCGTCGGGACCAACTGCCACAAAGGTTTGCGCGTTGAATTTGTTCGAATCGTTGTAAGCGCGCATCGCAGCCTTTTGGCCGGCTGCATCCGGGTCGAAGGTGAAGATGACCTCGGCTGCCGAATCGACAGAACTCGAAAGCATGCGATTCAAAGTTCTTATGTGATCGTCTCCAAATGCAGTTCCGCAGGTGGCAACCGCTGTGGTTACCCCAGCTAGGTGGCAAGCCATTACATCGGTGTATCCCTCCACAACGACTACCTGTTGTTGCTTTGAAATATCACGTTTAGCAAGATCGATTCCGTAGAGAACCTGTGACTTGTGATAAACCAAAGTGTCGCTCGAGTTTAGATATTTTGGCCCGGTGTCATCATCGAAGAGTTTTCTTGCCCCGAAGCCGATTACCTGAGAGGTGGCATCTTTAATCGGCCAAATTAGCCGGCCACGAAATTTGTCGTAGATACCCTTATCGCCCTTGGTCACTAAAGCCGCAGAGATTAACTCATCGTCAGAAAAACCCAGTGACTTGAGGTGATTGAAAAGTTCGGCCCAGGCCTTTGGAGCAAAACCAATCGAAAAACGTTCGGCGGCTGTTTTATCGAAGCCACGTGACATTAGAAAATCACGCCCGGTCTCGGCTCCGTCAGACATTAACTGTGACTGGTAAAAGAGCGCTGTGGCGTTGTTGGCTTCGAGAATTCGATTCTTTAATCCGTGGTCAGGAGAAGGGCCAGCGCCTTCTTCGTAGGTGAGCACGAAACCGACTCTCGCGGCCAGCTTCTCGACTGCCTCGTAGAAGCTGATGTGATCGAGTTGCTGAAGAAACTTGTAGACATCTCCGCCCTCACCACAGCCAAAACACTTGTAGAAACCATCGTTCGGCTTGACCGTAAATGATGGTGATTTCTCGTCGTGAAAGGGGCAAAGACCTTTGAGCGAGCCGACACCGGCGGGTTTTAGAGCCAGGTAATCACTCACCACATCGGCAATGTTTACGCGAGATTTGACCTCTTCGATGTCTCTCGCGCGAATTCTGCCTGCCATTCGAATAATCCTAGGTTGCAGACGACCGACCGCCAACGAGGCGGTTATGCATGGTTATGGCGCTCTGATCGGTCAGGCAAGCTACCTGGTCGACAATCACCCTTCGCTGCGCGACTTCATCGGTGGCCGCTGACCAAGCGATAGTTGATGTGGCGTCTAGTTCGCTACCATTTCTGGCTAGCAACGCATCTGCGAGCTCAACCAGAAGCGCTCGCTGCCATTCATAAAATGGGCGACGAGAATCGTGTGACATCAAGAATGCCGAAACCAGGCCTTTGAGCACGCTTATCTGTGCCCGCACCGCTGATGGAACCAATAGTTGAGATTGAAAACGAGTGACTTCACTGCCGGCCGAAGCCAAGGTACGTGCGGTCGAGGCCTGAACGAATTCACCAATCAGCGAAGAGGTTAGGTTCTTTAGTGTCGCCTGATCCTGGGGACTGCCAGAAAAAGAACGCAGCCAATACTCGTTGCGTTCTAGCGTGTCAAAAGCCTCAGAAAGCTGCGAACGATCCAGTTCGCCACCGTTCCATAGGGAAATCTTGTCAATCAGACTCTCCCTTGCTCCACGGTCACCCAATTCACGCAGATTGATAAAGCCCGAAACGACGGCGTCTTCGAAGTCGTGAACCGAATATGCAACATCATCCGCAAAATCCATTACCTGAGCTTCAATGCACTTTTGTCTGACTGGTGCACCATCGCGAAGCCAAGCGAAGACCGGTTCATCATCTTGGTAAACACCAAACTTAATTGCCTTGCCAGCTCCAGAATCGCGAACAGCATCAGCGATGGTCCACGGATACTTGCAGGTAGCATCGAGGCTCGCCCTGGTCAAGTTGAGGCCGCGCGAGATACCATCGGCGCTAAAAACTTTTGGTTCGATTCGAGTTAGCAGTCTCAGAGTTTGGGCATTTCCCTCGAAACCGCCGATGTCACTCGACCATTCGTTTAGCGCGGTCTCACCGTTATGACCGAACGGCGGATGACCTAGGTCGTGAGCGAGGCAGGCCATGTCGACAACTTCGGGGTTTAGGCCGAGTTCGGTTGCCATCTCGCGACCGACCTGGGCAACCTCGAGCGAGTGTGTCAAACGTGTGCGCGCAAAGTCACCTATGCCAGGCGATAAAACCTGTGTCTTAGCGCCAAGACGTCTGAGCGCGCTCGAGTGCAACACTCGGGCTCGATCACGGGCAAATTCGGTGCGTTTTGCGCTGCCCTTTCGCACCTCGGGTTCGAATCGCTCACGGTCGAAATCGGTGTAGCCCTCTTCTTGCTCGCTCACCTATCCCCCAGACACATTCAGTTCGGCTTCTAACAACATAGAGCGGTCGTTTCCAACCAATTGCTGTGAATCGAGCCATCCCTCGGGCAAAGTCGTGGTCTTGGCTCCGCCGAGTCGACCGCGCGGGCCCTCTGCTTCTTCGCCTGGATACGGCTGGTCTCTATCGAGCTCGGCCAAAATCTCATCCATGTGATCGAGACTCAGCACCTGAGCCAGTCGTGCCCTGAACTCACCGCCAACCGGATAGCCCTTGAAGTACCAGGCAACGTGCTTGCGAATATCTCGGCAGGCATGATCCTCGTTTTCGAAATACTCGACTAGTAATTCTGCGTGCCGTTTGAACGCGTCGGCAACCTCACCAAGGTTCGGTTGAATCAAGTCGATTGCCAGGTTTGAATTTGGGTCGCGACGATATTCATCGAAGGCCTTTTGCAAATCTCCAAAGAGCCAAGGGCGGCCGAGACAACCTCGTCCAACGACGACACCGTCTACACCGGTTTCTCTCATCATGCGAATTGCGTCAGCTGCAGACCAGATGTCACCGTTGCCAAGAACTTGAACGTCAGGCAATGATTCGCGAAGTTCAGCAATCGCATTCCAGTCGGCGACGCCCGAGTAGTAATCGCTCGCGGTTCTGCCGTGCAGTGCAATTGCGGCAACACCGGCGTCACGCGCGGTCTTACCCGCATCTAGAAATGTCAAGTGCTCGCTGTCGATTCCCTTGCGCATCTTTACCGTTACCGGAAGTTCACCAGCAGCTTTCACCGCGGAGTTCACGATTGCCTCAAACAAATCGCGCTTCCACGGAAGTGCGGCGCCGCCACCCTTGCGTGTGACCTTTGGCACCGGGCAACCGAAGTTGAGGTCGATGTGATCGGCTTTGTCTTGATCGACGAGCAGTTTGATTGCTCGCGAGATGGTTACCGGGTCAACTCCGTAGAGTTGCACGCTGCGAACATCTTCGCTCTCGTGATGACCGATGGTTCGAAGCGTACCTTCGGTCTGCTCGACTAATGCTCTCGAGGTAACCATTTCAGAAACATACAAGCCGCCGCCAAACTCTCGGCATAGCCGACGAAACGCTGTGTTAGTTATGCCAGCCATCGGAGCCAACACCACGGGGGTGTCGATTCCGATTTTGCCGTACCGCAGAGCGGGTTGGCGGCTGGCCGTGCTGGTCATCGGGTTAGCCGACCAACTTCTCAGCCAGGTAGCCCTTTAGCTTGGTTAGCGAAACGCGCTCCTGCGACATAGTGTCGCGTTCGCGAACGGTTACCGCTTGGTCTTCTAGCGAATCGAAGTCGATTGTGATGCAGAACGGAGTTCCGATCTCGTCCTGGCGGCGATAACGGCGACCAATCGCACCGGAGTCATCGAAGTCGATGTTCCAGTGACCGCGAAGCTCTTGGGCAAGGTTGCGCGCCATCGGCGATAGGTCTTCGTTGCGAGATAGCGGCAAAACCGCTGCCTTGATCGGAGCCAACCTGTAGTCGAGACGCAGAACTGTTCGAACGTCCACACCGCCCTTGGTATTTGGTGCTTCGTCTTCAGCGTAAGCATCGACCAAGAAGGCCATCAACGAACGGGTTAGACCCGCAGCCGGTTCAATAACGAAAGGTGTCCAACGCTCGCCCTTTGCCTGATCGAAGTAACTCAGGTCAACGCCCGACTCCTTAGAGTGCACGGTTAGGTCGAAGTCGGTGCGGTTAGCAATACCCTCTAGCTCACCGAATTCACTGCCTTGAAAACCAAACTTGTATTCGATGTCAACTGTTCGCTTCGAATAGTGGGAGAGCTTCTCCTTCGGGTGCTCGAACAGTCGAAGGTTCTCGCGCTTGATTCCGAGATCTAGATACCAGTTGAGTCGCTGCTCAATCCAATAGTCGTGCCATTCTTCATCGGTACCTGGCTCAACAAAGAATTCCATTTCCATCTGTTCAAATTCACGAGTTCTGAAAATGAAGTTTCCGGGAGTGATTTCGTTTCGAAACGACTTTCCAATTTGACCGATGCCAAAGGGTGGTTTCATTCGAGCTGCACCGAGAACGTTAGCGAAGTTCACAAAGATTCCCTGCGCGGTCTCTGGGCGAAGATAGTGCAAACCAGATTCGTCTTCGATTGGTCCGAGGTAAGTCTTCAAGAGACCGTTAAACAATTTTGGTTCGGTCCAGGCATCTCTGGTTCCGCAAGCAGGGCAAGCGATCTCGCTCATCGACTGCGGAGGGCGACCCTTCTTCTCTTCGAAGGCCTCTTCCAGGTGATCGGCTCGGTAGCGCTTGTGGCAAGAGGTGCACTCGATTAGCGGGTCAACGAATTCTCTTACGTGCCCGCTGGTCTCCCAGACCTTGCGCGGCAGAATCACGGATGAGTCGAGCCCGACAACGTCTTCGCGACTGTTGACCACGGTTCGCCACCACTGACGCTTAATGTTCTCTTTGAGTTCGACTCCGAGAGGCCCGTAATCCCAGGCAGAGCGGGTGCCACCATAGATCTCGCCGGCCGGAAACACGAATCCGCGGCGTTTTGCTAGTGAGATGACTGAGTCGAGGCGGTTAGGGGTAGCCATGAGCTTGCCTTCCTGGCGTTCAATCTCGAGGCGCTGCTGGATGCAGTGCTGGTTGACGCGAGACTGCCAGTCTACTTTGAAGAGCTAGTTTTGCCGCGAGGTTTATCTTCGGCAGCGCCGAATCGTCTGGCCCTTGCGCCGAAGTGCGAAATGGCAGTCCAAAGATCGGTTCGGTCGAAATCAGGCCAGAGCGTGTCTAAGAAGACAAATTCGGCATAGGCCGACTGCCAGAGCAAGAAGTTCGAAGTTCGCTGCTCGCCCGATGAGCGCACGAAAAGGTCGACATCTGGAAGCCAGTTGCTCTGCAGATTCTTAGCAATTGACCTCTCGGTAATCGAACCGGGTTTGAGCGTCTTGTCGACGACCTGTTGAGCGATTTGATTAACGGCGTCGACAATTTCGATTCTCGACCCGTAGTTGACGCACATGGTCAGGGTAAGCGTTTTGTTTTTAGCCGTCAGTTTCTCTGCGGCTTCGAGATCTTCGATAACAGAAGCCCACAGCTTCGGACGACGTCCTGCCCACTTGACCCGAACTCCCCATTCGTTGAGTTGATCGCGGCGCCTGCGCAAAACGTCTCGATTGAAACCCATCAGAAATCTGACTTCGTCAGGTGAGCGTTTCCAGTTCTCGGTTGAAAAGGCATAGACGGTTAGATTCTTGACACCCGCTTCGATTGCACCGGCAACGACGTCGAGCAATGCAGCCTCACCCGCCTTGTGACCTTCGATTCTTGAAAGCCCTCGCTTGTTCGCCCATCGCCCGTTGCCATCCATGACTATTGCGATATGGTTTGGCACGGCCTTGAACTTGGGTACTCGAACACCCTTTTTCTTAACGGGTTCGAATTGCATTTCTGTCATGAATTGCGCTCCACGTGTTGAAGTGACTTGAGCCCTCGCTCGATGTGCCACTGGCAGTATGCAGAAACGATACCGCTTGCGGCCTGCGTGCTCTTTTCGCTGGCAGCACCAACCGCATCCCAGTCGCCGGTCAACAGCGCTGCCAGAAGAATCGAAGTTTGTTCGTCGATGATTGCTGCCCCGGGCGGGCGACAATCGTCACAGACCACACCGCCAACCTGCATGACGAATGCGCGATGCGGGCCCGGTAATTCGCAGCGCACACAGTTGTCAAAATTAGGAGCCCAGCCTGCAACCGAAAGAGCGCGAAGCAAATAGCTGTCGAGCACATGTGCCGGCTGTTGCTCTCGATTAGCAAGAGACCTGAGTGCGCCAACCAGAAGCAAATACTGCTGCGGTGTTGCCATGTCACCAGTTAGACGTTCGGCGGTTTCAACCATCGCCGTTGCCGCGGTGTATGACGAGTAATCTTCGATGATCTCTTTGCCATAGGCACCGATTGATTCGGCCTGGGTTACGGTGTCGAGATTTTTGCCTTCATAGAACTGGATGTCGGCAACCATGAAAGGCTCGAGCCTCGAACCGAACTTCGATGCGGTTCGGCGAACACCCTTGGCGACCGCTCTCACCTGTCCGTGATAACGAGTCAAAACCGTGATTATGCGGTCGGCTTCACCCAGCTTGTGGGTTCGCAGAATGACCGCTTCGTCTCGATAGGTTGGCACCTGACCATTCTCGCCGACCAATTGGCAAACTCGGGTCAGGTGCCCAGTTAGCATTGTCAGCGTGAGCAAGCTCTATTTCAGACACGGCGCTATGAACAGCGGTAAGTCGACCGCCCTTCTTCAGGCAGCGCACAACTATGAGGAGCGCGACCAGCTGGTGCTGCTTGCGAAGCCGGCAGTTGATACCAAGGGCAATAGCACGATTGTTTCGCGGCTCGGCGTCTCGCGCGAAATTGACTTTTTGGTAACTCCGAAGCAAAACCTGAGAACCCTCTTTGCAGAGCATCGCGCCAAGCTGACTAGCGATGGAAAGAAGGACGTTGCCTGTCTGCTAATTGACGAATCTCAATTTCTCACCGCAGAACAAGTTGATCAGGCACTACAGATCGCCGTGCTAGACGACGTGCCAGTTTTGGCTTTTGGCATTCGCACAGATTTTCTGACACACGGATTTCCGGGCAGCATTCGATTGCTGGAGATTGCGCACAGCCTAGAAGAGTTGAAGACCATATGTCGTTGTGGTCGCAAGGCGATGTTCAACGGGCGAAAAGTAGACGGAAAATTCATTTTTGATGGCGAACAGGTTGCTATCGATGGTGTCGATGTGACCTACGAGTCACTGTGCCCAGTGTGTTACTTCGAAGAACTTGGAATTAAGTAGCGTCTAACGAATTGCTCGGTTGACTGCCGAGATGATCGCCTTCAGCGACGCGGTAGCAATGTCGCCATCGATCCCGACACCCCAGAGCGTTTTTGCATCGAGAGTCAGTTCAACATAGGCAGCTGCCTGAGCCTCTGAACTTGCACCGAGAGTGTGCTCGACGTAGTCGAGCAGTCCAGCGTTAACGCCCTGCTGTTCAAGTACGTTCAAGAATGCCGAGACAGGACCATTTCCGGTGCCAACTAGCTCAACCTCACGGTCTGCATCACGCAAGACGACTTCGATGTTCACCACGCCATCCATGTCGCTCTGAGTTCTGAGTTTCTTGAGTTCGAAACGCCCCCACTTACGCTTTGCTTCGACAGCCGGCAGGTACTCGTCGTTGAAAATGTCCCAGAGCTTCTCGCTCGACACCTCGCCACCAATGGCGTCGGTCTCGTTTTGCACGACCCGAGAGAACTCGATCTGAAGCTTGCGCGGCAAATCTAGATTGTGGTCTGACTTGAGCAGGTAGGCCACGCCACCCTTGCCAGACTGCGAATTCACACGGATGACCGCCTCGTATGAGCGGCCGACATCCTTGGGATCAATTGGCAGGTAAGGAACAGCCCAAATCAAGTCATCAACCTGAACGCCCTTGGCATCTGCCTCTTTTTGCATGAGCTCGAAGCCCTTTTTGATTGCGTCCTGGTGTGAGCCACTGAAGGCGGTGTAAACCAGGTCGCCACCGTATGGGCTGCGTTCGTGAACCGGCAACTGGTTGCAGTATTCGACCGTTCGCTTTATCTCGTCGAGATTGCTGAAGTCGATGTGCGGATCGATGCCCTGGCTAAATAGGTTCAATCCGAGGGTGACCAGGTCAACGTTTCCGGTGCGCTCGCCGTTGCCGAAAAGGCAACCCTCGATTCGATCTGCGCCGGCTAGGTAGCCGAGCTCTGCAGCAGCAACCGCTGTGCCCCTGTCGTTGTGAGGGTGCAGTGACAGCAAGACGCTGTCACGGCGATTCAGATTGCGACTCATCCACTCGATTGAATCGGCGTAAACGTTTGGCGTTGTCATTTCAACGGTTGCCGGAAGGTTGATAACCATCTTGTGATCGGGGCTCGGGTCAAGCACCTCGATTACGGCGTTGCAAACCTCGAGCGCATATTCGAGTTCGGTGCCGGTGTAGGACTCTGGCGAATACTCGTAGTAAACCTTCGTGCCGACAAGCGACGACTCGAGTGACTTGCACTTCTTTGCGCCGTTCAAAGCGATGTCAAGAATTCCCTGTTTGTCTTGATTGAAAACGACGCGACGCTGAAGAACAGAGGTTGAGTTATAGAAGTGAACAATCGCCTGCTTCGAACCGCGAAGCGATTCGTAGGTTCTCACGATGAGTTCATCGCGGGCCTGAGTCAGAACCTGGATCGTCACATCGTCGGGAATGTGTGAATCTTCGATTAGCAGGCGAACGAAGTCAAAGTCGGTTTGGCTAGCCGAGGGAAACCCAACCTCGATTTCTTTGTAGCCCATGTTGACGAGCAGTTTAAACATCTTCAGTTTGCGCTCGGGACTCATCGGGTCAATCAGGGCTTGGTTGCCATCTCGCAAGTCGACAGCGCACCAACGTGGGGCTTCGGTTATGCGCTTGGTTGGCCAGGTTCTGTCGGTCAGTTCAACCGAGATTTGCTCGTGAAAGGGCTGATATTTCGAAACTGGCATTGCGGATGGCTTTTGGGTGTTCTTCATTTTGTCTCCTGGGCGCTAAGGCGCTGATTCTGGTTAGTCGGGATGGCGAAACCTCCGCGACGGGGAAGACCTGTTTAGGCCTCGTCGCGGCCACTAAGCAGAGCTAGACCGTTGAACACCCTTTTAGAGTAGCCCAGCGGCCAATATCGGGCAACTAGAAGCAGGCTGCTAGAAACCCAGGCGACCGAGCTGTTTGGGGTCGCGCTGCCAATCGGGCGCAACCTTTACTCGAATCGAAAGAAATACGCGCTGACCGAGCAGTTTTTCGATCTCTAACCTCGCCCGGCGACCAACATCACTCAGACGAGAGCCCTTGTGACCGATGATGATTGACTTCTGGCTGTCGCGCTCGACCCAAACGTTAACGTGCACATCCATGAGGTCTTTGCCCTCGCGTTGATTCATTTCGTCTAGAGTCACGGCAAGCGAGTGAGGCAATTCATCGCGCACACCTTCGAGCGCAGCCTCGCGAACCAGCTCGCAAATTCTCTGTTCAATGGTTTCGTCGGTAACCGCTTCGTCGGGATAGAGCTGTTCAGACAGTGGCAGCGCACTGATGAGTAGCGTTGCCAACTCCTCAAGTTGATCTGCAGAAACTGCCGAGACCGGAATGATTGCTGACCACTCGCGCATGCCCTGAACTGCAAGCAGTTGCTCGGCAAGCTTCTGCTTAGTCACGAGCTCGCTCTTCGTGACGATTGCAATTAGTTTGGCTCGGCGGTAGTTACCAAGTTGCTCGTTAATGAATTTGTCACCGACGCCAATGCGCTCGTTGGCGGGAATGCAGAATCCGATTACATCTACGTCACCGAGCGTGCTCTCGACCAGATCATTCAATCTTTGGCCGAGCAAGGTGCGCGGCCTGTGCAATCCAGGAGTATCAACAATTATAATTTGCCCGTTTTCACGGTGAACAATTCCACGGATGGCACGACGCGTGGTTTGCGGCTTTGAACTGGTGATGGCAACCTTCTGCCCCACCATCGCGTTGGTTAGTGTCGATTTACCAACGTTGGGTCTTCCAACGAAAGAAACGAATCCGGCTCGATAACTACTTGTCACTGTCTGTTCCTTTGAAAGCGGTTTGAGCATCTGTCAAGTCTTGGTCGCGCCTCACCACCACAGAAACTAGACGCTTGCGACGACCTTCGATTCGATCGGCTCGAAACACGAGCCCAGAGAAAGTCACTTCGTCATCGCGCATCGGAAGCCGCCCGAGTTCTTTGGCGAGCAATCCACCGACGCTGTCAACGTCTTCGTCATCCAGTTCAATTTCAAAGAGTTCACCGAGGTCGACTAGTGAGTAGCGGGCGGCAACGCGGTAGCCGCCATCCTCGAGTTCGACGAGTTCGTTTTCATCGTCGTCATACTCGTCGGCAATCTCGCCGACCAATTCTTCGATAACGTCTTCCATGGTGACAAGGCCGGCAACACCGCCGTACTCATCTACGACGATCGCGATATGAGTTGCGTTGCTCTGCATTGCCTGCAATAGGTCGTCAACCGCAAGTGATTCGGGCATGAAGACCGCTTTTCGACTAACTGTAGACACTGGCAACTTGGCAGCTCTCTTGTCTCCCGAGTGCAGTGCCTTGGTCAAATCCTTGAGGTAGACGATGCCGGTTACTTCATCGACAGACTTGCCAACAATCGGAAGCCTAGAGAACCCGCTCTTCAAGAAGAATTCCATCGCCACGCTGAGATTTGTCTGCTCAGAGATAGTTGCCATGTCAACGCGGGGCACCATGATTTCGCGAATAATGGTCTCGCCAAACTCTTCTACCGAATCAATCAGATCCTGTTCAAACTCCTCTGGTGCCTCTTCTTTTGGAAGAGAGAGCGGGGTGAAGAGCAGGTGCAGCGAATTCACCAATCCCGAAAGCTTGTTAGCTAGCCAGGTCCCAAGCCGGTCGTGCCCAAACCTGCGAGCGGCTAACTGCGTGCCCAGTAGCAGGGCGAGCATCAACGCAACCGAAACCAGTGCCGTAACCCACCACTCGAAACCGAGCGGAGCAAGTCCCTGACCGACCGTGACACCAAAGATTCCGGTGAACGTCATTCGAGCAAAGCTGATGGTTTCGGCCTTGTGGGAATCCTCTTCTGATGCCTCTAGCGAGGCCTTGACCACCGCAGACACCGCAGTGAGCAGAGCCAAGACAACCGAAACCCAAAACGCAATTGCTAGCACTCAGTTCACCGTCTCGCTCGCATAAAAAGAGTCGAGGATTTCTTTCTGCAGGCCAAACATTTCTCGCTCTTCATCGGGTTCGGCGTGATCGTATCCGAGCAGGTGAAGAATGCCGTGAGTCACCAGCAGGAGCATCTCGTTGATGAGCGGGTGGCCGGCATCAGCGGCCTGTTTCTCGGCGTACGAGGGACAAACCACGATGTCACCGAGCAGGCCTGGAGCGGTCACTTCGCCCTCTGCGCCGGGGCGCAGCTCGTCCATTGGAAAGCTCAACACATCGGTTGGACCTTGCTCATCCATCCACTGCACGTGCAATTCGGTCATCGGTTCTTCGTCGACGAATTGAATCGCCAATTCTGCCGCGGGATGAATTCGTAAATTGTCGAGTGCATGCTCGGCCAGTCGCAAGACGCGTTCGTGATCGAGAACATATGAGGTCTCGTTGTTGATCTCTATGCTCACTTGCGGCTCTTGCTTTCTTCAAACTTCGAATAGGCATCGATAATTCGTGCCACAAGCGAGTGTCTGACAACGTCATCCGAGGTTAAATAGCTAACTGCCATGTCATCGACGTCGCTCAGAATCTCGAGCGCGGTTCGCAAGCCCGAGGTTCCGTTGGGCAGGTCGATCTGGGTTATGTCACCGGTAATAACCATTCTCGAGTTGAAGCCGAGCCTGGTGAGAAACATTTTCATCTGCTCGGGAGTGGTGTTCTGAGCCTCATCGAGAATTATGAACGAATCGTTTAATGTGCGACCACGCATATAGGCAAGCGGTGCAACCTCGATGGTTCCGCTAGCCAGCAGCTTCGGAACCGACTCTGGGTCGAGCATCTCGTGCAGGGCGTCAAACAGCGGGCGAAGATAGGGGTCAATTTTGTCATTGAGCGTTCCAGGCAAAAATCCGAGGCGCTCACCCGCTTCGACAGCAGGGCGGGTCAAGATTATGCGACTGACCTCTTTGCGCTGAAGCGCCTGCACGGCCTTGGCCATAGCCAGATAAGTCTTTCCGGTTCCGGCTGGTCCGACGCCAAAGACAATTGTGTTTTGGTCAATCTCATCGACGTAAAGTTTTTGACCGACAGTCTTGGGCCTGATGCTCTTGCCGCGAGACGAAAGAATGCTTTGGCTCAGCACATCAGTAGGTCGCATGCTTCCGTCATCGATTATCTTCACAGAACGGGTCAGATCCTGCGGAGCTAGGTCTTGACCACCCGAAATGAGCATGATCATCTCTTCGATAAGTTTTTTGGCGCGATTCACGTCATCGGTAGGACCGCTGAAGGTCAACTTGTTGCCTCTTGCTAAAACCTCAACATTAGGAAAAGCGCCTTCGAGAGTTTTGAGCAGCGTGTCGTTTGTGCCGAGCAGACTGAGCATCGGCACCTGAGTGATATCGAGTTGAACTCGAGAATTTTCGGCTGGCACTAATTCAGCCGTTCGTCTTTGGTGTCTTGCTCATGATGTGCCCGTGAACGTGAAACACGGTCTGGCCCGCTGCGGCACCAGTATTGAAAGTGAACCTGTGCGAGCCTTCGGTTAGCATCTGCGAAACCTTTGCTCCGAGCTGCATGACGTCTTGCATCACTACTGGATTCGCTAGGGCCAGTTCGGTCACATTGGAGTGGTGCTCGCGCGGAACAATCAGAACGTGCACCGGCTGCTGCGGGGAGATGTCGTTGAACGCGATGGCGTGTTCGCTCTCTGCAACGAGCTGTGCCGGAATCTCTCCGGAGATGATCTTGCAAAAAATGCAATTCTCAGTGGTCAATTTGCCTCCACAACAAAGTTTACGTTTGTCAGGTCAGTCAAAGGTGCCCTGAGCTGCCTGGATGACTGAGATTGCCACGACCCCGGCTGTTGAGGTTCTAAGAATCGACTCGCCGAGGCTCACGCGTTTGGCTCCTGCGGCTTCGAAGAGAGCGAGTTCTGAGTCGTCGATTCCGCCCTCGGGGCCCACAACCACGGCCACCCTCTGAGCAAAACTCTGCTGCGAGGCTAGGCCAGTTGCGGCCGTCGGGTCGAGCACAAAGACCTGATCAAAGTCGCCGAATCCGCTAGCCAGCGTGGTGCTGTCGACCAACGCTTTCACCTGCGGATGCCAAACCCTGAGCGACTGCTTCGCGGCCTCGTCGCAAATAACCTGCCAGCGCACCTGACCCTTGGCAGCCTTAGCAGCATCCCAGCGAGAAATTGAACGTTCGGCCTGCCATGGCAACACCTGCATGATGCCAAGTTCGGTCGAAGCCTGAATTGAAAGTTCGTCACGATCGCCCTTGGCAAGGGCTTGGATGAGCGTCAGTTCTAAACGTGGTCTTGGTTCTTCGGTGACTTTGGTTACTCGAACCATTAGCGACTTTGCTTTGACTTCTGTGATGAACCCTTGAACTCGAAGCCCAAGCCCGTTGGTCAATTGAATGGCTTCGTCGACCCTCATTCGGCGCACGGCAATTGCGTGCTTCGCCTCTTCTGCGCCCAGCTCGACTATCGAATCGATTGCGGGTGTGGCGACAAAATGTTTCTTGAAGAGCGGCTCGACCATTATTTGTTCTTACGCCTTGCATACTGACTTTGAGTGTGCTTGGTGAGTTTGATTTCTTCAGACTTTCTAAACTCGGCCAGTTGCCTGAAAAGTTCTTTTTGTTTCGAATCGATTTTGCTCGGCGTGTTTACCTGAATCGTGACAAACAAATCTCCGCGACCCGAGCCACGAAGATGGGTTACTCCCTTGTGCTTGAGATGTATCTGGTCTCCGCTTTGTGAACCTGGTTCGATCTGCACTTCGATAGCTCCATCAAAGGTTTCAATCTTTGCTCGGTTGCCAAGCACCGCATCGTGCAGTGGAACCTCGAGCGTGCAGTGCAGGTCATCGCCCTTTCGCGAATAAATCTCGTGAGTGCGAACTGCGATGTCGACGTAGATGTCACCCTGCGGGCCGCCGGCAAAACCGACCTCACCCTGACCAGAAAGTTGCAATCGCAGACCGTCTTCAACACCGGCCGGAATGTTGAGTTCGAGCGGACGGCGAGAGCGAACCCTGCCCTGACCGCGGCACTTGCTGCAAGGGTCTGCGATGACCTGGCCGAATCCGCGGCAGGCACCGCAAGGCTGCGATGTCATGACGTTGCCAAGCAGCGAGCGAACCTGACGCTGAATCGAGCCCGAGCCCCGGCAAATGTCACAGACACTCGGCGAGGTGCCAGGTCGGCAACAGCTGCCACTGCATTCATCGCACAGGATAGCGGTGTCGATTTCGATCGACTTTGGTGCTCCGAACACCACCTCGTCGAGAGTCATGTCGACACGGATGAGCGCATCCTGGCCACGTTCTGCGCGGCTTCTTGGTCCACGTGCCTGGCCTCCGCCGAAGAACGTGTCGAAGATATCGCCGAAACCAAAGCCACCCATGCCACCAAACTGGTCTTGGCCACCCATGTCGTATCTGCGGCGTTCCTCGGCGTCACTGAGCACCTCGTAGGCGTGGGTTACCGACTTGAAGCGCTCCTGCGCCTCGGGAGCATCGTTCACATCGGGGTGCAGTTCACGAGCCAGCTTGCGGTAGGCCTTCTTGATCTGGTCTTCGGTAGCATCTCGAGAAACCCCGAGCGCTTCGTAATGGTCTGCCACTAAAAGCCTCCGAGAGCCTGGGTTAGGTAACGCGAGACGGCTCGAACTGCGGCGATGTTGTTGCTGTAGTTCATTCGGGTTGGGCCGAGCACGCCGAGCTTGGCAACCTCAGCGCCTTCTTTTTCATATCCCGATAGCACAACAGAGGTTGTCGAGAACTGTTCGATGTCATTCTCTTCACCGATGCGAAGCGCAACACCATGCTGTTCGGCTTGCATCTCTTGGATGAGTTTGAGCAGCACAACCTGCTCTTCGATTGCCTCGAGCATCGGCGAGATGCTGCCCTTAAAGTCGTCTTCTCGACGAGCGAGGTTTGCTGTGCCGGCAAGAATTATCTTGTCTTGGCGGTTGGCGTCAACTTGCTCAAGCAAGTTGTCTAAGACCAGGCTGACGGCCGCCTGGCGATCTGCGCCAAATTTAGAAGAGAAGTCCTCGAGTTTCGCGGCTACCTGTGAGAGCGCAACTCCCTGAAGTGAGCCGACCATCTGCGCTCGAAGATTGGCAACGAAGTCATCATCGAGTTCTTTGTCGAAGTGAATTAGATGCTGTTGAATTCGACTGATGTCGGTGACCAAAATCAGCAGGGCCTGCTGCTCACCGACCTTTAGCAATTCGACGCTCTTGACCGAACCCTTTTCGAGACTCGGATACTGCACCATCGCAACCTGATCGGTTAGTTGCGAAAGCAGGCGCACGGTTCTGCCCAAAACTTCATCGAGGTCAGAGCTACCGTGCATAAAGGTTTCAATGGCTGAGCGCTCTGGAATACTAAGCGGCTTAACCTCGCCGAGTCGGTCGACAAAGAGTCGGTATCCCTTATCGGTTGGCACTCGACCACTTGAGGTGTGCGGTGCAACAATCAGCTTCTCTTCTTCGAGCAGAGCCATGTCGTTTCGAATGGTTGCCGGCGAGACCCCAAATGAATGCCGTTCGACAAGCGACTTGCTGCCGACGGGCTGGTTGCTTTCGATGTAGTCGTGAACGATGGCCCGAAGCACTTCAAGACTTCGTTCTGGAATCATTTTCACCTCGTTAGCACTCGCTGTACCTGAGTGCCAATTTTAGCCCATCGGCTTAGTTATGCTCTAGATATGAGTAATCCATACGAAAATGCCCGTGCCTGGACACCGGACGAAGAGAAACTCGCCGCCGTTTTGCTGCACGTCGCCGCCATTTTCTTCGAATTTCTGGCCCCAATCATCGGCTACTTCTTCTTGAAGGACAAAGGGCCTTTTGTGCTGCACCACGCAAAAGAGTCGCTCAACTTCTCGATCACCGTGCTACTTATCGCCGTCGTGCTTGTAATCAGCATCATCGGCTGGCTCATCATTTGGGCAGTACCGGCCTACTGGGTCATCTGCCGAATCATTGCAGCGTTGCAGACCTCACAGGGCAAGTTCTTCAAGTACCCGCTGACCATTCGCTTCATCAAATAGTCGAGCACGAAGCTGCTACCCGAGCAGGTCTCTAACCAACGCATCGGCAAGCAGGCGACCTTTAAGGGTTAGCGTCAACTGCCCGCGGATGGCGTCTGCGGCGTTCACCATACCGTCAGCAATGAACTGACTTATCGGCTTTGCGACCAGAGGGTTGATCGACTTTAGAAGTTCAATCGACATCCCTTCGCGCAACCGCAACTCGAGCAACACTCGCTCGGTGGCTTTCTCTGACTCATCAAGATTTTCACGAGCTAGTGCTGGAGATTCCGCAGAAACCAAACGCTCCGCGTAAGCCGAGGGATGCTTGACGTTCCACCATCGGGTTCCACCGATGTGAGAATGCGCGCCGGGGCCATACCCCCACCAGTCGTTGCTGCGCCAATATGCAAGGTTGTGTTGAGACATTGTTGACTCATCCTTGCTCCAATTGCAAACTTCATACCAGTCAAAGCCCGCAGCAGAAATCATTTGCTCTGCAATTTCATACTTGTCAGCGTGATCATCGTCGCTAGGCGCATTCAACTCACCGCTGCGCACCTGACGTGCCAGCTTGGTGCCCGGTTCAACAATCAACGAATAGGCGCTGATGTGGTTTGGTTCAAGATCGATGGCGGTAGCCAGAGATTCGCGCCAATCATCAAGCGATTCACCCGGTGTGCCATAAATCAGATCGACAGACACCTGCAATCCAGCGGCTTTGGCAGCGCTAACCGCCTTGGCAACGTTCTCTGGATTGTGGGTTCGATCGAGAGTTTTGAGCACCGACGCAACCGAAGACTGCATGCCAATCGAAACTCTTGTGAAGCCCGCTTCGGCCAGAGTCGTCAGGTAACGCTCGTCAACTGTGTCGGGGTTTGCCTCGGTCGTGATCTCGGCATTTTTTTCGATGCCGAACTCGTTACTCAGTGTTTCTAAAACAAGTGCTAACTGTTCCGCCGCCAGTTGGGTCGGAGTACCTCCGCCAAAAAAGACGGTAGAGAATTCGCGACACTGTGGACTCAATTGCTGCAAAACATTTTTGCTGAAACTGATTTCGCCCAACAGGTTGTCAAGAAACGAATTCTGGGTGACACCCCGAAGCTCGGTTGACGTGTAGGTGTTGTAGTCGCAGTAACCGCAACGAACGCGACAAAAGGGAATGTGAAGATATGCGTGAAGGGTTCTCTGCGATAAACCTTCGGCCGCTGAAGCAGGAAGCAGGCCACTGCGCGGCGCTAGTTCGCCATCGGGCATTTGGGCCATTACTTGCCCTTCTTCTCGCCCTTTTTCTCGCCATCGCTCGACAGCGCTGCGATGAAGGCTTCTTGCGGCACCTCTACGCGACCGACCATCTTCATCCGCTTCTTACCTTCTTTCTGATTCTCAAGAAGTTTGCGCTTTCGACTTATGTCACCGCCGTAACACTTGGCTAAGACGTCCTTGCGAAACGCACGAATTGATTCACGGGCGATGATGCGTGCTCCGATTGCCGCCTGAATGGGCACCTCGAAGGCTTGGCGGGGAATCAACTCACGAAGCTTTCCGGTGATCATTACCCCGTAGGCATAGGCCTTGTCTTTGTGCACGATTGCGCTGAAGGCGTCTACCTGTTCACCCTGCAGCAGCAAGTCGACCTTGACCAGGTCACCCTCTGCAAGGCCAATCTCTTCATAGTCGAGAGAGCCGTATCCCTGAGTCTTGCTCTTTAGGTTGTCAAAAAAGTCGAAGACAATTTCGGCAAGCGGAAGCGTGTAGCGCAACTGGATTCGGTCTTGGCCGAGGTATTGCATGTCGATCATGACCCCGCGTCGGCTCTGGCATAGCTCCATGATTACGCCGACATAGTCTTTCGGCGCCAGGATGGTCGCGCGAACCATAGGCTCAAGCACCTTCTTGATCTTTCCTGTCGGAAACTCGCTGGGGTTCGTGACGGTGATTTCCTTACCGTCATCCATGGTTACCTCGTAGACCACCGATGGTGCAGTTGCGATGAGTTCAAGTCCGAACTCTCGCTCTAGTCTCTCTGTGACAATCTCGAGGTGCAGCAGACCAAGGAAGCCACAGCGAAAACCAAAACCAAGCGCAACCGAGGTCTCGGGTTCGTAGGCAAGAGCAGCATCACTGAGTTTCAATTTGTCTAGAGCTTCGCGAAGGTTTGGATACTCGCTGCCATCGATTGGATAGATTCCCGAGTAAACCATCGGCAGCGGGTCTTTGTAACCGACCAACGCCTGGGTGGCAGGCTTCAATGCGTTGGTAACGGTATCGCCAACTTTTGATTGGCGAACATCTTTTACGCCGGTGATCAGGTAGCCAACTTCGCCAACCCCAAGCCCTTTGGTAACTTCAGGCTCTGGCGAAGACACACCAATTTCGAGCAGTTCGTGAACGGCACGAGTCGACATCATCTGGATACGCTCGCGCGGTGAGAGGCTTCCGTCAATCATTCGCACGTAAGTAACAACGCCTCGATATGAGTCGTAAACCGAATCGAAAATCATGGCTCGCGCAGGAGCGTTTGGGTCACCAACCGGATGTGGAATGGTTGCAACGATTTTGTCGAGTAGAGCGTCAACACCGATACCGGTCTTACCTGAAACTCGCAAACAGTCCTCGGGGTTGCCACCAATTAGGTTGGCGAGCTCCTCGGCATATTTGTCTGGCTGCGCAGCGGGTAAATCAATCTTGTTCAGAACCGGAATGATCTCGAGATCGTTCTCCATGGCCAGGTAGAGATTTGCGAGTGTCTGAGCCTCGATGCCTTGGGCGGCATCAACCAGCAAGACGGCACCCTCGCAGGCCGCAAGAGAGCGTGACACCTCGTAGGTGAAGTCGACGTGACCAGGTGTGTCGATCATGTTGAGGGCGTAGGTCTTGCCGTCGACCTCCCAGGGCATGCGAACCGCCTGAGACTTGATTGTGATGCCTCGCTCGCGCTCAATGTCCATGCGGTCGAGGTACTGGGCTCGCATCGAGCGGTCGTCGACCACACCGGTTAGCTGAAGCATGCGGTCGGCGAGGGTCGATTTTCCGTGGTCGATGTGGGCAATTATGCAGAAATTGCGAATCATGCCCGGGTCGGTCTTGGCTGGCTCAAGACGGCTGGTGGCACGTGGCGACAATGTAAACCTCGATATTTGGGGAAAACGACCGATTTCGGTACCTCTATTGTCGCATAGTTGCCTATAAATAGCGGTCGCTGGTAGGGTTTAACTCGGTTCAGATGAGTGTCTCCATCTAATCCCCCAAAACAAATCTTCAGTCGTTCGCGCGAACGGCTAAAAACGAAAGTGAAACATGGCAAACATCAAGTCGCAGATTAAGCGAATTGGCACCAACGCAAAGGCAAACGAGCGTAACAAGGCAGTAAAGAGTGAGCTCAAGACCGCCATCCGTGCAGCACGTGAAGCACTAGCTGCCGGAGACAAGGTTGCAGCCGCTGAGGCCGTCAGTAACGCTAGCAAGAAGCTAGACAAGGCAGTTTCAAAGGGAGTAATCCACAAGAACCAGGCCGCAAACCGCAAGTCATCGATTGCCAAGAAGGCATCTGACCTAAAGTAAATGACTTCATAGAGTCCCGCCGAGAGATCGGCGGGATTTTTTATTGCGCGGCAATCTTTCGATTGCGACCCGCAAAAGCCGCAAGCGCCATTTGACCAACGCTTAGTGCCGCGATAGCAAAGACGACGACGCTCCAGTTCGGCATGTGAGAACCAATTGCACCGAAGGCAAAAGTTCCAACTCCAGCAATCAGATAACCCCACCCCTGGCTAAACGCAGAAAGCGTTGTGGTTTGAGCTTGAGTGCTTGCGCGTGTTGCGATTAGTGAAAGTGAAATTGGAAAGTTTGCTGACTGCCCAAAAGCAATCAGTGCGGCAGCGGTGACGAGTAAGAACTCGTTGTTCACCATGTCATTTGCAAGCAACCAAGCGATAAGAGCGAAGCCGGCTGCTGTTAGCGCCGAGGCAAGAACCGCCAGCAGCGAGAGCGATCTCAGTTTTGAAATAACAGGCGCTAGTGCGAGCCCGCTTGGAATTCCGATCGCAGTGGCCAAGCCCAAAAATGCACCCGCTGCCTCCGGGGTCATTGATGCATCTATCAAAATGGTGGGTAGCCAGCCAAGCACCACATAGAAGCCAAGCGACTGAAGCCCGAAGTACCCAAGAATTGCCCAAGCGATTGGCGATCGATACACCGCACGCGACTCACTCTTTGCTGAAGCTGCCGTAACAGGAACGTGAGACTGACCTGCTCTAAATCTAGGCAGCCAGAACAAAATGGCAAGCGCCGCAGGGATGGCGGTCAGCAGCAAGACAAAGCGCCAGCCGCCGAGCGAGTGACTCAACGGCACTGCCGTCGCCGCCATGCCGCTTGCCGAGATTGCGAGAATGGTCGTGTAGACCGATGTAACGAGAGAAGCTCTCTCGGCGAAGTCGACTCGAACCAGAGTCGGCAGCAGAACGTTGGTGATCGCAATCGCCAGCCCGACGAAAACGGTTCCGAGTAGCAGTAGCTCGAAACCAAATAGCGCTCTGGCAAGCAACGCGATAAGCAATAGAAACAACACCATCAACATAGATGTGTTCAAACCAAATCGGCGCATCAGCCAGGGGCTAAGAAAAGCGCCGATGCCGAAGCAAAAAACCGGAATTGAAGTTAGCAAACTCTGTTGCGAGGCATCTAACTTTAGGCTGTCTGAGATTTCTTGCAACAGCGGCCCGACGGCGGCAAGCGGTGGCCGAAGAACCAGTGCAATAAAGACAAGCGCCAGAAAGGCAACCAAAGCCGTGCGTTTGCTCAAGAACTGCCCTTAGCAGCAATCAAGAGCAGCAGCCTTTCGAGAACAAAGTTGGGATCACGATTCGCTCCCTTGGCTGCCGCGTCGGCTTCAGCAAGCGCATTGACCACCTTAGCCAAGCCATCTTCGTTCCAACCGGCGAGGTTCTTTCTTACCTTTTCGAGTTTCCAGGGATCCATACCGAGCGAGGCCGCCGTTGCTGTTCTATTGCCAAACAGTTTGGCTAGTTCGCGAACAGACTTCGATAGCGAGGCCACTATTGGAACCGGATCCACTCCAGAAGACAGCGCATGGCGCAAAAGGGAAAGCGCCTCGGCCGGGCGTGCGGCTAGAGCTGCATCACTGATTTTCCAGGCTGTGGTTTCAACCCGACCGCCGTAATAGACATCGACAAGTTCTTCGGTGATGTTTGTTGCCGAGTCTTGTGACAGCTGTGCACAGGCCGCCGAAAGCTCGGCAAGGTTTTCACCGAATGCGTCAAGCAGAGCCCGCACAGCGGCGTGGCTAACTTGTCGATTTGCTGCGGTGAATTCGGCGGTCACAAAACTCGCGCGATCTGTATCGCCTTTGAGTTTTGCGCAAAGCACCTCACAGACCTTCGAGTTCTGTCGCATTGCATCGAGCATTTTCTTGCCGCGCACAGTAGCCGCACTGTGAGTGAAAACAACGGTCGCATCTGCGCTCGGGTTCTCGATGTAAGCAATCGCGTCGGTAATCAAGTCGTCGGTGCAGCGCTCGACCGAACGAATGATAAGCAGCTTTGGTTCTGCAAAGAGCGAAGGGCTGGTGAGGTCAATCAATTGACCCGCACTGTAGTCAGAAGCGTCAATTTCGTGAACCTCGAGCTCGGGGCTAATGGCTTTCAGTTGGTCACGCACCGAACGAACTGTTCTGTTTACCAAATAATCTTCGGCGCCGAAGGCAAGCACGATCGCAAACGGAGTAACTTTTCTCCAGTCAACCTGCTTTGCTTTCGCCATTGTTCAAGCCTAACTCGCAGCCGTGTTGGCTAGAGCGAACCCTGCCTCAACTCTCGAGAGCGCCAGAGAACCGAGTTGGTCGGTGCGGCAAATTAGGCTTCGAGTCCTCTCGAAGATTTCGAGAGTTCTTTGGGTTGGGTGCCCATAGCCGTTGTTTCTGCCAGCAGAGACAAGAGCAACGGCCGGCTTTAGGTGTTCCATCAATTCGGAATACTGATCGGCCGAGCCGTGGTGCGAAACCTTGAGTATCAGGTCGTGACTAGCAACCCAATCGTCGTGCCAGAGCTCGAGGTCACTTGCGATTCGCATTTGCCCTCGCTCCCCCAGGTCTGCCAAAGCGAGAAAGGAGAAGTCGTCAAAGCGAAATAGCATCGCGATGCTGGCATCGTTCGAGTCTTCGGCTTCTTCGGCAGTTCTACTTGGATTCAGCACCAGCCAGGAGGCCTCACCCAGTTTTCCGGCCAACCACTTCTGTGCCTTCACAACGGGCACTCCCTTGCTTGATAGAGCTTCTAATGCCTCGAGTGCCGCCGGCCGCTGGTCTTCGAAAGGGCTAATCAACACGCTGGCTACCTCTCGATTGGCGATTGCGGCGCGAGTTGCAAGGACGTGATCTTGATCGAAGTGAGTCAAGACCAGAAGGTCAATTCTTGAAACTCTCAATTGGTCTAGACACCGTTTGATTTTTGAATCAAACTTTCCGACGTCGATTACGGCGATCTTGCCGGCAGACCTAATCACCGTCGCGTCACCTTGACCGACATCGCAACTAGCAACCTGCCAATCGGCCTGCGGCCAGGTAGAAACACGTACCGCCTCGACCGTGAGCACCGAAACACTCGTCAAGCAGAGAATGCCAACGACCGCACCAGATAGCAGACGATGGGTTGACTTGCGGGAAAGAATCAGCACGGTGGCTGCCAAGACGGTCGCGCAGGCAGCAACTGTGCCGAGTAATCCAGTTGCCCAGAATGCACTCGATAGTGGCAAGCCCGCAAAGTAGTGCGCGATGCTCGCAATCAGCGCAGCTGGTGCAGATGCCAGCCAGAACAAGATCGAAGCCAAAGGTTGAATCCAAGAGAGAGCGACCGCAAGAATTCCCAGAATCGTCACCGGTGCGACCAAAGGCTCGCTGAAGAGATTGGCGATGAGAGAGTAGGTTGGCACGCTCGGTTGCAACTGCAACAAAATCGGAAAGCAGAGTATTTGCGAAGCTGCGCTGACCGAGATTGCTAGCGCCACCCACTTGAACACGCGGGTCTTGAGATATTCGTAAATTCGCGGAGCTAGCAAAAGGATCCCAGCAGTTGCAGAGACCGAGAGCGCGAAGCCATAGTCGAGACAAATTTCTGGGCTGACGACAATCAGTGACGAAACGGCAAGGCACAGCGAGACTAACGAGCTGGTTTTTCGACCGCTGAGAAATGCGAGCAAAACCGCTGCTGCCATGGTTGCAGCTCTGAGCACACTCGGCTGTGCGCCTACCAGCATGACGTAGGCCAACAGCGCGGCCAAAGAGCCCATCACCCTTGCCCGCACACCGAATCTCTGAAGTGCCAAAAACACCGCACCCGACACTATTGCGCAATTCGCACCAGAAACGGCAACCAGATGGGTTAGCGAAGTTTCTTTCATCGCAAGAAGCAATGACTCCGAGGCAAGGCTCGAATCACCAATCGCCAAACCGAGAGTCAGAGCTTCGGCGTCTGGGTTTAGACCAATCAGCGCCTGTTTGGAGGCTTCGCGCAATTGCACAAAGGGCCAGACGGCAAACTCCGAGCGAGACCCCGAGGGCAATGCTGGGCTCTCAACTGGCCCGTTCGTCGAGAGTCGCACCGTGAGCAGCGACAGCATAGAGATCAACATCAGTGACAGGCGCGCAATCTCGGGCTTGGCCGGCTTCAACCAGAAGATTGCAGATAGGTAGACCGCAGCGAGTGACGCCAGCGGCCACCAAACCCCCGCCTGCAGGGCAAAGGCCGTTGACCAGATGATCGAAGCAACAACCAGCCAACTCAAAGGGTCAACTTGTCTTTCATTGACGCGAATAGTTTTTGGCCAATTCCGCTGACCTTGAGCAAATCCTCTTTCTTTTTGAAACCGCCGTTCGCCGTTCGCCAATCAATCATGCGGCCCGCAAGTGTTGGGCCAACCCCTGGCAAGCTTTCGAGTTCTAACTGCGACGCTCGGTTGAGTGACACGAGCGCATTTGATTGCATAGAACCGCCACCATTGGCAAGCGAGCCCGAGATGCCTGCACCAGAGCCGATTGAGCCACCCGATCCAACGGCAAAAACCACTATCTGTTCACCGTCAGAAACTTCTCGAGCAAGATTGATGCTCGATTGATCGGCGAGTTTGGTGAAACCTCCGGCGGCGAAGATTGCGTCGAAAAGTCGTGCTTGTGACTGAACCATAAATATGCCCGGATTCACCACCTCGCCAACGACGTGCACGAACACATGTGGTTTCTGTATTGTCAACGAGGATTCAACACTCGAGGTTGCAGCAGAAATAGTCGATTCATCCTGAGTCGATGAGGATTTGTAGGGTTTTGCGGAATTTAGCGAAACCAGGATCGCAGCGATCGCAAGCACAAAGAGAAAAACAAAGAGCACCAGCCGGCGATTGACGGTAGATGTGCTTTCAAGTACCGATAGCAATTTCTCGCGAAGTTGATTCACATAGCGAAATTAGTTGCTTGCTTTGGGTTGGCTAAGCTGCCGAGAAACTCTGTTGAAAAGTATCTACTTGGTTGCGATGTTGACAAGTTTTGGTGCGCGAATAATCACGTTGGCTACCTCTTTATCGCCAATCGCACGCTTCACATTCTCAGATGAAAAAGCCAGCTCGCGCAATTGATCCTCTGAGATTTCAACCGATACATCGAATTTGTCACGAAGTTTTCCGTCGACCTGCACCACGGCAACAATGGCGGTTTCGACAAGCAAAGACTCGTCTGCAGACTGCAGCCCAGCCAAAGCGACCCCTGGCTGATGCCCCAACTTGGCCCACATGTCTTCGGCGGTATAGGGCGCAAATAGCGACAGCGCCTTGGCGACAACTTCGGCAGCCTCGCGCACAGCAGAATCTGACGGGCCGGCGGCTCCATCGATTGCCTTGCGAAGCGCGTTCACGAGTTCCATCACCTTTGCCACGCCAACGTTGAACTTGAAGCCCTCGATGGCCGGAGCAAAGTCTCTTAGAAACGAGTGTGTGGCTTTGCGCAATTCGGCATTACCGCTCGACACATCGACACCCACCGGTGAACTCACGTCATTTGCGGCACGCCAAGCACGTGCCAAGAACTTTGCAGATCCGGCTGGCGAGACATCGGCCCAATCGATGTCGTCTTCTGGTGGACCAGCGAACGACATGGTTAGACGGATGGCATCCACTCCGTGCTGATCCAGTTGCTCACTTAGTGCCACAAGGTTGCCGCGCGACTTAGACATCGCAGAGCCATTCATTTGAACCATGCCCTGGTTGAGCAAACGCGTGAACGGCTCTTCGAAGTCGATGTAGCAGAGATCGTGCAATGCCTTGGTAAAGAAGCGAGCATAGAGAAGGTGCAAAATTGCGTGCGTTACTCCACCAACATACTGGTCAACCGGAGCCCACTCTTTGGCGGCGTCTTTTGGAAACGCGTGTTCCGTCGAATTTGGTGACAAGAATCTCAAAAAGTACCAAGACGAGTCGACGAAGGTATCCATGGTGTCGGTGTCACGCTTGGCATCGATGCCGCAGTTCGGGCACTTAACGTTTACCCAATCGCTTGCTCCGCCGAGTGGCGATGTTCCCTTTGGCTTGAGATCCAGCCCCTCGGCAGAAGGAAGCTCTACTGGCAATTCATTTTGCGGCACCGGAACCTCGCCGCAGGCTTCGCAGTGAATAATCGGAAACGGAGTGCCCCAGTAACGCTGGCGAGAAATCAGCCAGTCGCGAAGCCTGAAGTTTTTCGCAGCCTTGCCGCGACCTTTTGCCGCAAGAAGTTCGATGGCCTTGGCAATTGCCGCTGCCTTGTCGAGTCCGTTCAATTCACCCGAGTTCACCAGCGTGCCAGGGCCGACGGTTGCAAAACCAATCACGGATGGGTCACCTTCACCGGTGTCGACCACCTGACGAATTGGTAGCTCGAATTGCTTGGCGAATTCGTAGTCGCGGTCGTCGTGGGCTGGAACCGCCATGATTGCGCCGGTTCCGTAGTCTGCCAAAACGTAGTCGGATACCCAGATTGGCAGTCTCTCGCCGTTCATCGGGTTGATCGCGTGGGCATCAAGCTGAATACCGGTCTTCTTGCGGTCAGTTGCTAGGCGCTCGATGTCGTTCGACTTCTTTACTTCTTCTAGGTAGGCCTGAAACGCGACGCCCACCTCTGGGGTAGACATCGAAGCCAGCTCTGCGGCCAAGTCACTGTCGGCAGCGACAACCATGAAGGTTGCGCCGAAGAGAGTGTCTGGCCTGGTGGTGTAAACGGTGATTGGCTCTGAACGGCCTTCGACCTCGAACGAAACTTCGGCACCGGTCGATCGACCTATCCAGTTTCTTTGCATCGACAAAACTTTTGATGGCCAATTGCCCTCGAGGGTGTCGAGGTCGTCAAGCAGACGATCGGCATACTCGGTGACCTTGAAGTACCACTGGGTCAGCGCTTTCTTGGTGACGACGCTGTCGCATCTTTCACACAAGCCCTGAACGACCTGCTCGTTGGCGAGCACGGTTTGACAACTCGGGCACCAGTTGACGTTTGAGTTTTTGCGATAAGCCAAACCCTTGTTATAAAACTCTAGAAAGATCCATTGGTTCCAGCGGTAGTAGATCGGATCGCTGGTAGCGAGCACGCGATCCCAGTCGAAAGAGCACGCATAGCGACGCATCGACG
This sequence comes from Rhodoluna sp., assembly GCA_021741685.1. Taxonomy (GTDB): domain Bacteria; phylum Actinomycetota; class Actinomycetes; order Actinomycetales; family Microbacteriaceae; genus Rhodoluna. Next base: position 27,923 of record JAIOXI010000001.1, read on the forward strand.
ACTTCTGCTGGGCAATGTTGTCGTAGGTCCAGCCCTTCGGGTCTAGCCCACGTTTGATGGCAGCGTTCTCGGCGGGCAGTCCGAACGAATCCCAGCCGATCGGGTGCATGACGTTGAAACCCTTTTGGGTCCAGTAGCGCGATATGACGTCGCCGAGCGCATAGGCCTCAGCATGACCCATGTGCAGATCGCCAGAGGGGTAAGGAAACATGTCGAGCACGTATTTCTTTGGGCGTGGGTCGCCTTCAATTCCAGAATTGAACGGCTTGAGTTCGTCCCAGACCGGCAGCCATCTATCTTGGATGGCGAATACGTCGTATTCGGACTCGTTGTTGTTTGTTTGCTCAGACATCAGCCCAAGATTACCAAGCCCGCTGGGCGCTCGCTTGAATTAAGTTGCCGACCAAGGATCTGGGGCGTTAAGTGCTCGAAGCAAGGCAGATGCCTTCAACTTGGTTTCTTCGAGTTCGGCAGTCGGTTGACTATCAATCGTGATGCCGCCACCAACTCCGATTGTGGCGCTGCGGCCTTCGACAACCAAGGTTCTTATGGTCATGCCAAAATCGGCAACCCCGGTGTGCGTGAAGTAACCAAGGGCACCAGAGTAAATGCCTCTCCCGGTCTGGCCGGGCTTGCTCTCTAGCTCTTGAATGAGCTCTATCGCTCGAGACTTTGGTGCGCCGGTCATTGAGCCACCCGGAAATGCTGCCGAAAGAGCATCTGCCGCGTCAAAACCTTCGGCCAGTTTTGCCTCAACCGTGCTCACCAGCTGGTGCACGGTCGCATAACTCTCAACATCAAACAACTTGTTCACAGTCACCGAGTCGAGCTCTGCTACGCGTCCGATGTCGTTTCGCATCAGGTCGACAATCATCAGATTCTCGGCACGTTCTTTCTCGTCGTTTCGAAGTTCGTCTGCGAGTGCCGCGTCGATGGTGGGGTCTGCATCACGCCGGCGGGTTCCCTTGATCGGCTTAGAAGAAACGGTTCGATTGGCGTCGATCTTTAAGAACTGTTCAGGCGAACAACAGACGATTGCTTTGCCGCCAAACTTCAAATAGGCGGCAAACGGTGCGGGGTTGCTTAGGCGCAGCTTTAGAAAAGTCAGCAGCGCATCACCCTCTACATCGAGCTGAATCTGATTCGTCAAGCAAAGTTGATAAACATCACCGGCAGCAATGTGACTCTGCGCCCGCGCAATGAGTTGCAGATACTCGCCATCGGAGTGTCGCACGCTCGACCGAATTGCTGTCAGTGGCCTATTGGTCAGTTTGTAGGCAGCTTGCTCACCACCGCAAAGAGCGAGCCTTAGCAGCGCGGCATGGTGCCAGGTGTCAAAATCTTTCTGCTGTTCGAATTCGCCAATGAAATACATCATTTTGTTGACGTGGTCAAAAACCAGCGCGCGATCGACATGCAGAAAACTAGAGTCGCCCTCGTATGCAATAAAGCCAACCAGTCCGGGTCTAAATTCGAATGGCAATTGCAGTTCGGTATTTTCATCAGAAAACTGCTGGGTCTTCAAAAATTCAAAACTGCTCGAGGCAGAATTGAATATCTGGGCCGATGCTCCGATTACGCTGAATCGATCTGTGAAGTGACTCTCGCGATCTAGCCAAAAGGCGTTTTCGTCGGTCGAGTGCAGGGCGATGAAAACATCGGCCGGATGCACCCAACCCTTCAGGTCGGAAACGAAGATTGGCATGCCTATTAGATTAGAACAGGCGAAAGGAGTGACATGACCAGCGAATTGCTGCAATACGAGTCAGGCGATTTGTATGAAGTGCCGGTCAGTCTCGGCACGCAACTTGCGGTTGCCGATAGCTTCTTGCTTGAAGATGGCCGAGTTCGCAACCTCGGCATGCACTTTGAACGTTTCAGTCGCTGGGTAGCGAAAATCTCTGAAACAAGCGAGAGCAATCTTGAAGAGTTCTTGCATATGGTCGTGCAGGCACTGCCGCTTGAAGGCCGCTGGTTTCCTAGGATTGAGCTTCACACCGACCAGGATGAGAGTCGGCAACTGCACCTGCGCTTGAGAGAAGCACCCGATGAACTCGGCAACGCAATTCTCTGGACCTACCCCGATGTTGACCCACGAGTCAACCCGATGGTCAAAGGGCCGGATCTAAGCCTCGGGCTGCAATTGCGTCGCAGGGCCAATATGCTCGGTGCTGACGAAGCGGTTCTGCTGAGCGAACCTGGTCACATCGCAGAAGGTGCGCTGAGCGCCATCGTCTGGTGGCGTGATGATGTGCTTTGCGCTCCATCTGACGAGACAACCTGGCTCGATAGCGTGACTCGCCGCGAAGTGTTTGCAATCGCTGAGCAGATGGGTTTGCAAACACGAGTCGAGAAGGCAAAGCCGGCCGACCTGGTTGAAACCGAAGTCTGGATGCTCAGCAGTCTGCAGGCGATTAGACCGGTGGATTCATGGATTGACCTCGGTGGCCCTCTTGTGCCAGCCACTCATGTTGAGGCGTTTAGCAAAAGGCTGCGAATGCTCAGCTCGCCAATTCGCTAAATGGCTGCTCGCAGCCGGCAAACTTGCTTCGGCGTGTGAAGATTATCGAGTGACTTCTTCAACTTTGTTTTCTAGCGAGGCCAAATAATGTGCGGTCGTTTCGTTGTGGCCAAGACGGCATCCGAGGTTTTGTCGATTTTTGAAGTCGATGAAATCGTTGGCGAGCAACCTGGACTCAGCTACAACGTTGCCCCGACCCATCAAATTTCGATAATTGTCGAACGTGCCGACGAAAAAGCTGCGGACGGTTCGCCGGTCGGTGATTTGCACCGCGAGATGCACTCGGCACGTTGGGGTCTTGTTCCGCGCTGGAGCAAGGATGGCCCCGCAAACTCCTCGCCACTCATCAACGGGCGCATCGAGACGATTCTCGAGAAGCCTTCTTTCAAAGAGTCTGTCGTTCGACGCCGCTGTGTGATTGCCGCAAGCGGATACTACGAGTGGCACGTTGCCGCAGATGGCACCAAGCAGCCGTTCTACATAAGTGCGGGCACAGATGGCATGTTGGCGCTGGCCGGACTCTACGAGTGGTGGAGAGATCCGAGCAAGGCCGAGAATGACCCGAGTCGCTGGTTGCTTTCGGCGACGACCCTAACCAAAGACACCGCGCCAGAACTCGCGCATATTCACGACCGCAACCCGGTTCTGCTAACCCCCGAGACTCTGGATGCCTGGCTCGACCCGAACATTGTGGGTGACCAAGAGTTGCTCGATGCGGTTGCGGCCGAGAGCGATCTGGTTGCTGCCGAGGTCGAATTCTTTGCCGTCGATTCGGCAGTTGGCGCGGTTCGCAACAACTCGAGCGAGCTGATTCGCCCGCTCTAGAGCGGCTTTTCCAAACCTTCAACCAACAGTTGAACTTGCCGCGCCGAGGCGATTTGCTTTGTCGGTGGGTCTGCATACATTCTAGACATTCGAACATTTGTTCGAATGTCTTTCTGTTTCTGCAGAGGTTTAGGAGGGGCTCGACATGGTTCGAGTAGACGAAATGGTGACCGTATCGGTCAACCCAAAGGGTGAGCCGATCGGCTTCGGCTGGAGAGGCGGTGCCTATCTGGTGCTCAGCAAACCGGTGCGCTGGTTTGCCAGGCGCGAGTGGTGGGTTGAGGCCGCACGGGTGCAACGAGGCATTGGTGCCGGAGTGCTCGAGGTCGAAATGTGGCGTCTGGTAGCCAGCTGCAACGAAGAGAAGCAACAGTTCGAACTGGTGCACTCATTCGTCGGCGACAAGAACATTTGGCGACTGAACCGCGTATTTAACTAGCTCATCCACTTATTCATGTCTGAGTTCACCCACCTGCACGTTGCGTCTGCGTTCTCGTCGCACTTTGGTGTGACCAGACCAGAGTTGATGGTCGAGGCAGCCGCCGCACAAAAGATGACAGCGCTGGCAATCACAGATCGCGATGGGTTATACGGAGCGGTGAAACACATCGGTGCCTGCCTCACTCTCGGCATCTCGCCTATCGTCGGAGTCGAGTTATCTGTGGTTGACGACGAATATCAACAACTAGCGAGAGTTGTAGTGCTTGCACGCGGTCGCGACCGAGGTGTGGGCTGGTCTGCGCTCTGCGCAATTGTCTCTGCCGCTCACGGATACAACATCGGTGATGCACTCAGCGAGAATTCGAAGAAACTGCAACGAACCAGAAAAAGCGAGAGCATCTCGATCAGACGTGGTGAGCTTGCCAAACTAATCGGCGAGAGTCTCGGCGCCTGCACGGTGCTACTCGGTAATGACAGTGACGTTGGCAAGTCGGTGTTGCTCGGTTCTCGCGAAGAAGCCATCGAACTACTCGAGCCTTGGCAAGAACTATTCTCGATTCCCAACTCTCTCGCAATTGAGGTTTGCAGTTTGCTAACCGAGCCGGGCACAGAGTATTCAATCTTGCAAGCCAATCGAATGCTGCAACTTGCTGATGCCAGCGGACTACCGGCGGTGCTAACCAACTCGGTTCGCTATCTGACACCAGACGATGCGCTAACCGCAGATGTGCTCGACGCCGCAAGGTTTCTCGAACCGCTCGGCTTCTTTCAGGTGCAACCAAATGCTCAGGCCTGGCTCAAACCGGCCGATCTGATGCGATCGCTCGCCGAAGAGATCTGCGAAGACCGAGATCGGGCAACCAGACTTCTGCAAGACACCGAAAAACTAGCCGACCGTTGCCGACTAGAACCGGTCAGCGACTGCGGCTGGATGAAGCCGAAGACCCCCGAGAAATCGGCCCTCGGCATCGAAGGCAACCCGTTCGAGGTGCTCTGGCAGAAGGCTGAAGCCGGCATGCACTGGCGCTATCCGGGGGCTAGCGAAGCCATGCTCGCTAAGGTGAAGCGACGACTCGGTCAAGAGCTGATAACCATCAACAAACTCGAATTTTCGACCTACTTCTTGACCGTAGCCGACGTCGCCCAAATGATTCGCGACATGAATATTCGAATCGCAGCCCGCGGTTCGGGTGCCGGCTCGCTGGTGAACTACCTGCTCGGCATCAGCGGGGTCGACCCAATCGAACACGACCTGCTCTTTGAACGCTTTCTCAGCACAGAGCGCTCGAGCCTGCCAGATATCGACATCGACGTCGAATCAGCCCGCCGTCACGACATATACCGAAGCATCTTCAGACGCTACGGCAGTAACCGCGTGACGCTGTTATCGATGCAGAGCACCTACCGTGGTCGCGGTGCTGTGCGAGACAGCGGGCTCGCGCTAGGAATCGAAGATGACGAAATCGATCAGATCGCCAAGAGTGTCTGGCGACTGAGCGCAGGCAGTTTTCGCAACGCCGTGGGAAGCAAACCAGAGCTCGGTGCGATTGCCGCCGCGCTCGAAAGCGATCGCAAGATGAACCTGCTCGTCGATTTAACCGAACGCCTAAATCGACTACCTCGTCACATATCGATGCATCCGTGCGGTGTTATTCTCGGCGACTCCAATCTGCTGCGCATGACCCCGGTCGAACAAAGCGGCATGGGTTTGCCGATGAGTCAGTTCGACAAAGACGACATGGACCCGATGGGAATGCTGAAGCTCGATGTTCTCGGTGTTCGCATGCAGAGCGCGATGGCCTATGCGGTGCGTGAAATTTCACGCGTGCGTGGCGAGAAGCTCGAACTCGATGACATCGACCGAGCAGACGACGAGACCTTCAAAACCATTCGCACCACCAACACGCTCGGCATCTTTCAGATCGAGAGCCCGGGCCAGCGAGAACTCACCGGCAAACACCAGCCAACCGAATTCAATGACCTAACCATTCAGATTTCACTGTTTCGACCGGGCCCAATGAAGGGCAATATGATTGCGCCCTATCTCGATGGCAGGCACGGATTCGCCAGTGCCGACTTCATTCACAAAGACCTAGAGCCGATTCTGCGAGAGAGCTTCGGAGTGGTGATCTTTCACGAACACGTGCTGCGAATCTTGAATGTAATGACCGGATGCACGCTTGCGAAGGCAGACGAACTTCGCAGGTCGCTCGAAGACCCGAGGGCGAAGCCGACCATCGAGAAGTTCTTTCGAACCAAGACCAAAGAGCGTGGCTATTCGCTTGCGGTTGTCGAGCGAGTCTGGGGCATTCTCGAGGGCTTCAGCAGCTTTGGCTTCTGCAAGGCCCACGGCGCCGCCTTCGCCCTGCCCACCTATCAGAGCGCCTGGCTGAAGACCCACTACCCCGTCGAGTTCATGGCCGGCCTGTTCACGCACGACCCCGGCATGTACCCGAAGCGCCTGCTGATGGCAGAGGCCAGGCGGCTCGGGGTTCGCATTCTGCCAATCGACGTAAACAAGTCGTCAGATGAATTTCTCGTCGAAAAGACCACGGATGGCCTTGCCGTGCGACTGGCCATTCACGAGATTGCCGGCATCAGCGAGGCCGAGGTCTCTCGCATTCTGAGCGGCAGGCCATACAGCGACATCGGCGACTTCTACATGCGTGCAAAGCCCAGCCGCCGAACCTTTGAACGCATCGCTCAGGTTGGCGGGCTCGATGAACTCAGGCTCGGCGACTTCGGCCCGATGCACACCCGAGGTGACGTGCTGGCCCGCGTGCGACAACTCAACGCGAGCAAGAACCGAAAATACCTCGACCCGAATCAGCCGACTTTCGACTTCGATTTCAAAGATCTGCCAACCGGCTTGCCCGAGCCGAGCAAAGCCGAAAAGGTCGAGGCCGAACTGCAAATTCTCAATCTCGACTTCACCGAGCACGCACTCGAGAAGTATCGACCGATGCTAGACGAGATGGGTGTTATGCGAAGCGATGAGTTAGTTGGTCTGCGCAGCAAGACCGATGTCTTGGTGGCTGGCATCCGTGTGGCAACTCAGACTCCCCCGATGCGCTCAGGTAAACGCGTGGTATTCGTGAGCCTCGACGATGGCAGCGGTTGCAGTGACAGCACGTTCTTTGATGAGGCGCAGAAACGTTGCAGTCATATTCTGTTCAATACCAAGTTGTTGCTGATTTCGGGTAAGACCAGAAGAACCGGAGTGCGGGGTGTTTCACTAATGGCAGAGAACGCCTGGGATCTTCGCGAGCTCTGGCAGCAATGGCTGCAAAAGCAAGAAGCCAGCTAAGACGCGAGTGCGTTGAACTCGAGCAGAATCGCTTCTGCGTTTGATGTTCCACAGCGACTGACTCCGGCCTCGATGAAGTCGATTACCTGGTCGACAGAGCGAACTCCGCCAGAGGCCTTGACCCTGAGACGATCGCCAACGGTGGCCTTCATCAGGCGAATGTTCTCGAGGGTTGCTCCGGCGGTCGAGAAACCAGTAGATGTCTTAACAAAGTCAGCGCCCGCCTGTTCTGAAAGTTGGCAACCTCGAACGATCTGGTCAGCGGTCAACAATGCTGTCTCGAGAATCACCTTGAGATGCGCACCGCCAACGTGAGCGGCCTCTGCAACTGCACGGATGTCTGCGAGAACCAACTCGTCGTCACCACTTATGAGACTGCCAACGCTGATGACCATGTCCACCTCGGTGGCACCGTTTCGCGTTGCCTCGGTGGCTTCGAAGGCCTTTGCCACCGAGGTTATGGCTCCGTGCGGAAAGCCAACGGTGGCACAAACCGGAACACCCGAACCCTTTAGCAACTGGGCCGCCTGGGCTATGTTGACACCTTGAACGCAGTAACTCGCGGTGTCGTATTTTCGAGCAATCTGAGCGCCAGCCGCGATGTCGGCTGGCGTTACATCGGGTTTTAGCACCGAATGATCAAGGGTTTTAGCGATTTGCTCGAAGGTGAAGCCGCGATACGTTGCTGTCATGGTTCCAGTTTAGATTGCGCCAATTCAATGACCTGACCGGCAAAAGAAAAACCCCCGAATTCGGAGGTTTTTCTGTCGTGGACCTAAGGGGATTTGAACCCCTGACCCCCTGCATGCCATGCAGGTGCGCTACCAGCTGCGCCATAGGCCCGTTCTTTGTTGCTAGGTCAGTTTATAGCAAAACTAGTTCACTGAAACATCGAGTTTGATTACCGGAGAGTCTTTCCAGAGTCGCTCTAGCGAGTAATACATGCGGTCTTCTTCGTGCATAACGTGGCAAACGATGTCACCGAAGTCGATCAGAATCCAGCGGCCGAGTTCTTTTCCTTCGCGGCGCAGGGTCTTGAAACCTGCCTCGAGCATCTTGTCTTCGATTTCGTCAGCGATAGACGAGACCTGACGTTCGTTGCGGCCTGAGGCAAGCAAGAAAATGTCGGTCAACGGCATTAACTCGGATACATCTAGCGCAACGATGTTCTCTGCGATTTTGTCTGAGGCGGCAAGTCCGGCGATATTGGCTTGTTTGATTGCGTTTGAGGTAGCGGTCACGTTTTCCTAGGTTATTTGAAGCATGAATACCGCGACAACAAGACCGCCGAGTGCGACCATGCCAACTGCAGCTGCCAACACCAAGTATGGGTGACTTCTGCCGCGTTTGAGATTGGTTGGAATCACTTTGAACTTTGAAATGGAATTGACCACTCCGGTGACTCGCATTGGTGCGATTGTGTTGATAAATCCAGTTGAGTTATCGACCTGGATAGCCGAATCGAGTGCCGCGGCCTCTTGAATAATCTGAATCTCTCCGGTGCCGTTATCAGAAATTGCAATCGGCAATTGAATCGCACCCGTGGTTAAGATCTCTCCGGTTTCGCTTACCGTTGCGGTGTAGTTGGTTAGATCTTGAACCTGATCGATGATTATCGAGTTTGTAGTCGGCTCGATGACCAATCCGGGTGATACCTCGAACATCGGCTCGGCCTGCGCCGTTAGATAAGAAAAGTCGTCGGCAGTTGCCGGGCCGACCGAGTATTCGCTCGAGGTGGCTAGTTGGGTTGAATCGGCTTCTTGATTGGCAATCTGCTCTGCCAAATCAGGTTCATATTCAATTTCGGTTTCGAGTGAGAGCTCTGCGGCGGGTATCTGATTGATTACATCACTGCCGGTGAGTTTCTGAATTTCACGCATTTGACGACGAGTCAGCGGCTCATCGCTGCCGATGGCAAGGTCACTCAGGTCAACGTGCATGCCTTCTGGTGCAACGAATGACGGAAAGTCGCTCGGCAGGGTTAATGGCGCTGGCATGCGAATAGGCTCGACCGGTGGCGCTGCAGCCCCAGTTGAAGACCCGACAGGCTTGAGCTCGAAAAACTTTGGCTTCTCAGCGGCAGCAGCGATTACCGGCTCGCGATCAACGGGTGCTGAGATTGGCGCAGAGAACGGTGCTGAGACCTTGGCAATGCTGGTTGTGTCGAAGTCATCCGGGTCAAAAAACGCGCTACCCATTAGTGCCTCGATAGAGATTGTGTTTGTTGATGTATTGAACGACACCGTCTGGAACCAAATACCAAACCGGATCACCATTGGCCGAGCGGCGTCTGACATCGGTTGATGAAATGGAAAGAGCTGGAACCTCGAGAACCTCGATCGCACCGGCCGGAGCGCTCTCGGGCAATTTCATTGCGTGACCTGGTCGGCTGACCGCAACAAATTTTGCGGCTCCCCATAGCTCGTCGAAGTCTTTCCAACCCAAAATCTGAGTGATGGCATCGGCTCCCGAGATGAAGAAAAGTTCTGCGTCGGGGTGAGCCGCCTGAATGTCTCGAAGCGTATCGACGGTATAGGTGGGTCCGTCGCGATCGATGTCGACGCGACTCACATTGAATCTCGGATTTGAGGCGGTTGCAATAACCGTCATTAGATAGCGATCTTCAGAGTTGGTTACATCAGGCTTCTGCGGGGGTTCACCGGTTGGAACGAAAATAACCTGGTCAAGATTGAGGGCAGCGGCGACTTCGCTTGCTGCTACAAGGTGGCCATGGTGAATAGGGTCGAAAGTTCCACCCATTACACCCAGTCGAAGTTTGGTCATAAAAACCTATAAGCGCCTTAGTGGCTTAGTGATGCGCCTTAGAGTCGTTGCTCTTGTGTTCGTGGCGGTTTGCAACGTCACGGTAGCTCCAGGTGACCCAGCCCATAAGCAAGAAAACAGCCATGGCAATCACGCCGAAAAAGAAAGATGGAAACGGAAGCTCAACGCCGTGCACTGCGCCTTCGGCAAGAATTCTAGACATTTTTCTCCTTTGTACCCGTGGTTAAGACTACCCTAGGCACGGGTTTGACCGGCCCCGCGCACCAGCCATTTGGTGCTGGTCAGCTCCAAGATACCCATGGGTCCGCGGGCGTGGAGCTTCTGGGTCGAGATTCCCACCTCGGCACCAAAGCCGAACTCGCCGCCGTCAGTGAACCTGGTCGAAGCGTTAACCATCACGGTCGAGGCGTCAACCTCTGCCAAGAAACGCTCGGCATTCTCGATGCTTTCGGTGATTATCGATTCGGTGTGCTTTGTCGAATACTTGGCGATATGTGCGAGCGCTTCGTCGAGGTTGGCCACAACTCGAACGGCCAAGTCAAGATCGTGATATTCCTTGTGCCAGTCTTCTTCGGTTGCCGCAACCGCTGCCTCGAAGAGTTCTTGAGTCTTCGCATCGCCATGGATGACAACGTTTGCTTCGCTAAGGTTCTGCAGTATTGCCGACAATATGCGATCGACAGCCTTCTCGTGAATTAGCAGAGTCTCGACGGCGTTGCAGACACTCGGTCGTTGAACCTTTGCGTTGTGCAAGATTTCCACTGACCAGTCGAGTCGAGCGGTCTCGTCAACAAAGATGTGAACCACGCCATCACCGGTTTGAATAACGGGAACGGTTGATTCCTCAACCACAGACTTAATCAGACCAGGGCCGCCTCGAGGAATCAACACATCGATCAATCCGACGGCAGTCATCATCTCTTGAGCGCCTTCGCGCCCAAACTCATCCAAGGTGTGAACAGAGTCGGCGCTTAGACCGGCAAGTGCGAGCGCATCCTGCAGCAGACGAACCAGAACCTCGTTGCTGCTCTGAGCATCTCTGCCGCCGCGAAGCACAACGCTGTTTCCGCTCTTAATCGCCAACACAGCGATATCGATGGTCACGTTGGGTCGCGCTTCGTAAATAACACCAATTACACCGAGTGGAACTCGAACCTGGCTAATCTGCAAACCGTTTGGCAAAGTCATTCCACGAATAACATCTCCGATAACATCTGGAAGCGTAGTTACCTTAACCACCGAATCGGCGATTGCGCTAATTCGTGCGGCATCTAGTCGAATGCGATCCTGCGTGCTCTTAGTCATTTCTGCAGCAACGCCTCGGTCGAGGTCAATTTTGTTCGCGGCGATTATCTCGTCTGTGCGCTCAAGCAGGAGTTTAGAAACGTTTAAGAGGGATTCGGTGCGCTGAGCTGAAGTTGCGTTTGCGAGCGAACTTGAGGCGCGCTTGACCAGAGTCATCTTGTCGTGTGCCGTGTTCATCTTTAGCCTTTCGCCTCGAACCAGGTTCCGATTGCCTCGCCACCGAGGGCCAGAGACACATTGTCTGCAGAAGTAAGCAAAACGGCAATTCCGGCGTTGGTTGCAATCTCGGCGGCGGCAACCTTAGTTACGGCACCACCTGTGCCAACATCGCTGGACGAACCGCCGATGTCGAAGCTCGACAGGTCTTGACCAAATCCAACGGTTTCGATGCGCTTGGCACCGGCTTGACTCGGTGGCATGTCATAGAGCGCATCGACATCGCTTAGCAAAATTAGCGCGTCGGCCTCAACCAAAACAGCTACCAGCGCGGCCAAACGGTCGTTATCGCCGAATCTAATTTCGGCGGTGGCAACAGTGTCGTTTTCGTTGACGATAGGAATCACCCGAAGCTCGAGCAAACGCTGCATAGCGCTCTTAGCATTGGCGCTAGTTTCGGTTCCCTCGAGGTCTTGTGCGGTCAACAAAACCTGACCCGCAATAATGTCGTAGCGTTCGAGGCTATCTTGATACCGCGCAATCAAACGCCCCTGGCCTACAGATGCCAGAGCCTGCGATGTGGCAAGGTCGTCTGGACGAGACTCGAGGTTCAGCAGCGGAATGGCTGTAGCAATCGCTCCTGATGTGACCAGAATTACCTCTTGGCCAGACTTGTGAGCTTTGGCCATTGCTTCGACGAGGTTTGCAATCTTGGCGGCGTTCTTGCCACTTATCGATGAAGAACCAACTTTAATGACGACGCGCTTGGCCGTTGAAATTTCACTTCGACTCTGCAATGCCATTAGTCATCCTGTTCGCTGTCTTCGCTCACTTCGGTGCTTTTTGCAACCGGCTGAGGTTCTGGCTTAAAGTCTTCTGGCTTAGACCAGATTCCAGCCTTGCGCTCTTTGTCCATCTCAGCGCGTATCTGCGCTTTTGAATCCATACGTTCTTTATAGCTTGCGCGGCGATCGTTTGTGGTTCTGCGCGGGTTCTGATCGATGCGAATGTCTTCGCCGCGGCGGCCACCAATCAGCTCGCCAGCGCTGGCAATAGATGGCTCCCAATCGAAGAGAACACCCTGCCCCGCACCAATGACCACGGTCGAACCGGCTGAAGCCCCAGCCTTGAATAGCGCTTCTTCAACACCGATTTTGAAAAGTCGATCACCGAGGTAGCCGACCGCTTCGTCGTTGCCGAATTGAGTCTGAGCAACCCAGCGTTCTGGCTTGACTCCGAGAATTCTAAAGAACTCTCCTTCGTGCGAATTCTCTTTGGTGACGGTGAATTTGCTCTCATCGCGGCGTGACTGCATCAGAGTTATTCGTGGCAATACGGGTGAGATCTTGGCTCGAGTCTTTCGCTCTTCTTCGACCAACTGCGCCAAGGCGAAGTTGAGTTCACGAAGACCATCGCGAGTCGCGGCTGACACGATGAAGACGCGGTAACCGCGAGCCTCGAGTTCTGGTTTAACGAACTCGGCAAGTTCGCGCGCATCGGGCACGTCAGACTTATTCAAGGCAATCAACTGTGGGCGCTGCGTCAATGGCAACTCTCCCTCGGGCACCTGGTATGCGCCCAGCTCGTGCAGAATCTTTTCGAGGTCGGTGATTGGGTCGCGCATCGGTTCTATGGTCGCGCAGTCAATTACGTGAAGCAGAGCAGAGCAGCGCTCGACGTGACGCAGAAACTGCAAGCCGAGGCCCTTGCCTTCGCTAGCGCCCTCGATCAAACCAGGAACGTCGGCAATGACATAGCGAGTCTGTTCGGCCTGAACCACACCAAGGTTTGGGTGCAGGGTCGTGAAAGGATAGTCGGCGATTTTCGGACGCGCCGCAGACATCGCAGCGATCAAACTCGATTTGCCGGCACTCGGGTAACCAACCAGGGCTACGTCGGCAACTGTCTTCAATTCAAGAATTACGTCGCCCGACCAGCCCGGCACACCTAGAAGCGCGAAACCCGGAGCCTTGCGCTTAGAGCTCGATAGGGCTGCGTTTCCCTTTCCACCTATTCCGCCTTCGGCAACGACGAGTTCCATTCCTGGTTCAAGCAGGTCGGCGATGAACTCACCCTTGGCGTTCTTAACTACTGTGCCGATAGGAACGGGAAGCTTAATGTCTGGCCCGGTTGCGCCGTTTCTGAAGTCTCCTGCGCCGTCACCGCCATCGCCACCGCTTCGATGCGGGTGAAAGTGGTAGTCGAGCAGAGTGGTCACGCTTGAGTCTGCGATAAGTGAAATGCTGCCACCGTTACCGCCGTCGGCTCCGTCTGGGCCGGCAAGAGGTTTGAACTTTTCGCGATGAACAGAGACACATCCGTCACCGCCGTTTCCGGCGCGCAAGTGAAGAACAACCTGATCTACGAATGAAACCATGGTGACCTCCTTCAACTTTGCTTGAGAAACAGCAAAGGCGAGCCAAAGGCTCGCCTCGCTGAGAGTTTTGTTAGTTAGGCAGCAACAACAATGTTTACTACGCGACGGCCACCCTTGGTGCCGAACTGAACTGCGCCTGCAGCAAGAGCGAATAGTGTGTCGTCTTTGCCTTTGCCCACGTTTACACCTGGGTGAAAGTGAGTTCCGCGCTGACGAACGATGATCTCGCCCGCGTTAACTGCTTGTCCTGCGTAACGCTTTACGCCTAGACGCTGTGCGTTTGAGTCGCGGCCGTTTCGGGTCGAGCTAACACCTTTTTTGGAAGCCATTTTTGCTCAGTCCTTTACTTGATCTCAGTGACCTGAACACGGGTTAGCTCTGCGCGAAAGCCCATGCGGCGTTTGAAGCCGGTCTTGTTCTTGTAGTGCTGGATGATAATCTTCGGGCCACGAAGGTCGCCGATTACCTCAGCGGTAACCTTCACCTTTGCTAGCGAAGCCGCGTCTGAAGTGACCTTGTCACCATCGACAAGCAACAGCGCGTGAAGTTCAATCTTGCCGCCGGCAACTGCCTTGATGCGGTCAAGCGTAACGATGGTGCCTACTGACACCTTCTCTTGACGTCCGCCTGCGCGGACAACTGCGTAAACCACAGATCTACCCTTTGTTCAAAGAATTGAATTTGTTGCGTTCGCGAAACTCAGCGGGCAACGAGGTTCAAGTTTAGCCACCAATTGGGCTTCGGTCAAACCTATTTGCCCCGGATTCGCCTATTTGCTTGATGTTCCCCGACGACTTCTTGGCCTTCTGCGACCCTGACCGGGTGCCTTAGGTTGCGGAAGGGCGTCTAGCACCGAATCGAGAAGCTCGTTGGATTCGGCTGACTCTGTTGAATCGACCTGAGAAACCGGCGCAACTATTGGGCTGCTCTCGCCGGCAGCCTCGTGAGCGGCCAAGGTGGAGGCCGCAATCTTGGTCAGCGCATTGCCTACTTCGGCTGCGCGCTCACCCGTGACGACCTTTGGAACTTCTTGCTTCTTGTCGCGATTCTTTGACTTGCCCGATTGCTTTGGCGGGCGTGGGTCTTCACCGACGTGCTTCGAACGCATGATTGGTTCGTGATGCACAATCACGCCTCGCGAGGCGCAAGCCTCGCAGGGCTCGCTGAATGCTTCAAGCAGCCCGATGCCGAGCTTCTTTCTGGTCATCTGAACTAGACCCAAAGAAGTAACCTCGGCAACCTGGTGTTTGGTTCGATCGCGGCTGAGGCACTCCATGAGTCGGCGCAAGACAAGGTCGCGGTTTGATTCGAGAACCATGTCGATAAAGTCAACAACGACGATGCCGCCAATGTCGCGAAGCCTTAGCTGACGAACGAGTTCTTCGGCTGCTTCGAGATTGTTCTTGGTCACGGTCTCTTCGAGGTTTCCTCCGGAGCCGACAAACTTTCCGGTGTTCACGTCAACAACGGTCATGGCTTCGGTTCTATCGATGACAAGCGAACCACCGCTAGGCAAATAAACCTTGCGTTCGAGCGCCTTGGCGATTTGTTCGCCAATTCGGTACTCGTCGAAAATGTCCTTGTCACCCTTGTAGATCTCAATGCGCTCAAGAAGGTCAGGAGCGACTCCCTGAAGGTATTCGCTAATCACCTGGTGCGAATCGTCGCCAGAAATAACCATCTTCTGAAAATCTTCATTGAAGACATCGCGAACGATCTTGACTAGCAAGTCGGGCTCGCTGTGCAGAAGAACTGGAGCGTTGCCCTTCTCAACTTTCTTTTCGATGTCAACCCACTGATCTTGCAGTCTTTGAACATCGAGTGTCAGTTGCTCTTCGGTAGCACCTTCGGCAGCCGTTCGCACGATTACTCCGGCATCTTCTGGCAGAACCTCTTTGAGAATCTTCTTTAGCCTTGTGCGTTCAGACTCAGGCAGTTTTCTCGAAATGCCATTCATCGATCCGTTAGGCACGTACACGAGGTAACGACCTGGCAGCGAAACCTGCGAGGTTAGCCGGGCACCCTTTTGGCCGACCGGGTCTTTGGTTACCTGAACCAAAACGGTATCGCCACTCTTTAGGGCCAATTCGATGCGACGGGGCTGGTTGCCAGTCTCTGCAAGCTCCCAGTCGACCTCACCCGAGTAAAGCACGGCGTTTCGACCGCGGCCAATGTCAACGAAGGCGGCCTCCATCGATGGCAAAACGTTCTGAACTTTACCGAGGTAAACGTTTCCGATAAGCGAGGCCTCAGATGCCTTGGCCACATAGTGTTCGACCAGAATCTTGTCTTCGAGAACTCCGAGCTGAATCTTGCCGTCCTTTGATCGCACGATCATGGTGCGTTCAACGGATTCGCGGCGTGCTAGAAATTCTGACTCGGTAATTGTGCTGCTGCGACGACGACCAGCATCGCGCCCATCACGGCGGCGCTGCTTCTTGGCTTCGAGTCTGGTCGAGCCTTTGATGCGGGTTGGCTCGTTGCTAGGTTCTTTTGGTTCGCGTGGCGTGCGAACTTTGACAACGGTATTTGGTGGAAGTTGTTCGCCCTCTGCCAATTCACCCTCGCGGCGACGTGAGCGTCGGCGAACGTGAGTCTCACCCTGATCGGCGGTCTTCTTGTCTTCGATTGGTCGCCCACGTTTTTTATCGATAACCGGGGTTGGCAAATCTGGAGCCATGAACAACATCGAGGTTGCAGTCACCGTTACAGGAGCAGCGGTTGCAGCAGACTTGCCTTCGGTTTTTGAACCGGCGCCTTTTGAACTAGCGGCTTTTGCAACCGGCTTCTTTTCGATCGGCTTCTTAGCTGCCGGTTTCTTTTCAGTCGGCTTCTTGGCAGCAGGCGCGCTTTCTACGACTTCTGCCTTGGTGGTCTTGGCCGCCGGCTTTTTGCCAGCTGGCGTCTTGGCTGAAGCGCTCTTTTCAGCTGGCTTCTTTGAAGCAGGGGCTTTTGACCGGGGGGTTGAGTCGATTTTTGGTTCGACTGAATCTGAATTGTTTTTCTTCACCATTTCTGGTGCACTCCAAGCTGTTTCTCTTTCGGGCCACACTCACCGATTTGAAACTCTAAAACTTTGCCAAACACTTTTGTGATTGACCAAACTTGTTCGAGTCATGTTTTGTGGCGCCTTCTGCCCAATGGGTCTTACGCGGCAATCTCACTAATGCTCGAGAAATCTTCGTCGCCTTGGGTGTGGCCTTGGCAACTGCTTCTAGTATGGCACCCGAGCACCAAAAAGTCAGTAGGTGCGGGTCTAGACTTAGCCATATGAGCGGTCAAAATACTGGCAAATCAAGCAGCACAGAGGCATCCAGGGGTTTCGCCCTGCTGCTTATTGTGGCGGGGCTAGCCGGCTGGATCGCTTCATTTTTGCTCACCCTGGACCGTTTTCAGGTAGCTTCGAATCCCGACCAGAAACTGGCTTGTGACGTCGCGAGCTTCATTTCTTGCAAGTCGGTAATGCTGAGCGAGCAAGCGGCGCTATTCGGGTTCCCAAACCCGCTAATTGGAGTCGCGAGCTTCGTGGCCCCGATTGCCGTCGGCGTTGCAATTCTGGCCGGAGCCAAGTTTGCAAACTGGTTCTGGCAATTGTTCTTCCTAGGACACGCACTAGCTTTGGTTTTTGTATTGTGGCTTGCCCACGCTGCGATTTTTGACATCGGTGCACTCTGCCCATACTGCATGATTGCCTGGGCTGCGGTCATCCCGCTGTTCTGGCAGCTCTTGACTCACGGTGCTCGCGAGGGTTATGTGCCGGTTCCGGCAAAGTCGATCAACTTTTTCTTCAGGGCCTACGACTGGGCCTGGCTGGTTTCACTAGTGACAGTGTTGGCAATTGCAATTGTGATCGCAATTCAGTTTTGGACACTCTGGTTGGATTTCTTCAACCTGAGCTAGTCGGCTAGAACCAGAGAGCTATTTCGCGCGAGGCCGACTCTTCTGAGTCAGAGCCGTGCACAAGGTTCTGCTGAACTTTTTGACCCCAGTCGCGTCCAAGATCTCCACGGATGGTGCCCGGCGCAGCAACTGTCGGATCGGTTGCACCGGCCAGAGATCGAAAACCTTCGATTACTCGGTGGCCCTCAACGCACAGTGCAACGACATCGCCACTCATCATGAACTCAACAAGCGGCTCATAAAATGGCTTGCCTTCGTGCTCTGCGTAGTGCTCGGCAAGCAGCTCGCGAGTTGGAGTGAACTTCTTCATCGCAACAACGCCGTAGCCCTTGGCTTCGATGCGACCGATGATCTCACCGATTAGATTGCGCTTTACGCCGTCTGGCTTGATTAGCACCAATGTCTGCTGATTCAAAATGAGCTCCTACTTCTTGTCGATTTCGATTTCGAAAACTTCAACGTTCTCAGTCTGCCCGAACGAGGCCTTTTCTCGCTCGTAAGCAATTTTTGCCCGGTCGATTGTCGAACCAGCAATCATCGCCCAGGCCCACATGCAAGCGAATAGGCCACCGATGTAGAACATCGGGGTTAGCCAGAAACCGATTGAGACTATGGCGGCCTGCAAAGCCCAGCCGAAGCCGTAACTGCCCTTTCGACCGAGAATGGCCGGGGTTGCTATCAGCAAAAATGCGAGGGTTAGGCCCACGGCCCAGACCACAGGACCATCAGCGACCTTCAGACCGAATCCAGCCAGAGTCGCGAAGAAAACAATAAACGACTCGAAGGCCAGCAAGATGGAGGCCAACATTCGCTTGATCGACTTATTCTTCATCGCCTTCACCCTCTGTTTCGTTTAGTTGAATGTTTTTCAAGACATCTCCCACCAGGGTGATCGAGCCGGTTACCAAAATTGCGCCGCCAGTAGAAACGAGTTGTCTCGCTAAAGTCATCGCGGTCAGAGCGCTGCTCGCGGTTCTAACTCGGTCCTCACCAAAGACTCTCTTTGCAATTGCGGCAAGCTCTTCGACTTCAATTGCTCGGGGCGAAGTCGATTTAGTTATCACGAATGTCTTTGCGGTGTCATCTAAAGCTTCGAGCAAGGCCCCGGCATCCTTGTCGTTGAGAATTGAAATTACGCAAACGGTCTCTGGAGAACCAAAAGACTTTTTCATGGCTCGAGAAAGCACCTCTGCCCCACCGGGATTATGCGCGGCATCGAGAATTGTTAGCGGGTCGCGAGACACAACCTGCAGACGACCGGGAGAAGTCGAGTCTGCAATTGCAACCCGAAGAACGTCGTCAAACAATCTGTTGCTAGCGCCGAAAAATGCTTCGACCGCACTGATGGCCAACGCAGCGTTTTCTGCTTGGTACTCGCCATGAAGTGGCAAGAAAAGATCTCTGTATTCACTGGTTAGTGTCTTCACCGAGAAACGCTGACCAGCAGAGTCAGGCTCAACGTCGAGCACTTCAAAATCTCGACCGTAAACAGCGATTCTTTCTGCGATTGCGCTCGTCTTGGCCTCAATAACAGCAAGTGCCTCTGGGGGTTGTGCGCTCGATACGACTATTGCACCGGGCTTTATGACTCCCGATTTGGTTTTTGCGATCTCGGCAACGGTGTTGCCAAGGCGCTCGGCGTGATCAATAGAAATCGGTGTGAAGACGGCAACATCGCCGTCGGCGACATTGGTTGAGTCCCACTCGCCGCCCATGCCGACCTCGAGCACGAGAACATCGACCGGAGCATCGGCAAAGATGGCAAAGCCGAGCACGGCTAGGGCCTCGAAGAAAGTGAGTTTGGTGTCGCCAGCCGCCTCGAGTTCTGCATCGACCATGACCAAGATTGGCTCGATGTCGGCCCAAACCTCAGCCATTTGCTGGTCTCCGACCGGCTCGCCGTCGATTGCCATGCGCTCATTCAGGCGAACCAGGTGAGGGCTGGTGAAGCGACCGGTGCGAAGTCCGAGCTCGCGCAAGATTCGCTCAATAATTCTTGTTGTCGTCGTCTTGCCGTTGGTTCCGGTGATGTGAATCACACGATAAGACTTCTGCGGGTCACCGAGCAACTCGACCGCGCGGCGGGTCGGCTCGAGTCTTGGGCGCAGTTTGTTTTCTGGAATTCGCGTTAGCAGGGAATCCATGACTTCGTCTGCCTTGGTTGCCCAGTAGCTTTCAGTAGACAAGTTTGCTCGCTAGATCTTCGCAACCGAGATTTGAATTTGCTGACCCTCGCCGACCTCAACGCCATTTTGGGCATCGCCAACATTTGCGTCAAACTCGAGCGCAAGAGTTTCGCCCTTGATTAGCTCGACGTGGTTTTGCACAGCGGCAATAACTTCGGCGTCTGCAACGATGCTGAGCTTGATGCGATCACTAACTTCGAAGTCGGCATCTTTTCTAGCTTGCTGAACAGCGCGGATGACGTCACGCGCCAATCCCTCTGCGGCCAGCGCTGGGGTGACCTTGCCATCGAGAATCACGAAGCCGCCACTGGAGAGAATTCCGATGAACTCGGTTTTTTCGACTCCATCGAGCGCGTCTGTCATATCGGCAACGAGGTCGATTTCGTATTCGCCCACTTCGAGCGCAACACCACCGGCAACTACAGCGCCGTCTTTCTCGCTCCAGTCACCCGCCTTTGCAGCCTGAATCACGGCTTGCACGCTCTTGCCGATGCGCGGGCCAGCGGCGCGCGAGTTGACGGTTAGTCGTTTGACAACGCCGAACTCAGACGTCGAATCGAGCGACAGCTCGACTAGTCGAACCTGCTTGACGTTTAACTCGTCGGCAATCAGATCTGCGAAGTCTTCGAGTGCCGAAACGTTCTTGGTTACAACGTTCAGTGTTGCCAGCGGCAAACGCACCCGCAGGCCGTTTAGCTTGCGAAGACTCTGAGCAACCGAGCTAATCGAGCGCACCTCATCCATGGCCTCGACCAACTTGGGGTTTGCTGACACCTGGCCGGCGTCTGGCCAGGACTGCAGGTGCACGCTGCGCCCACCGGTTAGCCCACGCCAAATTTCTTCGGTGACCATAGGAGCCAGTGGAGCAGCAAGGCGGCTGAGAATCTCGAGCACTGTATAAAGAGTGTCGAAGGCTTGGCTGTCGTTGTTCCAGAAGCGATCGCGTGAGCGGCGCACATACCAGTTGGTTAGTGCATCAGCGAAGTCGCGAAGACGTCCAGCAGCGGCATAAGAGTCGTAGCGATTGAAGTCGGCTTCAACATCTTCGATTAGCACCCTGGTCTTGGCGAGCAGATAGCGATCGAGCACATCGGTGCTGCCAAACGACGTCTTTGCTTCGTAATTGCTTGCATTCGCGTAAAGCGTGAAGAAGTAATAGGTGTTCCAAAGTGGCAACACGAACTGGCGCATTCCCTCGCGGATGCCCTGCTCGGTAACACTCAGATTGCCACCGCGAAGGATTGGTGATGAGAGCAAGAACCAGCGCATTGCATCGGCACCGTCGCGGTTGAAAACTTCGTTCACATCCGGGTAGTTGCGCAGTGACTTCGACATCTTCTGACCGTCGTCACCAAGAATGATTCCGTGCGAAACAACAGACTTGAATGCTGGGCGATCGAAAAGCGCGGTTGAAAGCACGTGCAAGGTGTAAAACCAACCGCGAGTCTGACCGATGTATTCAACGATGAAATCCCCTGGGCTGTGAGTGTCGAACCACTCCTGGTTTTCAAACGGATAGTGCGCCTGCGCAAACGGCATCGAACCAGATTCGAACCAGCAGTCGAGAACCTCTGGCACGCGACGCATTGTCGACTTGCCGGTTGGGTCATCTGGGTTTGGTCGCGTTAGCTCGTCGATAACCGGTCGGTGAAAGTCACTCGGCTCAACGCCGAAGTCGCGCTGCATTTCTTCGAGTGAACCGTAAACGTCAATGCGCGGATAGTTCGGATCGTCAGACTTCCACACTGGAATCGGTGCCCCCCAGAAACGGTTGCGCGAGATAGCCCAGTCGCGCACGTTCTCGAGCCACTTGCCGAACGAGCCATCCTTGGTGTGTTCAGGAGTCCAATCGATCTGCTGGTTTAGCTCGAGCATGCGATCGCGCAACCTCGTGGTTTCAACGAACCAAGACGACACAGCCTTGTAGATCAGAGGGTTTTTACAGCGGTAACAGTGGGGGTAGGGGTGGTCATAAGAGGCCTGACGCAGCAAGCGCCCGTCGGCCTTTAGTCGCTGAGTGATCGGCTTGTTGGCATCAAAAACGTGCTGGCCCTCGAAGTCGGTGATTAGCGACTTGAACTGACCGCGCTCGTTTATCGAAACGTAGGTCGGAATGTTGGCTGCGTTGCAAAGATTCTGGTCGTCTTCACCGTAGGCCGGGGCCTGGTGAACAATTCCAGTGCCCTCGTTGTCTGCAACATAGTCGCCAACCAAAACCTGCCAAGCGTTTGCGATTTCGAACTTCTCGGCATCGGAGTAGTAATCGAATAGCCGCTCGTAGCGAATGCCGGCCATTGTCTTGCCTAGTTGGTTGCTCTCGATTACGACATCTTCGGCATTTTCGTAGCCGAGGTCTTTGGCATACGCGCCAACCTGAGATTTGGCCAGCATGAACTTCGAACCGGCAGGCGAACCATCGCCGGCTCCGTTTGGCCCGGCGATAACTACCGCGTACTCAATCTCTGGGCCTACCGCGAGCGCGAAGTTCGTCGGAAGGGTCCACGGGGTTGTCGTCCAGGCGAGCAGCTTGACTCCCGCGAGCGCGCCATCGGTGATTTTGAAAGTCACGGTTACGGTCTGGTCTTGGCGAGTCTTGTAGACCTCGTCATCCATGCGTAGTTCGTGGTTCGACAGCGGTGTCTCGCAGCGCCAGCAGTATGCGAGCACCTTGAAGCCCTCGTAGATCAGGCCCTTGTTGTGCAGTTGCTTGAAAGCCCAGAGCACGCTCTCTGTGTAGGGCTTATCGAGCGTCTTGTAGTCGTTGTCGAAGTCGACCCAGCGAGCCTGACGGGTCACATAGGTACGCCAGTCTTCTGTGTACTTCAATACCGACGTGCGGCAGTAGTCGTTGAACTTGTCGATGCCGAACTTCTCGATTTCGGGGCGTCCCGAGATCTTTAGTTGGCGCTCTGCCTCTACCTCGGCGGGTAGACCGTGGGTATCCCAGCCGAATCGGCGTTCTACTCGGTATCCCTGCATTGTCTTGAAGCGGGGAACCATGTCTTTGGTGTACCCGGTAAGCAGGTGACCATAGTGCGGCAGACCATTGGCGAAGGGTGGACCGTCGTAAAAGACAAATTCTTCGGCGTTTTCGGCCTTGCGCTGGTCAATGCTGGCCTGAAAAGTGCCGTCTTTCTGCCAGTAGGCAAGCACCTGCTCTTCGAGGTTCGGAAAGCTCGGGCTGGGATTCACACCCTCACGGGCCGAATCGGCGTTGACCTTTGGATACATGCATAGCTTTCTGGCTCAGCGCGGGAAGTCTGTATCAATGTTAACCTGTTACAAACCCGTTTTATGGAGACTTTCGCATGAACCTGCCTGCCAAGACCGATCTGCTAGCCGCTGCCACTACCCCCGAGAAGGTGGGAGTCGAGGGGCTCGAGCAGAAGTGGGGTTTGGTCTGGGAGAACGATGGGATTTACCGCTTTCGTCGTGACGTTGACCGCAGCCAGATCTATTCGATCGACACCCCGCCGCCGACAGCTTCGGGTTCGCTGCACGTAGGCCACGTATTTAGTTACACCCATACCGATGTGGTTGCCCGCTTCAAGCGCATGAGCGGTTTCGAAGTGTTTTATCCGATGGGCTGGGATGACAACGGGCTACCGACCGAGCGTCGCGTGCAGAACTACTACGGGGTTCGCTGCGACCCAAACCTTCCTTACGTTTCCGGCTTTACTCCCCCGTTCGAGGGTGGCGACAACAAGAGCAGCAAGGCCGCAGATCAGATTGCAATCTCGCGCCGAAACTTTATTGAACTTTGCGAAAAACTGACCGTCGAAGACGAGAAGGTTTTCGAAGCGCTCTGGCGGCAACTCGGACTCTCTGTCGACTGGAAGCAGACCTACCAGACGATTGCCCCTTCCTCGCAGGCCGTTTCGCAGAAAGCATTCTTGAACAACCTCGCTCGCGGTGAGGCATACCAGTCGATGGCACCAACCCTCTGGGACATCACCTTTAGAACCGCGGTCGCTCAAGCCGAGCTCGAAGATCGCGACCAGCCTGGCGCATACCACCGAGTTGGTTTCGATGTAGATGCTTCACTTTGGGACGGCGGCAAGCTCTTCGTCGAAACCACCCGTCCAGAAATGTTGCCGGCCTGTGTCGCTCTGGTGGCACACCCCGATGACGACCGCTACAAACACATGTTCGGCAAGACCGTGAAGACCCCGCTGTTTGGTGTCGAGGTTCCGGTTGTCGCGCACCGCCTGGCTCAGATCGACAAGGGCTCTGGCATCGCCATGATTTGCACATTCGGTGACGTCACCGACGTGATCTGGTGGCGTGAGCTCGACCTGCCAAACCGCGCAATCATTGGCTGGGATGGGCGCATCCTTGCTGAGGTGCCTGAGGCAATCACAAGCGCTCGCGGCCTAGAGGTATTCGCCGAACTTGCCGGCAAGACAGTTTTCTCGGCTAAGCAGCGAATCGTTGAACTGCTGCAGGAATCAGGCGACATGGTTGGCGAGCCAAAGCCGATCACCCATCCGGTGAAGTTCTTCGAGAAGGGCGACAAACCTCTCGAGATCGTCGCTACCCGTCAGTGGTACGTGCGCAACGGTGGCCGCGATGCCGACCTGCGCGAGCGTCTTATTGCCCTCGGCAAGCAACTCAACTTTCACCCAGACTTCATGCGCGTTCGCTATGAGAACTGGGTCAACGGCCTAACCGGCGACTGGTTGATTTCACGTCAACGTTTCTTCGGAGTTCCGATTCCGGTCTGGTACTCGATTGACGCAAATGGTGAGACTCAGTTTGAAACTCCGCTGGTTCCCGATCACGCACTGTTGCCGGTTGACCCTTCGAGCGATGTTCCAGCCGGTTACAACGAATCGCAACGCAACCAACCTAACGGTTTCGTCGGCGAACTCGACATCATGGACACCTGGGCGACCTCTTCGCTAACACCTCAGCTTGCCGGTCAGTGGCTTGCCGACCCAGAGTTGTTCGCAAAGGTTTTTCCTTTCGACCTTCGCCCCCAGGGTCAAGACATCATTCGCACCTGGTTGTTCTCAACGGTGTTGCGCAGCGAACAAGAGCACGGAAAATTGCCTTGGACTAACGCAGCACTCTCGGGTTGGATTCTCGACCCCGATCGCAAAAAGATGTCGAAGTCGAAGGGCAACGTAGTTACACCTAGCGACATGCTCGAGGAACACGGCAGCGACGCGGTTCGCTACTGGGCGGCATCTGCTCGACTCGGCACCGACGCTGCCTTCGACACAGGTCAGATGAAGATTGGTCGTCGCTTGGCTATCAAACTCTTGAACGCTGCAAAGTTTGCGCTCTCGTTCGAGGTGCCTGCGGGTCACACCAAAGTGACCGAAGCCATCGATCAGGCCATGCTGCTCTCACTTGCAGACGTCGTTCGCGACGCCACCCGCGCATTCGAAAACTACGATCACACCAAGTCGCTTGAACTCACCGAGAAATTCTTCTGGAACTTCACCGATGACTACCTAGAGCTCGTGAAGGAACGCGCGTATGGTCAGGCAGATGCCAGCGCAGAAGCTCAGGCCTCGGCCGCCATCGCTCTGCGTCAGGCACTACACACAATGCTGCGACTCTTGGCACCGTTTCTTCCATTTGCAACCGAAGAGATTTGGAGCTGGTGGCAGTCAGAGGCCGGTTCGATTCACCGTGCCAGCTGGCCAACCGTTGAAGAGGTCACAGCAGGTCTCGATGCCAGCAACCACGGGCTTCTTGAGCTTGCCTCAACCGCTCTGGTTGGCATTCGCAAGGCAAAGTCAGATGCCAAGGCATCGATGAAGGCTGACGTGCTTTCGGCAACCATGCAGGCTCCCGCGACAGTGCTCACCAGCATCCGGGTCTTCGAGAGAGACCTCAAGGGCGTCGGGCGAATTGCATATCTCGCATACGCCGAGGCAGACGAAGTGGCTGTTGTCGACGTTGTTCTGAAGCCGGCCGAAGAGGCATAAGTCAGTCGTAGGCTATTGGCTATGACTTTTAACTCAGAGAACCCATTTGCCAACCGTTCGACCCTAGAATACGAGCTTCCAGACTTCACGAAGATTCGCACAGAGCATTACCTGCCAGCGTTCTATGCAGGCTGCGAGCAGCACCTAGCTGAGGTTGCGACAATTCTCGAATCGGGTGAACCGACTTTCGACAACACTCTGGTTGCACTTGAGCGCGCTGGGAAACTTCTCGAGCGCATGCTCGTGGTCTTCTACAGCAAATCATCTAGTGACACCGATGACGAGATCGACAAAATCGAAGAAGAGATCGCACCAAAGCTGGCTGCCCATCAGGACGCAATTCAGCTCAACCCGGTTTTGTATGCCCGAGTTGAAGAGCTCTACAACAAACGAGACTCTCTCGACCTAGATGCCGAAAGCGACTGGCTACTCGTTCGATACTACGAAGACTTCAGAAAGGCTGGCGCTCACCTGAGCGAAGCCGAGCGCAGCAAGGCAATGGAAATCAATCAGCGCCTTGCCGAACTCGACACCAAGTTCAGCCAACAGCTTCTTGCCGACACCAATGATCTCGGAGTCTTCGTTGACACAGCCGAAGAACTCGATGGCCTAAGCGAAAACGAGATCGCAGGCGCGGCAGCGCTTGCCAAAGACAAGGGCCAAGAGGGCAAGTATTTCTTGGCCATGGTGAACTTCACAGGCAACCCAATGCTCGCCTCACTGACCAATCGATCACTTCGCGAAAAAATCATGAAGAACTCGATGGTCAAGGGAGGTCGCGACGGTGCAAACGACAACCGACCGATTTTGCTCGAGATGGCCAAGTTGCGCGCCCAGAAAGCGAAATTGTTCGGCTTCGATTCGCACGCACACTATGTGCTCACCGACCGCACAGCTAAGAACCCAGCGAACGTGCACGAGATGCTGCGCAAGATTGCGCCGGCGGCCAGGCGCAATGCCGAGCTCGAAGCCAAGGATATTCAGGAAGCCATCAAGGCCTCTGGAAATGACTTTGACATGCAGTCGTGGGATTGGGACCTTTACACCGAAAAGGTTCGCGCCGAGAAGTTCAACATCGATACCGAGCTGTTTAAGCCTTACTTCGAACTAGAGCGCGTTCTGTTCGACGGCATATTCTTTGCGGCTACCAAATTGTTTGGCATCACATTCAAAGAGCGCAAAGACCTGGTCACCTATCACCCAGAAGCTCGCGCATTCGAGGTTTTCGATGCCGACGGCAGCAAGATGGCGCTATTCATTGCAGACTTCTTCACGCGACCATCAAAGCGTGGTGGCGCATGGATGAACAGCTTTGTTGACCAGAGCCACCTGCTCGGCCAGCTTCCGGTCGTACTCAACAATTCCAACGTGGTCAAGCCACCAGCCGGTCAACCGGCGCTGTTGAGCTTCGACTTCACCACCACGCTGTTCCACGAATTTGGCCACGCGTTGCACGGCATGCTCTCGAACGTGAAGTACCCGAGATTCTCGGGAACTAGCACACCTCGCGACTTTGTCGAGTTTCCTTCGCAGGTAAACGAGATGTGGATGCTCTGGCCAGAGGTTGTCGCCAATTTCGCCAAGCATTACGAGACCGGCGAACCACTTCCGCAGGAATGGATCGACAACCTGAAGCGCGCGGAGACATTCAACCAGGGTCACGCAACCGTCGCCTACCTCGCGGCTTCGGTAATCGACCTTGCCTGGCACGAACTTTCACCCGATGAGATTCCGACCGACGTCGAGGCATTCGAAGCCAAGGCCCTTGCTAACTACGGCTTGGATTTTGCTCTCGTGCCTACCCGCTATCGCAGCACTTACTTCTCGCACATCTTTGCCGGTGGTTACTCAGCCGGCTACTACGGCTACATCTGGTCTGAGGTGCTTGACGCGGACACCGTGGATTGGTTCAAGAACAACGGCGGTCTAACCCGCGAAAACGGCGACCACTTCAGAAAAGAATTGCTCTCTCGTGGCGGAACCCAGGATGCCTTGCAACTGTTCAGAAACTTCAGAGGCAAAGATTCATCGATTGAACCGCTGCTTAAGCGCCGCGGGCTTCTCTAAATTCGAAAAAGTAAACCGTCGTCTAAATTAGGCGGCGGTTTTCTTTCGCTGGCCGAGCCAGAGCCAAACCAAGACTCCACCGAAAAGCGCCCAGAACGCCGGTCCAATTGAAAATGCCGTGAAGCCTGAGGATGCAATTAAAAATGCGATCACGGCCGGCAGCCTAAGTTCTGGCTCTTCGACAATTGATGACAGTGCGCCAATCATGGTTGCAAACAGCGCGAGACCGGCACCCGCCAAAATAATTTCTCTCGGTGCCTGAATCACAAAGGAGATTGATGCGCCTGCGGTTAGCGCCAAAAGCAGATAGACGACTCCCCCGCTGACCGATGCAATCCAACGTTTACTGGGATCTCTGTGCGCCTGTTCGTTTGCATTAAGCGCGGCGGTGATTGCCGCGAGATTGGTCAGGAAACCACCAAAGAAGTTTGAGACCAGCGAACCGAGACCGGTTGCCAGCATCACCGGACGAAACGGAACCTCGTAGCCGAAGCTCTTCATGATTGCCATACCTGGAATGTTTTGACTCGCCATGGTCACCAGATATAGCGGAAGACCGATCGAGATTATGGCGACAAGCGAAAACTGAGGTGCGACCAACTGTGCTGCCGGCAAGATATCTTCGACCGGAATCGTGATGTTTAGCTCGGCCGCGGTTAGCCCAAATAGTACGACCATCGAAACCGGAGTCGCCCACACCTGCGCGAGTTTGTAAAGCACCAACCAAACAGCAAGTGCCGGGAGTACCACAAGTGGATACTTGGCAGCGGCGCTAAACGGTGCGATGCAAAAACTAAAGATGACGCCAGCGAGCATTGCGCTTGCAATCGGTTTGGGAATTGATGCGACCAGTTTTCCCAGAGCTGGCCACAGACCCGTCAACGCGATTAGCAGCGAGGCGACGATAAAGGCCCCGACCACCGTCTCGAAACCGAAGCCCAAGCCGCCGGCCGAAACCAGCAATGCGGCTCCCGGTGTGCTCCAGACGATGCTGATCGGCATCTTGTAACGCCAGCTCAGAACAATCGAGAGCGTACCAAAGAGCAGCAGCATGACGAAAACGACCGAAACAATCTGAGCCTGCGATGCGCCGAGCGCCGAAAGAGCCGCCAAGACCACGCCGGTGCTGGCCGCTTGTCCGGTTATTGAGGCAACGGTTCCGGCCAGAATCGGCGCTCTAAGTCGAAGCCCGTTGGATGGCATTTAGGAAGCCTAGGCAGATTTTTCTTGGCGGCTGTTCTTGAACGGAAGAATGGCAGGGGCTGACTTAGTTTCAACAACCTCGCGCGTTATGCGCACGATTCCCTGAACCGCACTGCCCGGAATTTCATACATGATTGGACCGAGAATTTCTTCCATGATCGCACGGAGGCCACGAGCACCGGTTTCGCGAAGAACAGCCATGTCTGAAATCGCTTCAAGTGCATCGTGATCGAACTCAAGCTCGAAGCCATCGAGTTCGAACATTCGCTGATACTGCTTAGTCAGCGCGTTCTTCGGCACGGTCAAGATATCCATGAGTGCGCTGCGGTCTAGGTCTTTAACGGTGGCGATTACCGGAAGGCGTCCGATGAATTCAGGAATCAAACCGAACTTGCGCAAGTCTTCGGGTTGCACCTCAGAGAAGATCTCTGCAATGTCACCCTTTGCAAAAATTGGTGAACCAAAGCCGATGCCTTTTTTGCCAGCGCGTGAAGAGATGATTTCTTCGAGTCCGGCAAATGCTCCGGCAACGATAAACAAAACGTTTGTGGTGTCGAGTTGAATGAACTCTTGCTGCGGGTGCTTGCGGCCACCCTGCGGAGGAATCGAAGCGATGGTTCCCTCGAGAATCTTTAGTAGGGCTTGCTGCACTCCCTCGCCCGAAACGTCGCGAGTTATCGAAGGGTTCTCTGACTTGCGCGAAATCTTGTCAATCTCGTCGATATAGATGATGCCGTTTTCGGCACGCTTAACGTCACCGTCTGCCGCCTGAAGTAACTTAAGCAGAATGTTCTCGACGTCTTCGCCAACATAACCGGCCTCGGTTAGTGCTGTTGCGTCGGCAACGGCAAAAGGAACATTTAGTCTCTTGGCGAGAGTTTGAGCCAAGTAAGTCTTGCCGCAGCCGGTCGGACCAATCATCAAAATGTTTGACTTTGCGATTTCGATTTGGTCGTGCTCTTTGCCAGCGCTGGTGAGAGTGCCGCGCGAGCGAATTCGCTTGTAGTGGTTATAAACGGCCACCGAAAGTGCCTTCTTGGCCTGATCCTGACCAATCACGTATTCGTCAAGAAAGCCCTTGATTTCGCGAGGCTTCGGAAGGTCAATCTCTTCAACCTGCTTAGGGGCCTGGCCGAGCTCCTCTTCAACGATTTCGTTGCAAAGCAAGATGCACTCGTCACAGATAAAGACACCTGGGCCGGCGATGAGCTTGCGAACCTGCTTTTGGCTCTTTCCGCAGAAAGAACACTTGAGCAGGTCGCTCGATTCGCCCAGTTTGGTCATGATTGAACTCTAACCGCGAGAAGCAGAAAAGCGGGGCAATTTTGCCCCGCTTTCTGCTTGATTGCGTCTAATTACGCGTTTTTACGCGAGGTCAAAACCTGGTCGATCAGACCATATTCGAGAGCCTCAGGAGCAGTCAGAATCTTGTCGCGGTCGATGTCTCGGTTAACCTCTGAAACGCTCTTGTTTGAGTGTCTAGATAGGGTCTCTTCGAGCCAGGTGCGAAGGCGAAGCATCTCTTTTGCCATGATTTCGATGTCAGAAGCCTGACCAGGACCACCGCCAGAAGATGGCTGGTGAATCATGATGCTGGCGTTAGGCAGTGCAAGGCGCTTGCCAGGTGCTCCGGCAGCTAGAAGCACAGCCGCTGCAGAGGCAGCCTGCCCCAAACAAACGGTTGATACCTGTGGGCGAATGTACTGCATGGTGTCATAGATCGCTGTCATGGCCGAAAACGAGCCACCCGGTGAATTGATATACATGGTGATGTCGCGGTCTGGATCTTGCGACTCGAGAACCAGCAACTGCGCCATGATGTCGTCGGCAGATGCGTCGTCAACCTGAACACCCAAAAATATGATGCGGTCTTCGAACAGTTTGTTGTAAGGGTTCTGTTCGCGATAGCCGTATGAGGTGCGCTCGGTAAAGCTAGGAAGAATGTAGCGAGACTCCGGTGAGATGAATTTGTCTTGCATGGTCTCTCCTAGTTGGTTCCGATGCCGGTTGCCGAACCAGCAAATTCACGGATGTGATCGATGAAGCCATACTCGAGAGCTTCTTGAGCGGTAAACCAGCGGTCGCGGTCGCCGTCGGTTTCGATTTGCTCTACTGTCTTGCCGGTCTGTGTTGCCGTTAGCGAAGCGAGTTGACGCTTCATCGACATGATTAGTTCGGCCTGAGTTTGAACGTCTGATGTGGTTCCCCCGAAACCACCGTGTGGCTGGTGAAGGAGAACGCGGGTGTTTGGCGTCGCGTAACGCTTGCCCTTGGTGCCAGATGAAAGCAAGAACTGACCCATCGATGCGCACATTCCAATTCCGACCGTGACGATGTCGTTTGGAACGTATTGCATGGTGTCATAGATTGCCATGCCGGCGGTGATTGATCCACCAGGTGAATTGATATACAAGAAGATGTCTTTGGTCGAATCTTCGGCAGCCAAAAGCAGAATCTTGGCGCAGATTTCGTTGGCCATGTCGTCGCGAACTTCGCTGCCAAGCCAGATGATGCGCTCGCGCTGTAGTCGCTCGAATGTGCTGTGACGCTCGAACATTCCAGGGGTTAGGTGATCAGCCATTTCTTCCTCATTTCGGTGCATCGTCGCTTCTATTCGCTGGGATGCCCCATAAGGCTAACTGCCAAGCATCGAAATGCTTGGCAGTGTTCGCCATCGGCTTATCCGCGGGTTTAGAGCAATTAGTTGTGGTCGTGACCAGCGTGTTCGTCGGCCATCGGTGCGTCAGAGCTGGTGAAAGTCGAGATGTCGACCTTGCCCTTGCTGTCGCTAACCTCGGTGTTTTCCAGGGCGATAGACAGCGCCTTGCGACGGGCAACCTCGGCTACAAACGAAGGAATCTGACCGTTCTGGTCGATCACCTTGATGAATTCGTTTGGGTCCATGCCGTATGACTGCGAGGCCTGAATCAAGTACTGCATTAGTTCTTGCTCGTTGACCTTCACGTTTTCGGCTAGCGCAATCTCATCGAGAATCATCTGCACCTTGAATGATTTCTCACTCTGCACGGTTACCTCGGCGCGGTGCTCTTTGTCTTCTAGACGACCCTCGCCCTCGAGGTGACGATTTACGTCTGCCTCAACCAGTTCGTCAGAAACGGCAACGGTGATCTTGTCCAAAAGCAGGTCGGTTAGCTTGTCGCGTGCTTCGAGGCCCTGGTTGTAAACCTTGGCTTCTCTCAGCTGCTTCTCGATGTCGGCCTTGAGGTCTTTGATGGTGTCAAATTCAGAGGCCATCTGAGCAAAGGCGTCGTCTGCCTTTGGCAGCTCGCGCTCTTTCACGGCAGCAAGAGTTACAGAGATTTCTGACTCTGCGCCGGCTTTGTCGCCGCCGACGAGCTTCGACTTGAATGTCGTGCTCTCACCCGCGGTTAGAGTGTCTAGCGCTTCATCGATTCCGTCGAGCAGGTTGCCTGAGCCAACCTCATAAGAGATTCCTTGAGCTTCATCGATGACCTTGCCGTCGATTGATGCCTTTAGGTCGATAGAAGTGAAGTCGCCCTTCTTTGCTGGGCGGTCAACGGTCTTCAGAGTTCCGAATCGTGAGCGAAGCGTGTCGAGCTCGGCGTCGATTTCTTTCGCGTCGACTTTGATGTCAGAGACCTTTACCTTGAGGCTCTTGTAATCCACGAGTTTGATCTCTGGACGCACTTCGACTTCGATCTCGACCACGAGGTCGCCATCCCAGGTGTTCTCGTCTGGAGTCTTCTTGATGTCTGCCTTTGGCTGACCAAGAACGCGAAGGTTGTTTTGCTCAACCGCTTCGCGATAGATGCGATCTAGACCGTCGTTGATTGCGTGGGCCATGATGGCTGGCTTGCCAACACGCTTTTCAAGGATGGCAGGGGGAACTTTGCCCTTGCGGAAACCCGGAATGTTAACTTCTTCTGCGATGTGCTCGAAGGCGTGGTCGAGACTCGGCTTCATGTCGGCAGGACTTGCTTCGATGATGAGCTTGACGCGGGTCGGCTTAATGCGTTCAACGGTGGTTTTCATGAACCTTCTCCTGAAAAGGCCCGCGACGCATCGCAAGCTGGGTTTTAATCGAGTCACTTATAAAACAGTGGTCGGGATGACAGGATTTGAACCTGCAACCCCCTGTACCCAAAACAGGTGCTCTACCAAGTTGAGCCACATCCCGGAGGTTCGCTCTACTTCGAGCAGACAACTTTGCTATCTTATCCCATAGAATGGTCAGGTTGCCGAGTTTTTATCGGCTGACTTCGCGGATGTAGCTTAATGGTAGAGCCTCGGTCTTCCAAACCGATGACGCGGGTTCGATTCCCGTCATCCGCTCCACTAAAAATGCGGTCTATCGACCGCTTTCTTCATTTAACGCTGACAGCCAGAGCACCAGTAGAGTTTGCGGCCAGCCATCAACTCGATGCTTATCTTTGTCTCACACAGACGGCAGGGTTGACCCTCACGTTTGTAAACCCAGTTTCGCTCTGCTTTGCTGGGGCGCTTGGCAAACAGTTCATCGCGAGTGATCATGAACGAGGTTTTGACACCAATCTTCATTAGCTTCACCGAGTCTTGCCAGATTTCCTCGACCTGCTCTCTGGTCAGGCGGTTGCCTGCAATATGTGGTTCGATTCGGGCTCTAAACAAGATTTCGGCTCGATAAACGTTGCCGATACCTGAGATAACGTCTTGGCTCATCAAGAGTTGCCCGATTGCCACCTTCGATGACAGTACCTTTTCGGTGAAACGCGCCTTTTCTTGGCCCCTCGGGTCAGGATTTAGCGGATCTGGCCCAAGCCGCTTCTCAATGATCGCAACCTGGGATTCGTCGATAACCTCGCAAACGGTTGGGCCGCGAAGCTCGAAAATGGCCTTGGTCGATGCGAAACGTGCCCGCACCTCTCCGGTAACAGCGGGATTATCACCCGGCGGGTGCGCTCGCCACTTGCCATAAATGCCCAGATGAATGCGCAGGGTTAGGCCGTTATCGAAGTCTAAAAATAGTTGCTTACCGATTGCACGGGCTCGTTCAAGCTTTCGACCCGATATCTTTTTTGCCTCAAGCGAGAAACGACCCTGCGGTGAATCGATCAGCACAGCCTCACCGGCAAACATGCGGTTGAAATCGTTAGCGCTTCTCTGAACGCTGTGCCCTTCAGGCACTTACGAGATTTCTCCGGTTTGTTCGAAGTTCGCAATCTTGCCGATTCGGCGTGCGTGGCGCTCATCGAAACTAAACGGTTCGGCAATAAAAAGTTGAATCAGGTTCAGAACTTCTTCTTGTGTGTGCTGCCTTGCACCAACAGCAACAACGTTGGCATTGTTGTGTTCACGCGCTAACTTGGCGGTTGACTCGTTCCAAACCAAGGCCGCTCGAATGCCCTGAACTTTGTTGGCTGCAATCTGTTCGCCGTTGCCTGAACCGCCAAGAACAATACCGAGCGCTTCTATTGCAGCCTGTTCGTCTCTGACCACGGCAAGTGCTGCGTTAATGCAGAAGGCCGGATAGTCATCGAGGGCATCATATTCTTTGGGACCGTGGTCGAAGACTTCGTGACCCTGCTCTCTCAGCTGCTCTATCAAGAAGTGACTGAGCTCTAGCCCGGCGTGATCGGTAGCAATATGAATGCGCATAGATGACCTAACTTTTCTCTGCTGATCTGAGCAACCACAGGTACGTGATTAGCGCACCAACGGTGCAAGAGAAGAAAGCAACAAGTGCCATTCCGCTCACCACATCCTGGCTTTGCTGGCGCCCAACCAGAGTTCCCACAGTAGATGCGTTGATCGCACTGATTAGCAGGCTGCTGAAAAAAACAGTAACCACACCGGTCACTGCGATGTTCACTAGCAATCTGAACGTCTTTGACTTGCGACGAACAAAAAGCCCAATAACCGCCCAGAAAGTGAAGGCCGGCAGCAGAAATATCAGCGCCGAGTTCGAGAGCATGGCAAACCCGGTCTCGATGCTCATGGTCGAGAAAGTGAAGGTGAGCAAAATGCCCAGAATTCCGATTGCGAGCACGGCCGAGGCCTCATTGAGCGGGGATGGCTTCAGGTTCATAAAGACTAGGCTAATTGACGAAATCGCCAATCTATACAGGAGTCAAATTGCCAGGAGAAAATCTAACTCGCCTCGAGGCCGCCGACCGCGCAAAGCTGGTCAAGGTTCACAGTTACGAGGTTGAGCTCGACCTGACCCAGGGCGATGAGACCTTCAGTTCGAAGACCACGGTGCTCTTCGCTGCCCACGAGCAGGGCTCGAGTACCTTCATCGATGCCATAACCGCCAAGGTACGCAGCATCACTTTGAACGGCGAATCACTTGACGTGGCCAAGCACTCAGACGGCATTCGCATCCAGCTGAACAACCTGCAGAGTGAAAACGAGCTAGTAGTCGACGCCGACGCTTTGTATATGAACACCGGCGAGGGTCTGCACCGCTTTGTCGACCCGGTTGACAACGAGGTATACCTCTATACCCAGTTTGAAGTGCCTGATTCACGACGCATGTTCGCCGTCTTCGAACAGCCAGATCTAAAAGCGCTATTCACTTTTGTCGTGACCGCTCCAGA
The DNA here is from genome assembly GCA_021741685.1 of Rhodoluna sp. GTDB lineage: Bacteria > Actinomycetota > Actinomycetes > Actinomycetales > Microbacteriaceae > Rhodoluna. Next base: position 63,491 of record JAIOXI010000001.1, read on the forward strand.
AAACTGGAAGATTGTCTCGAACCAGCCAAGCCCAGAGCCTGTTTCACTTGGCGACGCAAAAGCAAAGTGGAGCTTTGCACCGACCCCAAAAATTTCGAGCTACATCACGGCGCTGGTTGCTGGACCGTATGTCGAAACTCGCTCGCAACTGACATCTTCTGACGGTCGAGTAATTCCACTTGGCGTCTATTGCCGCGCTTCGCTAGCGCCATTCATGGATGCCGACTACATATTCGACAAAACTCGCGAAGGTTTCACTTTCTTCGAGAAGCAATTTGATGTTCCGTATCCATTTGAGAAGTACGACCAACTATTCGTTCCAGAGTTCAACGCTGGTGCGATGGAGAACGCGGGTGCTGTCACCTTCACCGAGACTTATGTCTTCAGATCTAAAGTTTCAGACGCAACCAAAGAGCGTCGAGTCGTCACGATTCTGCACGAGTTAGCACACATGTGGTTTGGCGACCTGGTCACCATGAAGTGGTGGAACGATCTTTGGTTGAACGAGTCATTCGCCGAATACGCCTCTACGCTTGCCACCGCCGAAGCAACCGAGTGGCACGGAGCCTGGACAACTTTCGCCTCGCTCGAGAAGTCGTGGGCATACCGCCAAGACCAGTTGCCATCTACCCACCCGATTGTTGCCGAGATCAACGATCTCGAAGATGTGCAGGTGAACTTTGACGGAATCACCTATGCAAAGGGAGCTTCGGTTCTAAAGCAGCTAGTTGCATGGGTTGGCCAAGATAAGTTCATGGCTGGCGTTAGCGCTTACTTCAAGAAGCACGCCTACCAGAACACAGAGCTCTCTGATTTGCTTCGCGAGCTCGAAGACCAGTCGGGTCGAGACCTCCAGAGCTGGTCGAAGAACTGGCTCGAGACCGCCGGAGTGAACACGCTTCGCCCAGAGTTTGAAGTTGACGCTGACGGAGTGCTGACCAGCTTCGCCGTGCTTCAGACCGCAATCCCCGAGCACCCCACGATTCGCCCACACCGCATGGTGATTGGTTTTTATAACCTAGACGCCGGCTCTCTGGTTCGAGTGCACAGACTAGAACTCGATGTTGATGGCGATCGAACCGAGGTTGAAGCGCTGGTTGGATTAGCGCAACCAGATCTCATTCTCTTGAACGATGAAGATCTTGCCTACGCAAAGATTCGCCTCGACCAGCGCTCGCTCAAGACGGCCGTCGATCATCTGAGCAAATTCGAAGACTCGCTCGCCCGCACCATTGTTTGGGGTGCGGCCTGGGATGCAACTCGCGACGCCGAAACCAGTCCACGCGAATTTGTGAAGTTGGTGCTTAACAACATCGCAACCGAATCTGAATCGACAACGATTCTCACCTTGCTGCGCCAGCTGGTTACCACCGGAAACATGTATGTTGCCGAGAAGCACCGCGACGAAGTTTTGGTTGAGATTGCTGACGGATTGCTTTCAATCGCTCGCTCGGCAGCAGCCGGAAGCGACATTCAGTTGCAACTCATTAAGTTCTTTCCGCAGTTTGCTCGCAGCAAGGCTCAACTCGACGCGCTCGAAGCTCTGCTTTCAGGAGCGGAGAAGCTTGGCGGCCTCGAGGTCGATGCCGATTTGCGCTGGGACCTTCTCACCGGGCTAGTGGTAGCCGCTCGCGCCGGTGCTGCAGAAATCGACGCAGAACTGGAGCGAGACAACACGGCAAACGGTCAAAAGGCCGCGGCCGGTGCGCGTGCAGCAATTCCAACGGCAGCGGCGAAAGCCGAAGCTTGGAAGACTCTGGTCGAAAGCAAAGACCTATCAAACGCGCTCGTAAACTCGGCAAGCCTGGGCTTTGGTCGCGTTCACGACTTGGCTTTGCTAGAGCCATACGTGAATCGCTACTTCGAGAACGCACTGCACGTTTGGAAACTGCACACCTTCAAGATTGCCGAGTACCTGATGATCAACCTGTATCCGGTCTATCTGGCCAACGAATCGCTTGCTGCAAAAACTCGAGAGTGGATTGCCAAACCAGAAATCAAAGAGATTCCTGCACTTCGTCGAATCATGATTGAGAACCTCGCGGCCGTTGACCGCGCCCTTGCCGCCCAAAAGCGCGACGAGCAAGACTAAAGATGCAAGACCTAGCTAGCTGGTGGCCAGAGTTCTGGCAGCAATGGCAGACCCCGATCAGGATTGTCGCAATTCTGCTCGGAACGGTGATCGCTCGCTGGGCACTCCTGATTTCGGTTAGCCGAGTTCTGAAACAGGTCGAAAGCGGAACCAAAGGCAAGCTTGCTGGCGCAGAAACTAGAGGTCAGTCGCCAATCTCAAAGGCACGAGTCATTCAGCGAGCCAAAACGCTTGCCTCTGTTATGTCAAACCTGATCACCTGGTCACTGCTGCTATTCGCGGTGGGGGCCGTGCTGGGCGAACTGGGAGTTGCCGTAGGTGCCCTTGTGGCCAGTGCTGGAATCTTGGGAGCCGCTCTTGGCTTCGGTGCTCAGAGCCTAGTGAAAGACCTCATCAGCGGTCTATTCATCATCTTCGAAGACCAGTTTGGCGTTGGTGACAGCGTCGACCTTGGTGAGGCCCGAGGCGTCATTGAAAATGTTGGTCTTCGCGTTACTCAGGTGAGAGATGTGAACGGCGTTCTCTGGTACGTGCGAAACGGAGAAATCATCCGTGTCGGTAATCAGTCACAGGGATGGTCTCGAGTCATTCTCGACATTCCACTGAGCTACAAAGTAAACATCGACAAAGCACGCGCCGCGATTCTTGAAGCTGCCACAGAACTCGTAAAGGACTCTTCATTCGCCAAGCGCATGCTCGGTCAACCAGAAATCTGGGGAATCGAATCCGTCACGGCAGATCAGGTTGTCATGCGCTTGGTGCAGCAGGTTGGCCCGCAAGACGCCGATGAAGTTGCGCGCGAGCTAAGACTGCGAATTAAGAACAAACTCGATTCGGCAAAGATAACTCTTGCCTCAGATAAGACCTCAATCTTTGTCGAGGTCACTGGCAAGGCAAACAAGTAATTGCACGACGAAGAAGATTTCTCTGATGCGGAGCGCGTCGAAACAGTTCGCATCAAGGGGCTTGGCGGAGAGCTAGATATAGCGGGCAACTTTTATGAGCGAGTTGGCGGAAGTCAAACTTTCGAGCGACTTGTCGCGAAGTTCTATGAGGGCGTTGCAGAAGACGATGTGCTGCGACCCATGTATCCCGAAGAAGACCTCGGCCCGGCGGCAGAGAGACTGAGAATGTTTCTTGAGCAGTACTGGGGTGGCCCAGCTACCTACCAAGAGCAACGCGGACACCCGAGACTAAAGATGCGTCACTCCCCCTTCAAGATAAATCCGTTGGCTCGCGAGCGTTGGTTGCTACACATGCGTGCCGCCGTCGACTCAATCGAATTGCCGCAGCTTCTCGAGGCTGAACTTTGGGGTTACCTAGATCGCGCCGCCACCGCGATGCTCAACACCTTCGAGGAATAGACGCCAGGCTTAGGCGACTCGAGCGGCTTCACGCGCAATTACGTGGCCAAACTCGGTGCTCAGGCGAACCCAGTTGTCGGCAAAGTAAATCGATATCTGCTCGTTCTCGGTCATAAAGCCGAGCCCGGCTGCCACAAAGGCTGCCCCGGTTGGAATGCGTGTGTCACGCTCGATGCCCCTGCCCCAGATTTCACCGCGGATGCGTGCGGCGATGGGTCCACCGACCGAGGTTGGAAGCGAGTCAGCAACCTCCTGAATTCCTGCCCTTGCGATTGCCGTCAATTCGGTTTCGTCGATTACTCCATCGGCGACCCAACCTGATCGAGGTGGCGAGATGCCTGCCCAAGCAGCGCGCTGACCGGCCTCAGGAACTTCGATTCGATATTCGGTTGCGCCGCTCTCAAGCACCCTGGCTAGTCGGTCGAGAACCGAAGAAATTGGCACCAGAGAGTCAACCTCTGCCTCGGTGGCAAGTTCCGTCGTTCGAAGACCAATGACAGTAGGACCCCCGTCGAGAATCGAACCGGTGAATATGGGCGCAACATAGGCGGCAAGCACATTGCCATAGGCACGCAAGCGAACGAGACCGTCAGGGTCGAGTCGCTTGGCTCTCAGCAGGTATGACTGCAGATCTTTTGTCGATTGTTCATCAATTAGAACGAAGTCTTTATTCATCGTTATCTAAACTACCTTTTGCAAACACAATTCACTCGCAGTTCGGAGAATCATGTCAGTTCCAATTCCAGAGAACCCTCTGGAAGATTTGCTCAGAACCTTGAAACTCGAAAGATTGAGCACGGCTGCGAATGGTGAAGACCTATTCGAAGGACCGTCTCAGTGGATGCCGCACGGAAGAGTGTATGGCGGTCAGGTCTTAGCGCAGAGCCTGGTGGCGGCCACCCAAACAATAGACACCGAGGGCATCAGAAACGTTCACTCACTGCACGGATACTTTTTGCGGCCTGGAGACATTGAGCTGCCAATCACTTTTTCGGTCGACCGACTTCGCGATGGCAGAAGCTTTAGCACTCGCCGAGTGCAGGCATTTCAAAACAATCAACCAATCTTCTCGATGATTGCCTCGTTTCAAGACACAGACCCGGGACTCGATCACCAGGATGCCTTCCCAGAGAATATTCCCGATCCCGAATCATTGCCGACGGCCGCATCGCTTCTCGGTGACAGCGAGCATCCGGTGGTTCAGTACTGGGCCAAGGCGAGACCTTTTGACATGCGCCACGTGACATCGCCAATCTTTTTCAAGGTTGACGGCGAGCATGTCGCTCATCAGGCCGTTTGGATTAAGTCTCTCGGAGCACTGCCCGATGACATGCAGATTCATCGAGCCGCGATGGCATACGCCAGCGACTACACGATTCTCGAGAGCATCTATCGGCGACACGGAATCGCCTGGGCTCACCGGGGACTGAAATCGGCGAGCCTGGATCACGCCATGTGGTTTCACCGGGATGGCCGGGCCGACGAGTGGATGCTCTATGTCCAGGAATCACCGAGCGCTCAGGGCGGAAGAGGTCTGGCCCTTGGTCGAATCTTCAATCGTCAGGGTCAACTGCTTGCCACCGTCGCTCAAGAGGGAATGGTTCGCGTTCCCGAGTTCGCCGACTAGTAACTAGTCGCGAGTCAGGCGGCGATAGGTTGAGCGATGCGGCTTGGCAGCCTCTGCACCCAGACGTTCAATCTTGTTCTCTTCGTATGAGTCGAAGTTGCCCTCGAACCAATACCAGTTAGCAGGATTATCGTCGGTGCCCTCGTAAGCCAAAATGTGGGTTGCGACTCGGTCGAGAAACCAACGGTCGTGTGTGATGACCACAGCACAACCGGGAAATTCGAGCAAGGCGTTTTCGAGAGACGATAGGGTCTCGACATCGAGGTCGTTAGTTGGCTCATCGAGAAGCAAGAGGTTTCCGCCCTGCTTGAGAGTGAGGGCGAGGTTGAGTCGGTTACGTTCTCCACCAGAGAGAACTCCGGCTGGCTTTTGCTGATCTGTTCCCTTGAAACCAAAAGCCGCAACATAGGCGCGCGATGGAATCTCGGTGTTGCCGACCATCATGAAGTCGAGACCGTCAGAAACCACCTCGAAAAGAGTCTTGGTTGGATCGATGCCAGAGCGCGACTGGTCAACGTATGAGATCTTTACGGTCTCACCGATTTTTAGTTCACCGCTATCAAGTTCTTCTAGACCGACGATGCTCTTAAACAGTGTTGACTTACCAACACCGTTCGGACCAATCACTCCAACGATTCCATTGCGCGGAAGCGAGAAGCTAAGTCCCTCGACCAACACTCGGTCGCCGAAACCCTTCTTGATGTTCTTGGCTTCAAGCACAATGTTTCCGAGTCGAGGACCAACCGGAATCTGAATCTCTTCGAAGTCGAGCTTTCTGTCACGGTCTGCAGCGGCAGCCATCTCTTCGTACTTTGACAAACGAGCTTTTGACTTGACCTGTCGAGCTTTCGAGTTCGAACGAACCCACTCGAGCTCCTCGGTAAGGCGCTTGGCCAGCTTGGCGTCTTTCTTGCCCTGCACCTCGAGGCGCTCGCGCTTCTTCTCAAGGTAAGTCGAGTAGTTTCCCTCATAGGGATAGGCGCGACCGCGGTCGAGTTCGAGAATCCACTCTGCGACATTGTCGAGAAAGTATCGATCGTGAGTTACGGCAAGAACTGCGCCGGGATACTTCGCGAGGTGCAATTCGAGCCACAAAACTGACTCGGCATCTAGGTGGTTGGTTGGTTCGTCGAGCAGAAGCAAGTCAGGCTTCTCGAGCAACAACTTGCAAAGAGCAACACGTCTGCGCTCTCCACCCGAAAGGTGAGTGACAGGGGTGTCGCCAGGTGGGCAGCGAAGTGCATCCATGGCCTGCTCTAGTTGACTGTCGAGATCCCAAGCGTCGAGATGGTCGATTTGCTCTTGCAGAACACCCATCTCGGCGAGCAGGGTGTCGAAGTCTGCATCTGGCTCAGCCATTAGCGCCGAAATCTCGTTGAAGCGATCGAGCTTTGCCTTAGTAGCTTTGACGGCTAGCTCGACGTTGCCGAGCACTGTCAAACTCTCGTCGAGCGGAGGCTCCTGCAACAAAATTCCAACGGTTGCGTCGTTGGCCAAACGAGCTTCACCATTGCTTGGAGTGTCGATGCCAGCCATAATCTTGAGCACTGTCGACTTTCCGGCGCCGTTGGGGCCAACGACTCCGATTTTGGCACCCGGATAAAACGCCAGGGTAACGTCATCAAGAATGACTTTCTCGCCATGCGCCTTGCGCGCCTTGATCATCTGATAGATGAATTCAGCCAAAGTGTTTGTCTCTTTCGATAAATGGCGCTCTCTCGCGCCGCATGCTGTCGGAAAGAGTTTATCCGACCATTTTTGGCTTCAACTTGAGCACTGTGATTGCATGCATTGCGAGAGAGCGCCAGCCTCTCTCGAAAAGAGGTTTGGCGCTGAACCGACAGGCAGAGGGGGTCGCCTGTCGGCCCAGCAGTCTGTGGTTATTTAGCGGCGACCAACTCTTCTTCGTCTTCGATCTCGCTGTCGACATCTTCGGCTGGGTCTGGTTCGCGCACCAAAATCGTGCGCGTAAAGGTCGCCGTGCCCCAGGTCAGGTCGTGCCCAATGGCATCTGACTCGATTTCAACCGATGTGCCGGCCCTTTCGCCGTTATCCCAGTCGCGAACGCGCAGCTTGCCGGTGACGAGCACTCGCTCGCCCTTCGAGACCGAGCCCGCCGAATTGATGGCCAACTGACGAAAGGCCGTGACGGTAAACCAATTGGTTTCGCCGTCGACCCATTTGTTGGCGGTGCGATCGAATCGACGGTGCGAGGCTGCCAATCGAAACGAAGTGATTGGCAACCCATCTTGGGTTACCAGGTGACGCGGTGTGGTGGCAACTAGGCCTGAAACAGTAACAATCTCTGACAACTTTTTACCTCTCTATTGAACGATCACACGATCGCTAAATAGAGATTGGCTCAGAGCACCTATCCGTGGGTTGCTGAAATGAAATCTGTGGATAAGTTTTTTGTTATCTAAGAAACTCGGTGAACTTAGCTCGCACCTTTGCCATTTTCGGTGCGACTACCGCGTTGCAGTAGCCCTGGTTCGGATTCTTTTCGAAGAAGTCCTGGTGATATTCCTCACCCATCCAGAAAGTTTCGACAGAAACTATTTCGGTCACAATCGCCGGCCCCCACAATTCGATTGCACGATCACGAGCGGCTTCGAACAAAATGCGCTGTTCGTCGTTCTCATAAAACATGGCCGAGCGATATTGGCTACCGATATCGTTGCCCTGCCGATTCAATTGGGTTGGATCGTGCAGAGTAAAAAACATGTCGAGAATAACTTCGGCAGGCACAATCGACTCATCGAAAATTACCTTGGCCACTTCTACGTGACCGGTATTGCCGTCGCACACCTGCTCGTAGCTTGGGTTAGACGATGCGCCACCCATGTAGCCAACTTCGACATCGTGAACACCCTTGAACTGCATGTAGCTGCTGTCGAGACACCAGAAGCAACCGCCGCCCAAAACAAAACTATTCATTTGACTAGCCTAGGCTTTTCGAATGAGTCAAAATCGCAAGCACCCCACTCTCGGAGTGATTTTGGCCATCACAAGCTCGCTGCTATTCGGCCTAAATGCAAGCACGACAAAGGTTCTGATCGACAGCGGAATCTCGGCTGAACAGCTCACGCTGTTGCGATCTGCCGCCGTTGCAGTTTTGGCGGGCCTCGCCCTGGCGCTGTCTAAACCTCGGGCGTTCAAACTAACTCTTCGTGAGGTTCCTTTCTTTGCTGTCTTTGGTGTGGTTGGCGTCGGCTTGATGCAATGGGCATATAGCAATGCTGTGGCGAACCTGCAGGTTGGCGTTGCCCTGCTAATCGAATACACCGCAATCGTGATTGTTCCGATTGCTGCTTATCTGCTCTTCAAAGAAAAGGTGCGCGGTCGAATCTGGATTGCCGTGGCACTGGTGCTCGGTGGTCTAGCTATTGTTGCCAAGCCTTGGTCAACCGGGTTGAATCCCGAAGGCGTCACCTATGGTTTCATGGCGGCGGTGTTTTTGAGCGCTTACTTCATCATGGGTGAAAGGGTTCAGAGAAAACGCGATGCACTCTCTACTATGTTTTATGCGTTCTCTGCGGCGAGCCTCTTCTGGGCAATCACTATGAGCTTTCAGTCCGTTAGTCCGATTGATTTCTCGAAGACGCTGAACCTCACCGAAAACCTAGGTGCAATCAATCTGCCAACCTGGGCGTTGCTTGTCTTTGTGATGCTGTTTGGCTCGTTTGTGCCGATGTTGCTAACTTTTTCCGCCATGCGTCATCTCTCTGCAAGCGCGGTAGGAATAGCAAGCACCTCAGAAACGGTTTTTGCTTTTGTGTTTGGCTACCTGTGGTTGAGTCAATTGATTGATTTGTCTCAGGCAATCGGCGGAGTGCTCGTGATCATCGGAATCGTTGTGGCACAAACCGCTAGAAGCAACACTGGCAACAGCAAAATTAGAGAAGCATCCATCGACCAGAAAGACGCAAATGATTAAGAACAACAGTTGGGCAATGATCGCCACGGTTTCGGTTGTGGCAGCCCTAGCTTCTGTTATCGGCCTACTGAACCCAAACAATTGCCTCGAGTCGGCTCAGGCTGAGGGTTGGACCTCTTGCGAGGCCATAGCCCAGCAACAGGGTTACCTGTTCTGGGGACTCTTGGCTTTGAGCGCTTTTGGCTTTGGCGTATCGCTGACCAAAAGGGCCATGAAAAAAGCTGGATAGCCCTTCGGCTAGGCTCTAAATCAAGCCGCATACCGAAGGAAACCGCATTGCCCACGCCAGAGAGTGCAAAGATGCACGAGGTCACCGGAGACCTGCGTGAAGCGGTATTTGAATACGCACGAACGAGACTCAGTTACTCGCCGCCTCCCCTAGATTCGCCAAAAGCCGAGGCTGAACTTCAAACCCTTGCCGGCCAAACCATTTCTGAATCGGGCATGGGCGGCAGCGCCGCTCTAACCCTCTTTGGCGAAGTCTTAGCGCCCTCGACCATCAGCACTGATCACCCGGGTTACCTCTCGTTCATTCCCTCGGCACCGACCGAAGCATCAAAATTGTTCGACCTGATCGTTTCTGCCTCTGCAATCTATGGCGGTTCATGGATGGAAGGTGCCGGTGCGGTTTACGCCGAGAACCAAGTGATCGAGTGGTTGGTTCGCGAAACCGGCTTGCCGAAATCGGCCGGCGGAGTCTTTGTGCAGGGCGGCACTATTGGAAACCTTTCGGCTCTTGTCGCCGCACGATTCAACGCCGAGAAAAACGGCGGTCGAAAATCGTCACGCTGGGCATTTATCTGCAGCAGTGAAGCGCACTCGAGCTTGAATACCGCTGCACGAGTAATGGATGTCGACATAATCGCAGCGAAGGTCAACGCCGAAGGCCAACTAACCGGCGAAGCCGTTGAGCAGGCCCTTAGCAATGCCAAAGACGTTGATGTCTTTGCAATCGTTGCAACTTCGGGAACCACAAATTTTGGAATAGTCGATCGCCTCGACGAGGTCGGTCAAGTTGCGAAACAGAATCGGATTTGGTTTCACGTTGATGGTGCCTATGGACTGGCCGGAATTTTGGCACCGAGCACGCGCAAACTCTTTGCCGGGGTCGAACTGGCAGACAGCTTTATTGTCGACCCACACAAGTGGTTGTTTGCACCCTTCGATGCATGCGCTTTGGTTTACCGAGATCCTGAAATTGCCAGGCTCGCTCACACTCAGCACGGTGAATATCTCGAAACCCTAACCGAATCTGGCGAGTGGAATCCGAGCGACTACGCAATCAACCTCACGCGTCGACCACGCGGACTTCCGCTTTGGTTCTCGCTCGCAACCCACGGCGTTGCCGCATATCGTGAGGCGGTTGAGACCAACTGCAAACTGGCTAGCGAGGCGGCAGAGCTGATTCGCCAACGCGACGATCTCGAGCTGGTTCGCGAGCCGATGCTTAGCGTCGTGGTTTTCAAAAAGAAGAACTGGAAGCAGGCAGACTACGACCGCTGGAGCGCGAAACTGCTCGAAGACCAGATCGCATTCGTGGTGCCGAGCTCTCACGCGGGCGAGCCGAACCTGAGGTTCGCGATCGTGAACCCAACCACCACGATCGAGACCATCCGTGAAATTCTCGACCGAATTGACAGGGACTAGCCCGTGAAGCTGACCGTTGCCGCAGCACTGCCGAGCCTGAGTCGGGTCAAGCCGGCCGAACGTCAGCCGCTGCGCGTGGCTCTGGTGCAGACCAAATGGCATGCCGACGAAGCCGAACACCTTGGCGTCTTGGCCGAGGGCATTGCGGCCGCAGCCAAGGCAGGGGCCAAGATTGTTTTCTTGCCAGAGCTAACTCTTAGCCGATACATGGCAGACACCAAACCCGACTTCACCCCCAACTCTCTTGCCGAATCCCTCGATGACGGGCCAACCTATCGATTCGCCGCCCAGGCAGCGGCCGAGAACAACATCTTCGTGCACATCTCGCTATACGAGCACCAACCGATGCAAGACGGTCGCGGTTTAAACGTTGCGATCGTGGTCGACCCGGCCGGTCGCATAGTTTCTCGAACCCCGAAACTTCACATTCCCGTCACTGCCGGTTACTACGAAGATCAATACTTCGCGCAGGGGCCGAGCGACGGCGAGCCGTATCCGGTTTATGAATTCGACTTTGATGGCACAATTGCGCAAATCGGTTTGCCTACCTGCTGGGATGAGTGGTTCGCCGAGCTGGTTCGCAACTATTCGCTGCGCGGTGCAGAGGTACTCGCCTATCCGACCGCAATCGGCAGCGAACCAGACCATCCTGATTTCGATACCGAACCGCTTTGGCGACAGGTGATTGTTGGAAACGCAATTGCTAACGGAACCTTCATGATTGTTCCGAATCGCTACGGCAACGAGGGTTCGATAACTTTTTACGGAAGCAGTTTCATCTGCGACCCTTACGGTCGAGTTCTTGCTCAGGCCGCTCGCGAGGGCGATGAAGTTTTGGTTGCAGATCTAGATCTCGATCAGCGTCGAGATTGGCTCGACCTGTTTCCATTTTTGGCTACTCGCCGCCCAGACACCTACGACATGCTGGTCGAACCGGTCACAAACGCTCGCACCGAAAACGGTGACGGCGAGGACGGCGGCATAGCCGGAGTTTCATACTGATGAGTTGGGTGATGCCCGCAGAGTGGCAACCGCACGAATGCACCTGGATGGGTTGGCCGGCAAAAGACTACGACGACGACCCGAGTGAGAACGCGCGTGCGTTTGCCGCCTGGTCTGCCGTCGCAAACGCGATTGTTCGTTTCGAACCAGTGAAGATGCTGATTGAGCCAGACGATGTTGCAGCAGCAAAGGTGCTGCTCGACGAACGAGTTGAGCTGATCGAGGCTTCGCTCGATGACGGTTGGTTGCGAGACACCGGCCCGAGTTTCGTCAAGAACAGTTCTGGCAAGGTAGCTGCCGTCGACTGGGTTTTCAACGGTTGGGGCGCCACCAGCTGGGCGATTTGGGCCAAGGACCAGCACGTAGCCAAGCAGATAGCCGATTTCGCATCGGTCGAGTCAATCTCGAGCAAACTGATCAACGAAGGCGGCGGCATCCATGTTGATGGCCAAGGCACCGTAATGATGACCGAGACCGTTCAGTTGGGCGAGGGTCGCAACTCGACTTGGACCCGCGAAGAGGTCGAGGCCGAGATTCACGAGAAGCTCGGCACGAAACGAGCCATATGGATTCGCCGAGGTCTCACCCGCGACTACGACGAGTTCGGAACCCGTGGGCATATCGACATAGTCGCCTGCTTCGCACCGGGTGGCAAAATTCTCTTTCACGATCAACTCAACCAAGAGCACCCTGATTTCTCGGTAAGCCACGAGGTCAAGCGCACTCTCGAAGAGGCTGGTGGTTTCGAATTGATTTCGGTGCCGGCACCCAAAGTTTTGAAAGACAATCACGGATGGGTCGACTATTCGTATATCAATCACTACCTGGTGAACGGTGGTGTGATTCTCTGCGCATTCGACGACGAAAACGATCAGGTTGCCAAGGCAATTCTCGAAGGGTGCTATCCCGATCGCGAAGTAGTGCTCGTCGACGCCAGACCAATTTTTGCTCGCGGTGGAGGCATCCACTGCATAACCCAACAGCAACCGACTTCAAACTAAGGAAGATAATGGCTCAGACAGTTCTGCACGGCGAGCACGTAAAACTTGGTGCTAGCTTCACCGACTTTGGTGGCTGGGACATGCCGGTTCGCTACAGCAGCGACCTTGCCGAGCATCACGCCGTGCGCAATGCCGCCGGAGTTTTCGACATCTCGCATATGGCAGAGATTTTTGTGTCAGGCGATGACGCGGCTGCGTTCTTGAATTACGCGCTAATCGGCATGGCCTCGGAGATTGCGATTGGCCGCGCCAAGTACTCGATGATTTGCAACCAAGACGGCGGAATCATTGACGACCTGATTGTTTACCGACTCGCAGCAGATAACTTTTTGATAATTGCGAACGCCTCAAACCGAAGCGCGGTTGTTGACGCCCTGCGCGATCGCAAATCAAGTTTCGAGGTTTCGGTCGACGATCAGGGTGATGACTGGGCCTTGATCGCTATTCAGGGGCCAAAGGCAACAGGCATATTGCAGAAAATCACCGATTCAAATCTGGCCGAGCTCAAGTACTACTCAATTGCCGCGGGCACAGTGGCTGGCTCGAGCGCATACCTTTGTCGCACCGGATACACCGGCGAAGACGGTTTCGAGGTTCTAGTTGCGGCCGACAACGCGGCAGGGGTCTGGAACGACCTTCTGGCCGCAGGGGCCGAAGATGGCCTTATTGCAGCCGGGCTCGCCTGCCGAGACACCCTTCGACTCGAGGCTGGCATGCCGCTCTACGGGCACGAACTCGATGAACAGCACACCCCGATTGACGCAGGTCTCGGCAAGGTCATTCGCTTCGACGAGGGGCACGACTTTGTCGGCCGCGAGGCGCTGGAAAAGATTGCCGAGCCAAGAGAGCGACTCATCGCTCTTGTGGGTGAGGGCAAACGCGCCGCCCGAGCCGATTACGAGCTCAAGCACCCTTCAACGGGCGAAACCATCGGGGTGGTTACCTCTGGCGCGCTGTCTCCAACCCTCGGATACCCGGTAGCGATGGCCTACATTCGTGATGGGAATTTTGGCGTGGGCGACACGATTAGTCTTGACGTGCGGGGTAACTTAGAGCCCTACAAAATCGTGAAATTGCCGTTTTATAAGAGAGAGCACTAGCCGAGCATGTCGAATCCAACCGATCTCCACTACACAAAAGAACACGAGTGGCTCAAGGTTGAGGGCGATGTGGCAACGATTGGCATAACTGCCTACGCGGCTGAAAAACTTGGTGACGTCGTTTTCGTTGACCTGCCAAAGGTAGGTGCGCGCACAACATACATGAAGATTTGTGGCGAGATCGAATCGACTAAGTCTGTTGGCGAGCTCTACTCACCTGTCGATGGCGAAGTCGTCGAGGTGAACTCGGCGGTCACGGCTGCTCCCGAGTTAGTTAACCAGGATGCCTTTGGCGCTGGCTGGTTAATCAAGGTTCGTTTCGATGCGCTGCCAGAGTTGCTCTCTGCTGCCGACTACGACGCATTCACCGGCGAGTAATCGAAAGATGGCACTCGAGCACGAAAAGTTTCAGTACCGCCACATTGGCACCTCTTCTGCAGATCAAAAGGTCATGCTCGAAACTCTCGGTTACGAATCGCTCGATTCACTACTTAGCGCCGCAGTTCCCGAAGTCATTCGCTTTCGCGGCGACAGCACCCTAGACCCGGCGCGTACCGAGGCCGAGTCTCTTGCAGAGCTTCGCGCGATCGCCGCCAAGAACCGCGTGACCACTTCGATGATTGGTCTTGGCTACTACGGCACCCACACCCCTACGGTAATCAAGCGAAACGTTCTCGAGAACCCGTCTTGGTATACCGCCTACACGCCTTACCAGCCCGAGATCTCTCAGGGTCGCCTAGAGGCGCTGATCAACTTTCAGACCATGGTCACCGACCTCACCGGCATGAAGACTTCAAACGCCTCGATGCTCGACGAGAGCACGGCCGCGGTTGAGGCCATGATGATTGCCAAGCGCTCAGCCAGCAAGGAATCAAACGTTTTTCTCGTCGACAACGACACTTTTCCGCAGACCAAGGCCCTGCTCGAGCACCGCTCGAAGCCGCTCGATATCGAAATCAAATACTTTGACAACGCCACGGATGCAGCCGGGCTTGGCGAGCACTTCGGCTCGCTGCTGCAGTATCCGGGAGCCAGCGGCCGCATAGTTTCACTCAAGCCCGTTATCGAACTGACCAAGGCGCAGGGTGGAGTCAGCGTTGTCGCGGCAGACCTGCTCGCGCTAACTCTGCTCGAGTCTCCGGGTGAACAGGGTGCAGATGTGGTCGTCGGAACCACTCAGCGCTTTGGTGTGCCAATGGGATTCGGTGGTCCACACGCGGGTTACCTCGCCGTGCGCAACGATCTCGAACGCTCGATGCCGGGTCGCCTCGTTGGTGTTTCGGTTGATGCAGATGGTGCACCGGCTTATCGACTCACTCTGCAGACGCGCGAGCAGCACATTCGTCGCGAACGTGCGACCTCAAACATTTGCACCGCGCAGGTTTTGCTTGCGGTCATGGCTGGCATGTATGCCGTCTATCACGGCCCAGCCGGACTGAAAGCGATCGCTACCGAGGTGCACTCAAAGACCTCTCGTCTCGCCAAGGCTCTCTCGGCTGCCGGCATCAAGGTAAAGCACTCAGACTTCTTTGACACTCTTGAGCTCTGCGATGTCGATGCAAACAAGTTATTTGCATCAGCCCGCGGGAAGAACATCACAATGTTGATTCGCGATGCAAACTGCCTACAGCTTTCGCTAGACGAAACCACCAGCGAGAAGAACCTTGCCGACCTTGCCGAAGTGTTCGGCGTCTCTCTTGTGTCGGGCTCGAGTTCACACCTCGATACGTTCGCTCGCACAACCGAATACCTAACCCACCCGGTTTTCAATACTCACCACAGCGAAACCGCGATGCTGCGCTATATGAAGCAACTAGCCGACTATGACTATGCGCTAGATCGCGGAATGATTCCGCTCGGCTCATGCACCATGAAGCTAAACGCAACCAGCGAGATGGAGCCGGTTACCTGGCCCGAGTTTGGCAACATTCACCCCTTTGCACCGGCAGAAGACGTGGTCGGCTACCTCGAACTGGTCGACACCATCCAGTCTTGGTTGAGCGATCTGACCGGCTACGAAGCCGTTTCGATTCAGCCGAACGCCGGCAGCCAGGGCGAGCTAGCTGGCCTGATGGCCATCCGTGGTTACCACCTAAGCCGTGGCGACGTTCAGCGTGAGATTTGCCTAATTCCGTCTAGCGCACACGGCACCAACGCCGCCTCGGCGATCTTGGCCGGTATGAGTGTTGTCGTGGTCGAGTGTGATGAAAACGGAAACGTTGACCTTGCCGACCTGCAGCAGAAGATCGATGCCGCCGGCAACAAGCTCTCGGCAATCATGATTACCTACCCGTCAACCCACGGAGTGTTTGAAGAGTCTGTCGTTGACCTTTGCGAACGAGTGCACGCGGCCGGCGGTCAGGTCTATATCGATGGCGCAAACACCAACGCGGTAATCGGTTATGCGAAATTTGGAAAGTTCGGTGGTGACGTAAGTCACCTCAACCTGCACAAAACTTTTGCGATTCCTCACGGTGGCGGTGGCCCGGGCATCGGCCCAGTAGCAGCGCGCTCACACCTTGCACCATTCTTGCCAGGTCACCCAATGTCACAGGCACCGCTTGCCAACTATGGCCCAATCTCTGCAGCGCCTTACGGCTCTGCCGGAGTGCTTCCGATTTCATGGGCATACATTCGCATGATGGGTGCCGATGGTCTTCGCGATGCAACAGCGGCAGCGGTTTTGTCTGCGAACTACGTTGCAAAGAAACTCGACGGTCACTATCCGTTGCTCTACTCGGGCAAGAACGGCCTGGTCGCGCACGAGTGCATCATCGACATTCGTCCGATTCAAAAGGAGACCGGTATTAGCGGAGACGACGTTGCGAAGCGACTTATCGACTATGGCTTCCACGCCCCGACAATGTCGTTTCCGGTAGCCGGAACCCTGATGATCGAGCCAACCGAGAGCGAACCGCTTGCCGAGCTGGATCGTTTTATTGATGCAATGATTGCGATTCGCAACGAGAGTCGAGAAGTTGCCAAGGGCACCTGGCCGGCAGAAGACAACCCGCTGCACAACGCGCCACACACCGCGAAAATGCTGGTCTCTGAGTGGTCGCACCCCTATTCGCGCGAGCTGGCCGTCTATCCGGTGGCTGGGCAGCACCGACGCAAGTATTGGCCAATCGTCAGGCGAATTGACTCGGTTTATGGCGACAGAAACCTGTTCTGCAGTTGCCCGCCGGCCGAAGCCTTCGCCTAGAGCCCTATCTGACGAATGGCAGAATCGCTGCCATGAATTCTTCTGGGTCTTCTTCGTGAAGCAAGTGACCTGAATCAGTTATCACGACAAACTCGGCCTGCGGCATTTTCGCAGCTAACTCTCGAGTTAGCGCAGTCTCGACAACTCGATCGTCGTCACCGGTGATGATCATCACCGGCATCGCAAATTCACTAAGTCGCTTGGCAACATCGGTCGATCTGTCTGCACGCGAATACTCCCAAAACGCGAACTCCCAGTTTTCGATTGTCAGCGGCACACGATATCCGGCGATGATTTCATCGGTCAGTTTTTCTGTGTCGTGATATGACTCACTCAGCAAGTTCATGCCCGAACTCGCAATGCTCGAGACCAGCAATGGCCCCAGGTGGTTCAACTGTGGAATATAGGTCAGCCAGGCCGTGTCTGCGCCTGGTGTTCCGTTAAGAATCGCTGGCGCTTCTAAAACCAGATTGCGAACCAGCTTGGGATTGTCGAGGGCAAATTGCGCGGCAACCTGACCACCGGCCGAATGTCCAACCAAAGTTGTAGGCCTGCCCTTGGCAAACTTCGAGATCAACTCACCGAGAATCGATTGCTGCGCCTTCATCGAATATGGATTGAGGCCCGTCCAAGACAAGGTGCGTTCGGTCAGACCAAACGCGGGCCGATCGTACGAGATCACATCGTCACAGGGGCTGAACTTGGTCTCGACGGGCAACCATGAGAACGTGCTGGCGCCGAATCCGTGAATTAAGACCACCAAGTTGCCTGGCGCTAAGCAACTGGCGCTGGCCTTGGTCAATTTGTAGTGAATGTCGATGCCTTGCCACTTGAAAAACGTGCCATTTGGTCCGGCGGCTTCGATGTGGGTGACTTTTCCTGAGCTGCTAACCGGAACCATCAGGGGGCCGAGTAGAACGGCCAAAACAAAGCCGAGCAAAATCAGTTTGCGGCGTTGCGGGTTCTTCGGCTTGCGCACCATGCGACAACTCTGCCACCGATGCCCCGTTATTGGGTAGCCTAGAGCGCATGTCTAAAGTTCTTGCATCCCTTCCGGTCGGCGAAAAGGTCGGCATCGCGTTTTCTGGTGGCCTCGACACGTCTGTGGCCGTTGCGTGGATGCGCGAAAAGGGTGCGATCCCGTTTGCCTACACCGCAAACCTTGGGCAATACGACGAAGACGACATCGATTCGATGCCCGTTAGGGCAGCAGAATATGGCGCCGAAGCTGGCCGCCTGGTCGACTGCCGCCAGTCGCTGGTCGAAGAAGCACTGGCCGCAATCGCCTGCGGAGCCTTTCACATTCGCACCGGCGGCAAGACCTACTTCAACACCACTCCCCTCGGCCGCGTTGTAACCGGTACTCTCTTGGTTCGTGCAATGCAGCAAGATGGCGTTGAGATCTGGGGCGACGGCAGCACATACAAGGGCAACGACATCGAGCGCTTCTACCGATACGGTCTGCTAGCTAACCCGAAACTGCGAATCTACAAGCCTTGGCTCGATGCGCAGTTCGTCGAAGAACTCGGCGGCCGTCACGAGATGTCAGAGTGGCTTCTAGCTCGCAAACTGCCTTACCGCGCGTCTGCCGAGAAGGCTTACAGCACCGACGCCAACATGCTCGGCGCAACCCACGAGGCCAAGATTCTTGAGAACCTCGATACCTCTTATGAAACCGTCGAGCCAATCATGGGCGTTAAATTCTGGGATAACTCGGTCAAGATCGACAGCGAAGACGTCACCATCAAGTTCGTTCAGGGTCGCCCGGTTGCCATCAACGGCGAAGACTTCAAGAGTGCAGTTGACCTTTTCTATAATGCAAACGAAATCGGTGGACGTCACGGCATCGGCATGAGCGACCAGATTGAAAACCGAATCATCGAAGCCAAGAGCCGCGGCATTTACGAAGCTCCGGGAATGGCACTTCTGCACATCGCCTACGAGCGACTAATTTCTGCAATTCACAACGAAGACACAATTGCCGCCTATCACGCAGAGGGTCGTCGCATGGGTCGCCTGCTTTACGAAGGACGCTGGTTAGACCCGCAGACCCTCATGCTTCGCGAGTCGCTTACCAAGTGGGTTGCCTCTGCCGTTAACGGTTCTGTGACAATTCGATTGCGTCGCGGCGATGACTACACGATTGTCGATACTCGCGGTGAGGGCTTCAGCTATCACCCAGAGAAACTCTCGATGGAGCGCACCGAGGATTCAGCCTTTGGCCCAGCCGATCGCATTGGTCAGCTCACCATGCGAAACCTAGACATTATGGATACCCGTAGCAAGCTCGACCTCTACCGCAAGCAGGGTCAGATTGAGGGCGGTCAGTTCGAACTGACCTAGGTCGAAAAAGTCATAGTCTTTAGACATGACTACATTTCGCGACAAAATCGGCAACATCGGCTTTGGTTCGATGTATGCACAATTCAACGGAATCGCACTTGGCTCTGATGAGGCCTATCAAAAAGTTGTAGGTGCCCTGCATGTGGCCATGGATGAGGGTGTCACGTTCTTCGACACCGCCGACATCTACGCCTCTGCGTGGAATACCTTCGGTCAGAACGAGCTAATGGTTGCCGATGCGCTGCGCACCTGGTCGGGCACAGCAGAGCAAAAGGCGAAAATCGTTATTGGCACCAAAGCCGGAATCACGCGCAAGCCAGGCGAAGTTTGGGGACGCAACGCGAGCGTTGACTATCTGCTTCGCGCAGCAGAAGCCTCAGCCGGACGCCTCGGAGTTTCCAAACTCGACCTCTGGCAACACCACCGCACCGACCCGAGCCTGGGTTTCGAAGAGCAGGTGCAGAACCTCGACGCAGTGCGCCAGCGAGGCATCATTGAACATATCGGGGTCAGCAACTACAGCGCCAAGCAACTAACCCGTGCGCTTGAGATTTTGGGAACACCCGAAGAGGGCGGCATCGTCAGCATTCAGAACCAGCTGAACCCGGTTTATCGCCAGGAGCTTGATGTGCTCGAAGTTTGTGAGCAGTATGGCGTCGTCTATTTGCCTTGGTCGCCGTCAAAGGGCGTCAAAGAACTCGATTCTGTGTTCGGCGCAATCGCTGCCGATCAGGGCAAGTCGACGCACGCTGTTGCCCTCGCCTGGTTGCGCTCACTATCTCCGACAATTGTTCCAATTCCCGGTGTCACTCGAGTCGAGACGGTGCTCGACAACCTCTCTGGCCTAGACATCAAGCTGAGCGATCAAGAGATCGCCGAGATCAACGCAAAGTTGCCGGCAACTCTGCCCATGGATGCCGAGCTATTGGGCGATCAACCGAAGCACTAACAAAGAACAGAGTTAGTTAGCCGACTTCTTGTCTTTGTAACGCGCGGCCACAATGCTCGCCACCGCCGAAACAACAATTGCAGCGACAATCACTCCGAGTGAAACAGTGGTTGGAATCTCAGGAGCCCACTCGATATGCTTGCCACCGTTGATAAAAGGCAATTCGTTAACGTGCATAGCGTGCGAAACCAGCTTGACGCCAATAAAGGCAAGGATGAAGGCGATTCCATACTTTAGGTATTCGAGCTTGTCGAGCAGGCCACCTAGCAAGAAGTAGAGCTGGCGAAGACCCATAAGCGCAAACACGTTCGCGGTGAAAACGATGAACGGGTCAGTTGTAATGCCGAAGATGGCCGGAATCGAGTCGAACGCAAACATCACGTCGGTCGCGGCAATCGCCACGAACACTACCAGCATGGGGGTGAACATCTTTCTGCCGTTGACTACCGTGCGAATCTTTGCACCGTCGTAGTCCTCAGAAACCTCGATGCGCTTGCGAAGCCAGACAATGAGCTTGCTTTCTGTATCTTCTTCATCATCGTGAGACCTGAAGGCCTGGTGCCAGGCGGTGTAGAGCAAGAAAGCGCCGAAGATGTAGAAGATGGCGCTGAAAGATTCGATCAGCGCAGCGCCAACCAAAATGAAGATTCCTCGCAAAATTAGTGCGAGAACTACACCAACCATCAGCACTTCTTGCTGATACTTCTTTGGCACGGCAAAGCGAGTCATGATGATCACGAAGACAAAGAGATTGTCGATGCTCAAGCTGTATTCGGTTAGCCAACCTGCGAAGAACTCGGTCGATTTTTGTGCACCAAACAACTGCCACAGAACCACACCGAAAACCACAGCAAGCGCTGCGTAGAAAAGTACCCAGAGCGTTGACTCTTTAGCGCTCGGAATGTGAGGACGTTTAAAGATGAGAAGCACATCGGCTAACAAAATCAGGGTCAGAACGACCATCGAGACGATTTCGAATGTCACATAGTTTGAGTTAGCCATAATGATTCAATTCTAGATTGAAGCCTGAGATTGCGCTGAGACTAATTCAACAATCGCAGCTTCGAAAACCTCTTGGTGGCGGTCGATCTCTTGCTTAGTTGTTGTCGGGCACATCAGAGCCATATTGTGAAACGGCGTTAGCAAGACCCCTCGGTTAGCCAAATACAAATGCAGAAAGTCCTCGAGCTCGCCATCGGCCGACTCAAAGGCTGCGGTTCCATTCTTCGGATACGGCTTGGCGAAGCGATACTCGGCGCGGGTGCCTAGCTGGTTGATTGCCCAGGGCAGGTCGTACTTATCGAACAGCTCGTTTACCCCGTTGGTGAAATAGGTTGCCAGATCAATCATTTTCACGAAGGCATCTTCGGTTAGAACATGCTCGAGAGTCGCACGCATGGCGGCCACCGATAGCGGATTGCCGGCCAGAGTTCCACCAACACCGCCCATGTCGACAAGGTCGAGGTCGGTGCGCGCCAAAACCTTTTCGGCGAACTCTGCACTTAGGCCATAGGTTCCGGTTGGAATTCCGCCGGCAATCGCTTTGCCGATTACGAATATGTCTGGCTCGAGGTTGTCGCGCTTTGTCATGCCGCCGTAGCCGGCCGAGAAGGTGTGCGTCTCGTCAATGATTAACAGCGCGTCGTACTTGCGAGTCAGTTCGCGAACGCCCTCGAGATAGCCAGGTTCTGGCAAGACGATTCCGATGTTGGTTAGTGCCGGCTCCATTAGAACTGCGGCAACATCGCCGCGCTTCAACTGCCGCTCGAGACCTTCGAGATCGTTGAACTCTGCAACGCGCGAGGTCTCGGTGACATCGACCGGCGAACCCACGTTGCCAGGTCGACTCATGCCCTCGCCGTCTGGGCCAACCACAATCAGCGCTTCGTCTACCGAGCCGTGATAGCAGTATGCGTTGAACAATATCTTCGGCTTGCCGGTGATAGCGCGAACCAAACGAATTGCCCATCTGTTTGCATCAGTGGCAGTCAGTGCGAAACTCCACTTGGCCATTCCAAAACGTGCGCTCAAATTTGCGGCAACCCATTCGGCATCTTCGGTTGGCAACATCGTGGTCAACCCACCCTGAGTTTTGATTCGACGTTCGATTGCTTCAACCACGATCGGGTTCGAGTGCCCCGCCATCGCGCCGGTGTCTCCAAGCGCGAAGTCGATGTACTGGTTTCCGTCGATGTCCCAAATCGTGTTGCCCTGTGCGCGATCGAAGTAAACCGGAAAACCACCGGCCTTCTTATTCATCCAAGTCATAGGCACGCGACCGAAAAGATGATCTGCTCGTTCGTAGGCTGCCTTCGACTTTGGGTTTCTGGCGGCAAAGGTTTCGAGTTCGCGAGCATTGAGCTCTACAAGCTTCTGACGATTAATCACGGGAGTCTCCTCGGGTGGGTCCCCCGTCGTGCGCCTTCGCCCGACTACTGCCCGAATCCAAGAGGATATTCGTTTCTATCTTGGCACTTGGATGGCGGTTCGCCCGCTAACTGCTACTTTGTGAGGATGAACGCACCTCGCCACATTGCCCGCATCCTTCTCGGTGTCGCCCTAACCTTCGCCGGCACAAGCCACCTGACCACCAGCCGCAGCGAGTTCTTGGCCCAGGTTCCGACCTGGTTGCCGCTCGAGCCAGATTTTGTGGTCGTGGCTTCGGGTGTGGTTGAGATACTGCTCGGGCTCGGCTTGGTTTTTGTGAAGCGCTATCGTCAGCAAATAGGACTCCTGACCGCACTTTTCTTTGTGGCAATCTTTCCGGGCAACATCGCTCAGTTCACAGAGCAGCGGGATGCCTTCGGTTTGAACACCGATGAGGCAAGAGCCATCAGGCTTCTCTTTCAGCCAGTGCTGGTGATCTGGGCACTCTGGAGCACCTCGGCAGTTTCGTATTTGCGCAGCCTGATCGGTCGCAAGAACAACTAGCCAGCGCGGCTCACCCGGCGGCACCGAGCATAGAGTTAGACAGTGCTTAAGCGACTCATAACCATCTCGAGACCCGTTCTCTGGATCAACACCATCGGAACCACGCTGATGGCGGTCTGGCTGACCGGCGAGCTTTGGCGTTGGGATTCAATCTGGCTTCTGCTCTGGGTTACCCTGCCGTTCAACCTTCTGATTTACGGCATCAACGACATCTTCGATCAAGAGACCGACAACATCAACATTCGCAAGGGTGGTTACGGCGGAGCGAAGATTGACCCTAAAGAAGTGCCCTGGATTGCCTGGGGCGTTGTCGCACTCAACGCTCCGTTTTTGATTTTCTTCGCGCTCAACTATTCGGTCGAGGCCAACATCTGGATCTGGGCATACAGCCTCACGTTCTTGTTTTACTCGGCACCACCGGCACGCTTCAAGGGCCGCCCGTTTCTCGACTCGATTAGCAACGCCGACTATGCGTTTCCACTAGCGATTGTTCCGCTTGCCCTAGGCGAAGAGCCACTCTGGCTTGCGGTCTTTGCCCTAATGGCTTGGAGTCTTGCCAAACACACCTACGACGCAATTCAAGACATCGAAGAAGACGAGTTCGTAGGCATAAAAACCACCGCGGTCTATCTTGGTGCAAAGAAATCGCTAATCTGGGTCGGCTTCTGGTGGTTCGTCTCGAGCATTATGTTTGCGTTCGTAAATATTCCGTTGGCTATCGCCAACGCACTATTCGCGGGCTGGCTCATCTGGCTGATCAACCAAGACGATTCGGCCAAGAACGCAAAGCGCGTTTATAAGTATTCGGTTGCGTTTCCGTATGTGGTGGGCACGGTTGCCGGTTTCCAAATCGTGGCATCAATAGCGCTCGCAATGCTCAACATATGAAAAAAATTGTCATTGTGGGAGCTGGGCTCGGTGGGCTAACCGCAGCCGCACTGCTGGCCAAGGCCGGTCATGACGTAATCGTGCTCGAGAAGAATTCGTGGATAGGCGGTAAGTCTCGGCGAATCGAGGTTGCTGGCCAACGCATCGACACTGGCCCATCGCTGGTCACCTTTCCGGCAGTGCTCGACGAGTTGTTTTCGCGATACGACAAACTCGGTGGCAAGAGCAACGCATCCGTTATTGCAAACCTAAAGCTTGAACGCTTGCCTGAGGTTGGCAAGTACTACTTTCGCGATCAGGTGGTTGACCTGCCGGTCGAAGCCGGTCACGAGTGGCACGATGCTTGGATTCGATTCGAACGTGAACACGGCAGCCTCGGCCCCGAAATCGTCAAGCTGCTGACCGCAGACCCTTTCGACGCAAAAACTCTTCCGGCGGTGACGGCGATAACCAAAAACTACGGCGTGCGCCTATCGACCAGCGCGTATCTCAAGGGGCTCAAGTGGATGCCCGAAGGTTTGCGCGAGGTCATCGCGATTCACACGCTCAACGCCGGAATCGCACCCGAGAGAACGCTCGCGCTTTATGCCACCATTCCCGCTGTAATGGCAAAGGAGGGTATTTTTGTGCCCGAGGGCGGTGTGAACGAGATTCCACTCGCGATTGCTCGCCTGGCCACAGAAGCTGGCGCAAAGATCATTCTCGATACCCAGGTTGATTTGATTGGCAAGAGTTCAGTCACGGCTGACGGCAAGAACTACCCCGCCGACATTGTGATTGCTGCTACCGACGCTCAAATTGTTGATCGACTGCTCGGCAAGGACAGCCGCAAACCGCGGCGCGTATCTTGTTCGGGCGTTGCGCTGTTTGCTGTTTTGAAAGAACCGTTGCCCGCCGGCACGGTAACCCACTCGGTGATCATGCCGAGCTCGCCGAAAACACTGCACAAATCACTCGACAAAACCGAAGTGCCCGCCGAAACCATGGCCTTTTTGAATTACTACAAACCTGGTCACATCTACCCAAACAGCAAGGCCACCGCCGCGATTTTGCTAACCGCTCCGGCCAATGGCGAGGTGTTTGATCTCAAGAGTGAATTTGTTCAACGTGAACTTGCACGCATCAGTTCGATGATCGGACTAAAGCAAAACCTTGCCGACCTGATTCTCGATCACAAAATTCTCGATCCGAGTTATTTTGCCGAGTTCGGTGCAGACGGCGGAGCCCTTTACGGAGCAACACGACCAATTTGGCAGGGTGGCCCGTTTCACTCCCCTGGCTACTCGTCACTCACGCGCCCATGGCTTTGGCGCGTCGGAGCATCGGTTCATCCCGGTGGAGGCATACCTGCCGTACTCGGTGGCGCGATGAACTCGGTAGCTCGCCTGCTAAACAGAATTGGTTAGCAAAACTACTTTTTAGAAGTTGTGCCCTTGGTAATGGTTTTTGTCTTCGTTACATCTGGCTTTGCATCAGTCTTTGGTTTGCGAGTCGCGTAAGCAAACAGTGCCAGGCCGGCAACCAAAGCGCCCGCGCCCAATCCATAGGCCAAGACTTCTGATGCACGGTTGACGTCAACAAATACACCGACGAATACCACCGAGATGATTGCTACTACGACACCGATTAGCTTCGACTTCAAGTCATCAAGGTCTTTAACCTCTAGCCATCTTGGAACCTCTAGCTGATCATCAACGAACAGCTCATAGAGACCATAGCCGATGACTAGTAACACGGTTCCTAGAAGAATTGCGTCGACTGCGGTTAGCACGTCGACAATAGTAATTTTCAGGTAGGCGTTCTGAAAGGCCGCCTCATAAACAACCTCGATGATCGCAATTGACCCCTGCACCATAAGCAGAAGAGCGCCGACCATTGAGGCAAGAGCGGGAACAACTACGGCGTATCGGGTTAGTCCAAGAATTTTTCTCATGATGGCACTCTACCGCCCCGAGAGCGTAGCGGCAGGAATCGAACCTGCGACCAAGAGATTGGAGCTCTCGTGAATTACTTTTTCGACTTGGCTTTTAGTAGCGAAACTATGAAAAGGATCAAAAGAAGAAAAAATGCGGGCCAGTTTAGGGCTTCGCCCGGTGGAGTGTGTGAGCTTTCGATTTTGCCCATCATGCCAGCCAAGGCTCTCATGGGTGCATCAAGGGCAAGAAAGAAAATAACCAGTGGTGTGAAGCCCTTGTATGCAAAGAACAAAACGAGCATGAGACCCACGAGAAGCAGCTGAATGGCTCCCCACTGATGGAACAGGGCAATAATGTTGTTTCCGCCCGAGACGCTCGTGTCAATGCCGGCGATAGATTCTGCTCCGCCATCTGCTGTGAACAAGTGAATCACGCTCCGAGCGACGACTATCAAAAGAAACGCAAGAGTTATTAGCCGAACAACCCCAAAACCTCTGTACTCTCTAGGGTTTTCTGGGAGAATCTGATTTCTCATGCTTTACCTTTCCTTGAAACTAGTATGGCGCCCTCGGCAGGAATCGAACCTGCGACCAAGAGATTAGAAGGCTCTTGCTCTATCCACTGAGCTACGAGGGCATGCGAACTCGTTCAGTTTAATCGAATTGATACCTGAATTGCCCCTTCACGTTCAAAACGACCTACGAGTTCTGACATTATTGGCGGAAGCCCGGCACGAAACACGCCTGAAACATGCGTTGTGGTGGGATTATCCAGAAAGCTCTAAAACGACTCCCGAAAGGTACATTATTTAATGCTCAAGTCACTAAAAAAAATCGCAGTTGCAACTATTGCAATTGCAGCGCTAACCCTCAGCGGTTGCGCACCGGCAGCTGAAACCGAAGAAACCCAGTCATATGGCGATCTAAGCGTTCAGCTCAGCTGGATCAAAAACTCAGAGTTTGCCGGAGAATTCTTCGCTGACACAAACGGCTACTACACCGAAGCTGGTTTCAGCTCGGTTAACCTGGTTGCCGGACCTGCTGCTACAGAAGCTGAAGTTCTAAACGGAAACGTTCTAGTTGGAATTGCTAACCCAATCTCGGTTGCACCAGTCATTCTTAACGAGGGCGCTGCACTGAAGATCATTGGCACCACCTACCAGAAGAACCCGTTCACAATTGTTTCGCTAAAGGATGGCGCAAATATTGCCACCATCAACGACCTAATTGGCAAGAAGATCGGTGTTCAGGCTGGCCCGAACGAGACTCTATTCGATGCGCTACTCAAGGCAAACGGTATTGATGCTTCGAAGGTAACCAAGGTTCCGGTTCAGTATGACCCGGCTCCACTTGTGAACGGTGAAGTAGATGGTTTCTTGGCATACGTGACCAACGAGTCATTCATTGTTGAGCAGCAGGGTTACCCAGTAACCAACCTTCTATTCGCTGACAACGGTCTACCTTTCGTAACCGAGAGCTTTGTCGTTACCCAGGATTCAATCGACAACAAGCGCGAAGCGCTAAAGGCATTCCTCTACGCAACCATCCGCGGTTGGAAGGATTCAATTGCCAACCCAGCAGAAGGTGCTCGTTTGGCACTAGAGGTTTATGGCAAGGACTTGGGTCTGTCGAAGGACAAAGAAGAATATCAGTCAAAGACCCAGAACGAAATCTTGGTTCAGACCGATGAGACTCGTGCAAACGGACTCTTCACAATCAGCGATGCGATGATTGCTCAGAACTTGGCGACCCTGAAGGCTTCAGGATTCATCATTACTGCCGAGCAGTTGTTTGACATGAGCCTCTTGGCAGAGGTTTACGAAGAGCACCCTGAGCTGAAGTAATCTAAGTTCATGAATTTGAACGATGCCGCTGCCCTCTCAACTGAGCTGGGCAGCGGCATCACCATTTCGGGACTAACCAAGAAGTTTCTAATTGGTCGCGAGACTCTAACCGCACTCGACAAGGCAACCCTGCGCAGCGATCGAGGAAGCTTCCTTTCGCTGCTTGGCCCATCGGGGTGCGGCAAGTCGACCATTTTGCGCATCCTTGCCGGTTTAGAGACCGCAACCGAAGGATTCGTAACCGTGGATGGCAAGTCGCCGGCAGAACTGCGAAAGAACCACGAACTCGGAATTGCCTTTCAAGACTCGGCTCTGATGCCCTGGCGCTCGGTAGAAGACAATATTCGTCTGCCTCTCGAGCTATCTGGCAAAAAGCCAGAGCCGAGCCAACTAGCTGATTTGATCAAGCTGGTTGGTCTGCAGGGATTCGAAAAAGCCAAGCCGGCACAACTCTCGGGCGGAATGCGGCAACGTGTTTCGATTGCTCGTGCCTTAGTCGTTCAACCATCTGTGCTTCTTCTTGACGAACCATTCGGCGCTCTCGATGACATGACCCGACAGCGACTGAACCTCGAGTTGCTGCGCATTTGGACAGAGAAGCCAGCAACCACCCTCATGGTCACCCACGGCATTAGCGAGGCAATTTTCCTAAGCGATCAGGTAGCAGTAATGAGTGCGAGACCTGGGCGCATTAAAGAAGTTATCGACGTGAACCTGCCAAGACCGCGAACAATCGAGATGATGCGAAGCCCAGAATTTCACAAGCTGCACGACCGAGCCTCTGAATTGCTCTTCGGCACTCACGGTGAAAACGTTCCAGAAGACTAGTGGCGACAGAATGAAAAACACCAAGTGGATTTCTGGCACTGTCGGCACTTTGGCGACCATTGCAGTTTGGTGGATTGTGGCAGCAACCATGTTTCGCAACCGGCCCAAAGGCGCGGCAGAAACTATCGGCGCGATTCCCACTCCGCCAGAAGTTTTGGCGCAATTTGTTGAAGATGGATTTGGATTCTTTGCAAGAAACGCAGCGGTAACTCTAACTGAGGCAAGCATCGGTTTTGTTTGGGGCAACTTGGCCGCGCTTTCATTAGCCGCAGTTGCGTTGATCTTGCCGCGGCTCGAAAACCTAGCCACTCAGATTGCCGTCATCACCTATTGCATTCCGATTGTTGCCATCGGCCCAATCATTCGACTTGTTGTTGGTGCACCCGGCCCCGGCGAGCCAGCTGGAGCAGCAGTGTCACTTGCAGCCTTAAGCGTGTTCTTCACAACCATGGTCGGTGCTCTAACCGGTGTGAAATCAGCAGACCGAGCAACCCTCGATCTGGTCACCGTGTTTGGCGGTAACGCTTGGCATCGCCTGGTTAAAGTTCAGTTTCTGTCGGCTTTACCTTCGATTTTGGCCGCGCTTCGCATCGCTGCCCCGGCGGCGTTTCTCGGCGCCATCCTTGGGGAATATGTCGGTGGGCCCGATGTCGGATTCGGCCCGGCCATGGTGAACGCTCAGCAGTCACTTGAGGTTGCGCGCGTTTGGGCACTGGCCTTAGTTTCGGGGGCAATTGCCGGAGCTGCCTATGCGGCTGTCGGACTTGTTTCTCGATTCGTCACCCCCTGGGCAAAGACCTCGGTGAACGCATGAGTTCGATGAGCCAAAGGCTATTGCGAGCCCTGTCGAACACCGCCCTAGCGCTGGTGGTTGTAATCGTGCTTTGGTTCGCCGCCCTATGGGCATTCAACATCAAGGCGTTCATCGGCAAGAACCCCTTCGATGTTTACAACTTCTTGTTCTCGGTGCCGGCAGCCGGCGAAAATCGTGAGTTGGTCATGAAAGTGCTCGGCCAAACCATGATCGACGCATCTATCGGCTTTGTCGTTGGCATGTTTTTTGCCACGCTCATTTCGGTTCTCTTCAGCCTCTCGAAAGGCATCGAGCAGGCGCTTATGCCACTTGCCATGCTTCTTCGCTCGGTTCCGCTGATTGCAATGGCGCCGATCATCATTCTGATCTTTGGGCGTGAGCAGCTATCGGTTGCGGTCATGGGAGCAATCGTCGTTCTGTTTCCAGCGCTGGTAAACATAGTCTTTGGTCTGCGCAGTGCTTCACCGGCAATGTTCGATCTGGTTCGGGTTTACGGCGGTGGCAAACTTGACGTTTTGCGAACCGTGGCTTTTCCGTCATCGCTTCCATCATTCTTCGCAGCACTAAAGATTTCTGTACCTGGCGCAATCACCGGAGCGCTCTTGGTTGAGTGGCTGGCGACCGGTCAAGGCATCGGCTACGCGATTGTCTCGGCCATCGGTCGCGCAAGGCCATCCGAGGTGTGGACATACGTGGCTCTTATCACCGTGGTCTCGATAATCCTTTACAACATCGTGGCTGTGCTCGAAGAGTCGGTGTTGGCTAAGTTCGGCCACTCGAACGCAACGAGCTAAATTAGTTTCTTATGACCTTGCACACGCTAGCCAAAACCGATCTTCAAATTTCGAACCTCTGCCTCGGCGGCAACGTCTTCGGCTGGAGTGCTGACGAGCGCCAGAGTCACGATGTTCTGAATCTCTACAGCGAACTCGGTGGCAACTTCATCGACACCGCAGACGTTTATAGCGAGTGGGGCGAAGGCCACGTCGGTGGCGAGAGCGAAAGTGTTATCGGCAGCTGGTTGAAATCTCGCGCGAGCACCGACGACGTCGTGATTGCAACCAAGGTTTCGAAGCTCAGCACTAGACCTGGGCTTGGCCGAGCCAACATCTTGGCGGCTTGCGACGACTCACTGCGCAGACTCGGCCGCGACCACATCGACCTCTACTACTCGCACGATGACGACAAAGACACTCCGCTTGAAGAGACCCTTGCAGCATTCACCGAATTGCAGCGGGCCGGCAAGATTCGCTTCGCCGCGGCTAGCAATTACACGGGAGCGCGCCTGCTCGAGGCTGCACAGATTTCTAAAGAGCAGGGCCTGATTGAATACTCAGCGCTGCAGAATCACTACAACCTGATCGAGCGCGAAGAGTACGAACGAGACAGTGTGCCAGCGCTAGCCGAACTCGGCATCGAGGGTGTTCCATTCTTTGGTTTGGCTCGCGGATTCTTATCTGGCAAATACCGCGAAGGTGTTGAGGTCGAATCGGTGCGAGCCACCGGTGTCACCAAATACACCAACGAACACGGATGGGCCGTGCTCGCCAAACTCGATCGCCTAGCCAACCACCACTCGGTGAGCCTCTCGGCGACCGCCCTGGCCTGGTTGCGCCAGCAGCCATCCGTGGCGGCACCCATCGCAAGCGCTCGAACGACAGAGCAGCTTCGCGAAATTATGACCCACGTGAACCTAACTACAGAAGAGCTGCAATTTCTAACTGACTGAGCGTTTGCTGAGAAAGGAATAGCCTCACTTGGTCAATGGTTAGGCTAAGAGAAGCCCAAACCAGCCCCGATCTAAGGAATTTCGTGCATCGTTTAGCCAAACTCAGTCTTGCCAACCGCTCGGTAGTTGCCTTAATTACAGCCATCATCGCCGTTTTTGGCTTTGTCTCGCTGGGTTCGCTCAAGCAAGAGCTGATCCCGAGCATTGAGACCCCGCAGGCAGCCATTGTCACCACATACATAGGTGCATCGCCCGAGGTAATTGATAAGCAGGTAAGCCAGCCAATCGATACGGCTGTGCGAGCTCTAGACGGTCTGGTGTCTTCGACCACAACCTCGAGAAGCAACATCTCGATCGTTCGAGTCGAGTTTGACTACGGAACTTCAACCGCGAAGGTAACCGAGAAGATCAACGCGGCCCTGGCGTCGGTCAACCTGCCAAGTGAAGCGGACTCACGGGTACTCAGCGGCTCTTTCGACACTGTTCCGATCATCGTGCTCGGCGTTTCGGCTGACAACGGCGACAACGAAGCTCTCGAAAAGATCTTTGCCGACATTGCGAGGGCTGAATTCTCGGGCATCAGCGGTGTTCGCGACGTAGCCGTATCGGGAGTCGTAGAGAAGCGCGTGAACCTTAAGTTCAACCAGTCTGTGTTGACCGCTAACGGACTTTCTAGTCAATCGGTGATCTCTGCTCTGCAGGCAAACGGATTCGTAATTCCTGCCGGGACCATCGACGATGGCAACGGAACCATTTCGGTTGAGGTTGGAACACCAGTCAATTCACTTGCAGACTTCAAGAACCTGCCACTTATTGGCAGCAAGACAACCGTCAGCTCACCAACCACCGGTTTTCCTACCTCGGGCTTTCCAACCGGAAGTATCCCTGGGGGAATCACGATTCCAACTTCACCGACCGTAAGCACAAGCGTGACTGCGCTTCGCATTAGCGATGTTGCAACTGTCACCTACGACAAGTCGCCGGTCACCTCTATTTCTAGGGTGAACGGCAAGGCAACACTTTCTCTGTCAATCACCAAGACCCAGGATGCAAACACTGTTTCGGTCTCACACGCCGTGCAAGACAAGCTCGATGATTTCAAGAAGAAGCTCGGCGCGGTCACAATCGTGACCGTTTTCGATCAGGCTCCGTTTGTTGAAAAGTCACTCGAAAACCTGGCCACCGAGGGAACCCTCGGTCTCGCGTTCGCAATCGTGGTCATCCTGGTCTTCTTGCTATCGGTTCGTTCAACCATTGTCACGGCCATCTCGATTCCAACCTCGGTGCTAATCACCTTTATCGGCCTCGGATTCTTCGGCTACTCGCTCAACCTATTTACCCTGAGCGCGCTGACCATTGCTATCGGCCGTGTGGTCGATGACTCGATTGTGGTTATTGAGAACATCAACCGACACCTCGCCTATGGTGAGCCAAAGAAGAAGGCGATTCTTCGCGCGGTGCGCGAGGTGGCCACTGCCATTACGGCAGCAACAATCACCACGGTTGCAGTGTTCTTGCCGATCACTTTCGTTGGCGGCCTAATCGGCGAGCTATTCAGACCGTTCGGCTTCACTTTCGCCATCGCACTTATTGCATCTCTAGTGGTCTCGCTGACCATCGTGCCGGTGCTCGCTTACTGGTTCCTCAAGGCTCCGGCCCAGCAGGTTCACAAGGATGAAGCCGCTGCAAAAGCCTACGAAGATCAGATTCGTCACGAAGAAGAAGCTCGTGAGCGCAAGTCTTGGTTGCAGCGCGGCTACCTGCCAATTCTTTCTTGGACACAGCGTCGCCCGGTTCTAACTCTTTCGGCGGCCTTCGTGGTTTTGGTTTTAACTTTCGGGTCATCATCGCTCTTGAAAACAGACTTCATTGGTTCAAGCGGTTCGACGACTTTCGTCATCAACCAGACTTTGCCATCTGGTGCGACTTTGAAACAACAGGATGAAGCCGCTGCGAAAATCGAGGGCATTCTCCTTTCTTACGACGAAATCACTGTGGTTCAGACCACGATCGGTTCGTCGGGTGACGGTCGTGTTGCCTTCGGTGGCGCAGCCGGCGGCATCAGCATTCAGGTCACTGCCGAAGACGGTGCCGACCAGATTGCGCTTCAAGACAAGCTGACCGCACAGTTCGCCAAAGACTCTTCACTAGGTGAAGTGAAAATTGGCGGTGGCGGAGGTCCAGCCATTGGTGGCGGAAGCACTATCGACATCAAGCTGAGCGCTTCTAATGACGAATTGCTAAACGCGGGAATCACAGCCGTGCAGGCTGCGATGGTTGGCACAAAGGACGCCGGCGAGATTACCAACTCGCTCGCCGACAAGCAGCGCACTCTTCGCGTCACAGTCGACCGCATGGCTGCAGCACGCAGTGGTCTAACCGAAATTGCAATCGGCGGAATCGTTTCATCGGCGATGAAACCATCAAGCATCGGCAAGGTCAACCTAGACGGTGTTTCGACGGCAATCTACGTTGTGAAGACTGATCTTGCCGACACGGTTGCAGAGGTAAAGAACATTTTGATTCCAACCGCAACCGGTCCGGTTCGACTTTTAACCTTGGCCGATATCGAAGAGGTTGAAGTGCCAACTGCAATCTCAACCGAAAAGGGTGACCGCAGCGCAAAGGTCTCTATTGCCCCGACCGGCGACAACCTGGGAGCAATCACCGCAGACGTAACCAAGCGTCTCGCAGGCGTTGAGCTGCCGGCCGGTGTCACGGCAACTATCGGTGGTGTCTCGGCTTCACAGGCAGATTCGTTCTCACAGCTCGGCATTGCTCTCTTGGCAGCAATCGCGATTGTGTTCATCGTTATGGTGGCTACCTTCTCGAGCATCGTGCAGCCGCTGATTCTGTTGATCTCGATACCGTTCGCGGCTACCGGTGCCATCGGATTCTTGCTCGCAACCGACACCCCGCTTGGTGTTTCGGCGATCATCGGAATGCTCTTGCTAGTCGGTGTTGTGGTCACCAACGCGATTGTCTTGATAGACCTGATCAACCACTACCGTCGCGAAGGCAAACCGACCCAGCAAGCAATTATGGATGGTGCTCGCCAGCGCCTGCGCCCGATCTTGATGACGGCTCTTGCTACCATCTTTGCGCTGACACCTTTGGCGGTCGGCTTGACCGGCAGCGGCGGGTTTATCTCGCAGCCGCTGGCAATCGTGGTTATCGGTGGACTCTTCTCGTCAACCGTGTTGACCCTGGTTATCGTGCCGGTGCTCTACTGGTTGGTTGAGGGTCGCAAAGAACGCAAGGCTCTTCGCAAGGCAGGCAAGACTCCAAAGCCAGATAAGCCGGCAAAGCCAAGCCGCAAGGCAAAGACCGCATAACAAGCGGTTTAGAATTAGGGAGGTCTCAGATGTCTGAGGCCTCCCTTATTTTTTAGGCGTGATTAACATTTCAGACAACCTCGTATGGATCGACTGCGAAATGACCGGGCTCAACCCCGAAGTCGACTGCCTAGTTGAAATCGCCGTTGTCATCACCAACTCAGAGCTCGAGATTCTCGACGAGGGAATCGACATCGTCATCAAGCCAACCCCCGAGGGTCTTGCCAACATGGGCGAGTTCGTCACCAACATGCACACCGAGAGCGGCCTGATTAAGGAATTCGAGCACGGTCTCGAACTTGCCGATGCCGAGCAGATAGTTCTCGAATACGTAAAGCGCTTCGTTCCAGAGGCTCGCACCGCTCCCCTTGCCGGCAACACAATCGGCACAGACCGCATGTTCATCAACCGCTACATGCCCGAACTCGATTCTCATCTGCACTACCGAAACATCGATGTGTCTTCGGTGAAAGAACTTAGTCGCCGCTGGTTTCCAAGGGTTTACTTCAACCTGCCAAAAAAAGACGGCGGGCATCGAGCTCTCGCAGACATTCTCGAGTCGATCAAAGAACTTCAGTATTACCGCAAGACCGTGTTTGTAGAGCAGCCCGGTCCAAATAGCGAGGCCGCCAAGGCTGTTGCCTCGAGCCTCGACGCAGACTAGACCCACGTTAGCCCGCCTGTTAGAATTGGGCGGTTATCGTGATTAGTCACGATACATGGTGGGTATAGCTCAGACGGTAGAGCACCTGGTTGTGGTCCAGGGGGCCGCGGGTTCAAGTCCCGTTACTCACCCCAACGCAAATAAAACCCCTGAGAGTAAATCTCAGGGGTTTTGTGCGTTGGTCGGATTTACGATTTTCGAGCCCGCAAATTCATCACAAATCGATGCCCAACCCACCCGGCTAAACCCCAGGTTGCTGCCACGAGTGCCATGAGACAGAGCACCATGAACATGATCAGGTTGTCGAGCGGGTTGCCACCCTCCCAGTCGGTTATAAAGATTGGGCTTCGCAAAGTTAGATAGAGCGCTAGCGCAGCCAGCGCAGTCAAGGCGAAAGTCAGGTTCACCCAGTTATCTTTGCTTCGTCGACCCGCCTGCCATGAGTTTCGTGAAACTGCATAGCCGATGATTGGTAGTCCAAATATTGTCGTGACAGGACCAGCCAGAACCACAACAATCGGCAGCACCAGCGCAAGAATCAGAATCTTCTTGGGTGTTGAAAGTGCTTGAAAGCTATGGATCAGCTTCATTGGATTACTTATTTGCCATCTCAATTAGCAGTTCGCGAACACGAGCGGCATCTGCCGAACCAGCCATAGCCTTCATGACCGCTCCGATAACTTGACCGGCAGCCTGCATGCGTCCCTCACGAATCGCAGGAATCACATCAGGCTGAGTTGCGAGGGCTGCCTCGATAGCGGCGATTAGTGCGCCGTCATCAGAAACAACTTCCAGACCACGAGCCGCAACAACTTCTGCGGGTGAACCCTCGCCCGCCAAGACGTATCCGAGAACCTCACGAGCCAGACGGTCGTTAATCTTGCCGCCTTCGATTAGCTTGGCAAGTTCGGCAACCTGAGCAGGAGTGATGTTAGGAATCGCTCCCTCTTCGCTTTCGTTTGCGATGCGAGCGAGCTCACCCATCCACCACTTGCGAGCGGCCTGAGGCTTGGCTCCGGCAGCAACGGTCTCTTCAAGCTGGTCAAGCAAATCGGCGTTAACCACGTCGCGGAACTCGAGTTCGCTAAAGCCCCACTCGGCGGTCAAACGCTTGCGACGATCCGCAGGCTTCTCAGGAAGAGTTGCGCGAAGCGCCTCAATGAGTTCACGCGATGGCTGAACCGGAACCAGGTCTGGCTCGGGAAAGTAGCGGTAGTCGTCGGCGTCGCTCTTTGGGCGACCTGCGCTGGTTGCGCCCTTGTCTTCGTGCCAGTGGCGGGTCTCTTGAATGATGGTTCCACCATTGGCAAGGATGTGTGCCTGGCGCTGAATCTCGTAGCGAACCGCGCGCTCAATCGAGCGAAGCGAGTTGACGTTCTTGGTTTCGGTGCGGGTTCCGAGTTTCTCGGCACCGTGCACGCGCAGCGAAACGTTTGCGTCACAACGCACGTTTCCGCGCTCCATGCGGGCATCGCTAACGCCGAGTCCCTTCACGATTTCACGAATAGAGCGCACGTAAGCCGCAGCAAGCTCAGGAGCCTCTGCGCCTGCGCCATAAACCGGCTTGGTCACGATCTCGACCAGTGGAACACCGGCACGGTTGTAGTCGACAAGAGAATACTCGGCACCCTGAATGCGGCCGGTTGAGCCACCGATGTGAGTTAGCTTGCCGGCGTCTTCTTCCATGTGCGCTCGCTCGATTAGAACTGTGTGAACCTTGCCCGAGGGAACCTCAACATCTAGCGAACCTTCGAAAGCAATCGGCTCGTCATACTGCGAGGTCTGAAAGTTCTTGGCAAGGTCTGGATAGAAATAGTTCTTTCGAGCAAATCGACCGTTTGGCGCGATCTCGCATCCGAGCGAAAGACCAATCTTGATGCTCGACTCGACCGCGGTCTTGTTTACTGCTGGCAGAGCACCGGGTAGCGCGATGCAGATCGGGCAAACGTTTGTGTTTGGTTCGTTGCCGAACTCGTTCTTGCAACCGCAAAACATTTTGGTGTTTGTGTTCAACTCAACGTGAACCTCTAGACCGATAACAACTTCGAACTGCTCGAGCGCTTGCTCGTAGTTCATCAATTCTGCTTTCGCCATGACTAGTTCACCCCACCCTTTGATGTTGCAAGCTCGGGAGCGAAATCAATCATTCGCTTGCCCCAGATTTCTTCGTGCGCCTTCTCTAGCCATGCGCCGGCCTGGTAAAGACGAGCGTCTTCGCGAGCAGGTGCTAGCAACTGAATTCCAACCGGCAAACCGTCTTCTTCTGCCAAGCCGTTAGGCACAGAGATTCCCGGAATGCCGGCGAGGTTCGCCGGAATGGTTGCGATGTCGTTTAGATACATCGCGATCGGGTCGTCGATTTTTTCGCCGAACTTAAACGCCGTGGTCGGTGCGGTTGGCGAAACTAGAATGTCTGCCTTGGCAAACGCCGCATCGAAGTCGCGCTGAATCAGGGTGCGAACCTTGAGTGCTGCGCCATAGAACTTGTCGTATGAACCGCTCGAGAGCGCATAGGTGCCAAGGATGATTCGACGCTTAACCTCTGGGCCGAAACCGGCCTCACGGGTGGCCGCCATAACGCGCTCGATGGTCGCGTTCTCTCCTGGCTCGACGCGCATGCCGAAGCGAACGCTGTCAAACTTGGCGAGGTTTGAAGACGCCTCAGCAGGCAAGATCAGGTAGTAGGCGGCAATCGCATACTCGAAGCTCGGGCAGTCGACCTCAACGATTTCGGCACCTGCGGCGGCGAGAAGGTTCAGGCTCTCTTTGAAGCGAGCTGCAACACCTGGCTGAAATCCTTCACCGGCCAACTGCTTGATAACGCCAAAGCGTATGCCCTTGACGTCAAGTTTCTTGGCTGCTGCTGTCATCGAACCCAGTGACTCAGGCAACGAGGTGCTGTCGTGCGGGTCGTGACCTGCAATAACGTCTTGCAACATCGCAGCATCAAGAACGTTGCGGGCAACCGGACCAATCTGGTCGAGCGAAGATGCGAGTGCTACGAGTCCGTAACGCGAAACAGCTCCATAGGTTGGTTTGGTGCCGACGGTTCCGGTAACCGCACCCGGAAAACGAATCGAGCCACCGGTGTCAGAACCAATTGCGAGTGGTGCCTGGAAGGAAGCAACGACAGAAGATGAACCTCCGCCAGACCCACCAGGAATGCGAGTGAGATCCCAAGGATTCTTTGATGGGCCATAGGCGCTGAACTCGGTTGACGAACCCATCGCAAATTCGTCGAGGTTGGTCTTGCCGAGAATCGGCATGCCTGCAGCGCGAAGTTTCTTCACGACGGTCGCGTCGTATGGCGGCTGCCATCCTTCAAGAATTTTCGAGCCAGAGGTTGTCGGTGCATCGATTGTCGCGAGGTTGTCTTTCACCGCGATTGGCACACCGGCCAAAGGTGATGAAACTTCACCGACGGCACGTGCACGGTCGGCTTCGGCCGCTGCAATCAGTGAAGCCTCTGGGTTTTGGTAAAGATATGAGTGAACAGCGCCATCGACGGCTTCGCTGCGGTCAAGGTGCGCACGGGTTACCTCGACTGACGAGACTTCTCCCGAGCTGATTAGCGCGGCAAGCTCGCTTGCGGTTTTGCGAATGAGATCGGTCACGGCCTACTCCTCATCCAAGATTGCGTTTACCTTGAAGCGACCCTCGGCGCTGTCTGGAGCGCCCGATAGTGCCTCAGCCTGGCTTAGCGATGGCTCAACCACGTCTTCGCGAAACACGTTTGCCATGGCAATCGGGTGGCTGGTTGAAGGGGTGTCGGCATCGATAGCCTTGCTCACGTGTGCGACAGAGTCGGCAATCACGGACAGTTGCTTGGTGAACTGCTCGACTTCTTCGTCAGAGACGAGAATTCGAGCAAGGCCAGCCAAATGGCGCACTAGCTCGGGGGTTATTTCAGACATTAGGGCTCTCTCAGAACGAGGGATGTTTACCCCCTAAGTTTACCCGACAGCCCGTTTCGGCGGTGTTTCGGGCTTAGGCACCCAGTCGGCGCACAAACTCGTCTTCGTCGATGACCTCGACCCCGAGTTCTTCGGCCTTGGCCAGCTTCGAGCCAGCGTTCTCGCCAGCAACCACGAACGAGGTCTTTTTAGACACCGAACCAGCCGCCTTGCCCCCGTTCGAGATGATTGCCTCTTCGATACTTTCGCGGGTGAACTGCTTGAGCGACCCGGTTGCAACGATGGTGAGCCCGCTGAACTTGCCGCCCTCCGCAACTGCGGCACCGGGTCCGGCGTGACCCTCGACATGAAGAAGCACACCGGCAGCGCGCCACGACTCGATTATCTCGACGTGCCAGTCGACCGAGATCCAGTCTTTTATCGACGCCGCGAGAGTTGCGCCGACACCCTCAACTTGGCTGAGCTCGTCTGCTGTTGCCGAGAAAATTGCGTCGAGTGAACCGAAGTGGTTGCTGAGCGATCGCGCGGCTACGGGACCAACGTGACGAATGCCGAGAGCAGTCAAGATTCTCCACAGCGGCCTGGTCTTTGCATCCTCAAGATTTCGCAAAAGCTTGAGTGCTGTTTCAGACGGGGTGCCATCTTTTTTCTTAAATAGGTCATCGGTGAGTTGATCGAGAGTCAAACTGAAAATTGCAGCCTCAGAAGTCAAGATTGCCTTGCCCTCGTTTGTGCGAGTCAGCGCGTCGGCCGCAACTTCGCCCAGTGCTTCGATGTCGAGAACACCGCGAGAACCGATGTATGCGATTCGTTCGCGCAATTGCGCGGGACAGCTTTTGCTGTTGCTGCAACGAAGATCGATATCTCCGTCTGCTTCTTGATGGAGCGGTGCTTTGCACTCGGGGCAATTCTTTGGCATCACGAAAGCTCGCTCGCTGCCATCGCGCTTCTCGACGACCGGTCCAAGAATTTCTGGAATCACATCTCCCGCTTTGCGAAGCACAATGGTGTCGCCAATCAAAATTCCTTTTGCCTTGACCACGTCTTTGTTATGTAGGGTTGCAAATTCAACGACCGAACCGGCAACCTTCACCGGCTCGACTACCGCGTATGGAGTCGCTCGACCGGTGCGACCAACCGATACGCGAATGTCTAGAAGCTTGGTGTGCACCTGCTCTGGCGGGTACTTGAACGCAATCGCCCAACGCGGCGCCCTGCTCGTGTAACCCTGCTCCTGCTGCTCTGCAAGGGCGTCAATCTTCACCACGACACCGTCGATCTCATGATCGAGGTCGTGTCGGTGGACTTCGAATTCGTCGATGTAAGCCTGAACTTCTTCGGCGGTAGAGACCACGCGATAGCGCTCTGAGGTTGGCAAACCCCAAGATCCAAGAAACTCGTAGATTTCACTCTGGTTCTTAACCGGGGCGTCTTGCCAGGCACCGATACCGTGCACCAACATGCGCAGCGGACGACTCGCTGTGACCTTCGAATCCTTTTGGCGCAGCGATCCGGAAGCCGAATTTCTCGGGTTAGCAAACGGTGCCTTGCCCTCGGCAATCAAACCCTCGTTGAGCGCAGCAAAGTCGGCAACGGCAAAAAAGATTTCACCGCGCACCTCGACCACAGCCGGGTGACCCTTGCCAGAAAGCTCTCGCGGAATCGACTTGATGGTTAGCACGTTAGCGGTGACATCTTCGCCGACTACCCCGTCGCCTCGAGTTGCAGCAGAAACCAACTTGCCATTTTCGTAACGCAGGTTGATGGCAAGGCCGTCGATCTTGAGTTCACAGAGGAACGGGCCGCTGCCAGACTTGGCTATCCAGGCTGCCATTTCTTCGCGGCTGAAAACGTTGTCGAGCGACCACATGCGGTCGAGGTGTTGCACCGGTGAGAAAGTGGTTGTTGCCTCGCCTCCGACGCTTTGGGTCGGTGAGTCGCCGGTGATTAAATCTGGGTGCTCTGCCTCGAGCAATTCGAGTTCGCGCATTAGCGCGTCATACTCAGCGTCAGAAATCAGCACCGTGTCATTCGAGTAGTAGGCGCGACGGTGCTTGTTGATTTCGTCGACTAGTTCGGCAACGCGTTTTGCGGCTGCAGCGTGAGTCATGCGCCTATTGTCTCGGCTTCTACCGACAGAGCACTGACCGTGCGATCGATTGTGGCCTGACCCAAAACTCGAGTGCCGACATATAAGACCGCGGTCTGCCCTGGAGCAACACCCATCAACGGGTCGCGCAGTTTCATTACGATTTCGCCATCGACAACCGCAGCCAGGCATGGCACTGCGTCGGCGTGAGCACGCACCTGCACATCGGCCTCGAACCAGTTGGTCGCGTCTTTGGGCTCGCTGCCGCACCAGGTGAAGCGCGAGCCGGCAAGTTCGGTTACGGCAAGGGCCGCGTGCGAACCAACCACGACCTGGTTGGTCTTCGGGCGAATCTCTAGAACGAAACGTGGCTTGCCATCGGCGGCGGGGCGACCGATGTTGAGGCCCTTGCGCTGACCGATGGTGAAGCCGTGAGCGCCGGTGTGCTGACCCAAAACGTTTCCGCTGCGATCAACAATCTCGCCCTCTTTTTCGCCGAGCTTGTCGTTGAGCCAATCTTGGGTGTCACCCTCTGGAATGAAGCAGATGTCATAGCTGTCTGGCTTGTTGGCAACGGCTAGGTTTCGAGCTGCTGCCTCGGCACGAATATCATCTTTCGAAGCCGATGCGCCAATCGGAAAATACGCGTGCTTCAACTCTTTCGTGGTGAGCACTCCGAGCACATAGCTCTGGTCTTTCGCGTAGGCGTTACTTCTGTGTAATTCGAGTTCGCCGTCGTCGCCAGTCAAAATCGTTGCGTAGTGACCGGTGCAAACCGCATCGAAACCAAGAGCAAGCGCCTTTTCGAGCAGAGCTGCAAACTTGATGCGTTCGTTGCATCGCATGCACGGGTTCGGTGTGCGACCGGCTTCATATTCAGCAATGAAATCGTCGACTACTTCTTCTTTAAACTTCTCGCTGAAGTCCCAGACGTAGTAGGGAATGCCAAGAATGTTTGCCGCGCGCTGCGCATCCATGCTGTCTTCGATTGTGCAGCAACCGCGCGAACCGGTTCGCAGGGTGCCCGGCATGCGCGAGAGGGCTAGATGAACGCCAACTACCTCGTGGCCAGCCTCGACGGCTCGGGCGGCGGCAACGGCGGAGTCAACTCCACCAGACATTGCAGCAAGAACCTTCATGGGTCAAGTTTAAGTCGGGTTTGCGATTCGTGCGGTGGCAACCGCAGCGGGCAAAACCTCAAGAAAGCGATCGACTTCGGCCTCGGTGGTCTGCAGACCAACGGTGACCCTGAGGCAAGAGTTTGCCTCTTCTTCTGTGCGGCCCATGGCCAAGAGCACGTGAGATGGGCGGTCGACCCCGGCCTGGCAAGCAGAGCCCGCAGAAACCGCGATTTCGGCTTGATCGAGCAAAAACAATAGGCCGTCAGACTTGAGCCCCTCGAAGGTGAAGTGAGCGTTGTGAGTCATTGCCACTGCTGAGCCACGACTAAAGCGTGCGCCGGTGATTGCGCCCTCGACTCCGGCACGCAATTTCTCAACCAGAGCTTGGGTGTGTGCGTTGTGTCGCTGCATGTTTGCAACGGCAAGGGTTGCGGCGTGCGCAAAGGCCTTTGCCCCGGCAGCGTTCATGGTGCCACTTCTCATCGAGCGCTCTTGGCCACCACCGTGAGTGAGCGGGGTTAGTTTTGAGGCACGGGCAAGAATCAACGCTCCGACTCCGACCGGGCCAGCAACCTTGTGCGCAGAAATGCTCATGGCCGAAAGACCAGAAGCCTTGAAGTTGATTGGCACGTGACCAAAGCCGGCGATGGCATCGCTGTGAACCGCAATGTCGTGCTTGGCCGCGAGCGCGGCCACCGCCTTAATGTCGTTGATTACACCAATCTCATTGTTTGCCCACATCACAGAGATGAGTGCAACTTCTGCGCCGCGAGCGGCCAAGAAGTTATCCAGCCAGAGTAAATCGAGAACGCCTTCGTCGCTCACCGGAATCCATGCGACCTCTGCACCCTCGTGCGCTGCGAGCCATTCGATTGGGTCAATCACGGCATGGTGTTCAACATAGGCCGAGACAATGACGTTTCGTGCTGGGTTCTCGGCACGCTTTTGCCAAAACAGGCCCTTGATGGCGAGGTTGTCGCTCTCGGTGCCACCGGCGGTGAAAATTACCTCGCTGCGATCGCAACCGACCGCGAGCGCGAGTTGTTCTCTAGCGTCTTCTAGCATCATTCGACTGCTCTGCCCGAACGAGTGCGTGGCGCTCGGGTTGCCTACCGTTTTCATCGCTTCGGCGTATGTAGCCAGCACCTCTGGGTTAATCGGCTCGGATGCCGCGTAATCGAGGTAAATAGACATGTGGCTAGCCTAGGCTTTTGCCTATGTCTTTCGCAGTGCCGAGCAACAAACTTGGCGTAACTTTCGCCAACGAACTTGGAACCATCAGGGTTTACTCGGCCAACGCCACATACTTGGCAATCGTGATTCTCGACGAAGACAACCCTCGCGAAATTCGCCGCGAGATAGAGCTCATCAGGGGCGAAAACGACATCTGGGCGGCCACCTCTGCCGCGCTCAAGCCCGGCATGAAATACGCCATCCGTGCCGATGGCCCAGAAGGCCCCCGACACGCCTTCAACCGCGACCTACTGCTTATTGACCCATACGCCCGAGGCATCAAGCGCGAGTCGGCTCGTGAGTATTACTGCGTTGCCGTTGATGACAGCTTCGACT
Source organism: Rhodoluna sp. (assembly GCA_021741685.1). GTDB lineage: Bacteria > Actinomycetota > Actinomycetes > Actinomycetales > Microbacteriaceae > Rhodoluna. The sequence continues at coordinate 107,399 of JAIOXI010000001.1, forward strand.
GGCAGGGGGTAACTAAACCCGATGTTCCGCTCGATCGAGTTGTCATCTATGAAGCCCATGCCCGAGGCCTGACCCGTGGCAACACAGACCTGCCAGACGACATTCGTGGCACATACGCCGCCCTCGCCCACGAGAGCACCATCGCGCACCTCAAGAAAATCGGCGTGACTTCGGTTGAGCTGCTGCCGATACATCAGATCATCTCGGAGTCGCACCTGCTAAACACGGGGCTTTTTAATTACTGGGGCTACAACTCGATCAACTTCTTTACCCCGCACCACCGCTATGCGAGCCAGAGCGCTATCGAGGCCGGGCCGCAGGCAATACTCACCGAGGTCAAGACCGCGATTCGTGAACTGCATCGCAACGGCATCGAGGTTCTGCTCGACGTGGTTTACAACCACACTGCCGAGGGCGGAGCTCGTGGACTCACATTCAGTTACAGAGGCATAGATGCCAGCAGCTACTACCGCCAAGACGACCTCGGCAATTATCACGACACCACCGGCTGCGGCAACTCGCTCGACTTCTCTAACCCACAAGTTGTCGAACTTGTCATTGACTCTTTGCGCTATTGGACGAACGAGATGCAGGTCGATGGTTTCAGATTCGACCTGGCAACCACTCTTGCCCGCGATGAAAACAATAGCTTCGACCCAAACCACCCGCTGCTGCAGAGAATCGTAAGCGAACCAGATTTTGCCAAATCAAAAATGATTGTCGAACCCTGGGATGTCGGCCTCGGCGGTTGGCAAACCGGAGGGTTTCCTGATCGCTTCAGCGAGTGGAACGACCGCTACCGTGACAGCATTCGCAGATTTTGGTTGAGCGATGTGGCTGATGCGCGAAACAGCGACAATCACGGAAACGGAATAGCAGAACTGGCGACCCGACTTTCGGGTTCGCGCGATATCGTCGATGGCCCGAGCGGGCCGCTCGGCACGGTTAACTTCATCACCGCGCACGATGGTTTCACACTTCACGATCTAGTGAGCTATAACGTGAAACACAATCAGGTGAACGGCGAAAGCAACCGCGACGGCACAAACAACAATCACTCGTTCAATCACGGTGGCGAAGGCGAACAGGTTGACACCGAGACTCTGACCCAGCGCCGTCGAGCCATGCGCAACCTGATGGCGACGATGCTGTTTTCGGCTGGAATACCGATGATCACCGCGGGTGACGAACGGGCAAAGACTCAACTCGGCAACAACAACGCCTACTGCCAAGACACCGTCTTGAGTTGGGTCAACTGGCAATTGACCGAGCACCAGAGCGACTTCGAAGACACTGTTGCTTACCTGGTCAAACTTCGCCGTGACAATGCTGTGCTGAGGCCCAAGAACTTCAACAACTTCGAAGAGGCCACAGCCGAGTCTGATCTGGCCCGCTGGTACAACCTATTCGGTGAGATTTTGACCGAAGACGACTGGAAGAGCCCCGAAAATCGATCTTTTGCGAAACTCGGCAAGAGTGTTGCGGGTTCGGGTGATTTCAATCAACTGCTGCTTGTGGTTCACGCAACCGAAGAGGAAATCGAGTTCACGCTGTCTGAAGAAATCGATTCGGAGGGCTTCGAATTGCTTTGGGATAGCGCCATCGAGAACCCGAATGAGCTAAAGACTTCGAAGGCCAAACCCGGTGACGTTTTGAATCTGTCACCCATGACCATCAGGCTTTATAAGGTTCTCTAAATTCGGAATGGTCGCCCAGCCGATTGATGACTACCCTTGACCTGTGGGCAAGTCCAAATCAAATCCGATCGAGCATGATGCGCTAATCGGTCGCCTGCCAATTACCTCGGTAACGCCGGTCGTCGACGGCGGCGACTACCCGGCCAAAGCCTTCGTCGGCGAAGTAATTCCCTTCAGCGCGGTGGTCTTTCGCGAGGGTCACGATGCTCTCGGTGTCGAACTAATTCTCACCTCACCCACCGCCAAGGTGTCAGTGCACCGCATGCGTAAAGGCGCAGCCGGTTCGGACTCGTGGCACGCGGTTGCCCAACTCACCGAAAAGGGTGATTACAAGTTTCAGATTCGAGCCTTTGGCGATGATTTCGAAACCTGGCACTACAGCGCCACGGTAAAGATTGCGATCGGTGTCGACGAAGAACTCATGATGCTAGAGGGAGTTGCCTTGTTTGCGAACGCCGCGGCCGAGTCAGAGCGCACCGCAGCAGAAGCAAAGAAGCTGGTCGAGCTCGCCGAGAAACTGAGCGATAAGTCGAAATCGGCTAAGGCCCGCCTTGCCGAGGCAGAAGCGCCGGCGGTTCTAAAACAAATGACACAGAACCCAATTCGCAGTTTGGTAACTCTCAGCGATGTTTACACCATCAAGTGTGAGCGTGAGTTTGCCGGTGCGGCAGCCTGGTACGAGTTCTTTCCGCGCAGCGAAGGCGCGGTTCTTGACCCGAAGACCAAGACCTGGACCTCTGGAAACTTCAAGACCGCAGCCAAGCGTTTGGTTGCGGTTGCCGAAATGGGTTTCCAAATCGTTTACCTGCCACCAATCCATCCGATTGGCACAGCCTTTCGCAAGGGGCCTAACAACTCGCTAAACGCAGCCAGCGGCGACCCCGGTTCGCCGTGGGCAATTGGCAACGAGGCCGGCGGTCACGATGCGATACACCCAGATCTCGGCAACGAGAAAGATTTCAAGGACTTTGTGAAAAAGGCCAAAGACCTAGGGCTCGAGATTGCGCTCGACCTAGCGCTGCAGGCCTCACCAGATCATCCGTGGGTTAAATCAAACCCAGAGTGGTTCACTACTCGCGCAGACGGCACGATTGCCTACGCCGAAAACCCGCCGAAGAAATATCAAGACATCTTTCCAATCAATTTTGACAACGACCGCGATGGAATCTACCTAGAGGTGCTCAGGGTCGTAAAGCACTGGATTTCTCTCGGGGTCAAGGTGTTCAGGGTCGATAACCCGCACACCAAGCCGGTGAATTTCTGGCAGTGGCTGATCGCCGAAGTGAACGCCGAATTTGAAGATGTCATCTTCTTGGCCGAGGCGTTTACTCGCCCAGCCATGATGCACACGCTCGGCAAGATCGGCTTTCAACAGAGTTACACCTACTACACCTGGCGAAACAGCAAGGCAGAACTCGAGAACTACCTGACCGAACTGTCGCGCGAAACCGCCGACTTTTTCAGACCGAACCTCTGGGTTAGCACGCCAGACATTCTCACCGAATACCTGCAATTCGGTGGCCCAGCAGGTCACAAGATTCGCGCAATTGTTGCCGCAATGGCTGGCGCTAGCTGGGGAATGTACAGCGGCTTCGAATTGGTTGAATCGGTCGCGAGACCAGGGGCAGAAGAGCACATCGACAGCGAGAAGTACGAATACAAGCCACGCGACTTTAAGGCGGCTGAAAAGAACGGTCGCTCGATTGCTCCACTGATATCGAAACTGAATGATGCCCGTGCCGAACATCCCGCTCTGAGACAGCTTCGCAACATTGAAATTCACTCGAGCGACGACAATTCGATTTTGGTTTTCAGCAAGCACCTTGCGGCCGAACACAACCCGAGCGGCAAAGATGACACCGTAATCGTGGTTGTCAATGTCGACCCGCACTCGGTTCGCGAAACTACGGTTCACCTAGACCTGGCAAAACTTTCTATCGACTCGGAGACCTTCGAGGTGCGAGATTTGTTAACCGAACAAAAATTCACCTGGGGTGCAAGCAACTACGTGCGACTAGATCCGCGAGAAGAACCCGCCCACATTCTCTACGTGACGAAGCGAAACTAAATGCTCTTCGGCAAGAAAGACGTTACGTTGCCACAGCTCGATCAAGAGACTGTTGCAAAAGTCACATCGGGCTCTTCGCACGAACCGCATTCGGTGTTGGGCGCTCACGCTCACGATGGCGGTTGGATAATTCGAACTCTCAAGCCACTGGCCACAAAGGTATTCGCCCAACTTGAAGGTTCGATTCAGGTCGAACTAGAGCATCTCGATAACGGTCTATTTCAAGGTTTCGTCAAAACCAAGCAGGTGCCGGACTACAGAATCATTGCGCATTACTTGGAAAACGGCAAGGTAACCGAGTGGCTAACCGACGACCCTTATCACTACCTGCCTACCGTCGGCGAAGTCGACCTGCACCTGATTGCCGAAGGTCGCCACGAAGAACTCTGGAAGGCACTTGGTTCGCAGGTTAGAACCATCGAGGGTAGCCTCGGCGGCAGCACCGGAACCAGCTTTGCCGTCTGGGCCCCAAATGCCCTCGCGGTTCGAGTGGCCGGAGACTTCAATCATTGGAACGGCGTCGGTCATTCGATGCGGGCTATGGGCTCTAGCGGGGTGTGGGAGATTTTCATTCCGGGGCTGGCCGCCGGCACCAAATACAAATACGACATTCTGACCAAATCCAATAGCTGGATTACCAAAATCGACCCGATGGCCCGTCACACCGAGACTCCCCCGGCAACGGCATCGGTGGTAACCGAGTCGTTTCACAAGTGGAGCGACAGCACTTGGTTAGACCAGCGAGCAAAACGCGATGTTCTCAAGTCGCCCATGTCGATCTATGAGTTGCACGTGGGTTCGTGGCGAAAAGACCTCAGCTACCGAGAGCTCGCAGAAGAACTCATTCCCTATGTTCTTGAGCTCGGCTTCACCCACGTCGAATTCATGCCGCTGGCAGAACACCCGTTTGCGCCTTCGTGGGGTTATCAGGTAACCGGATACTACGCGCCGACCTCGCGTTTCGGTTCTCCAGACGATCTCAAGTTTTTGATTGACGCTTTGCACAATGCAGGTATCGGTGTGATTCTCGACTGGGTGCCCGCGCACTTTCCGAAAGACGACTGGGCCTTAGCCCGTTATGACGGCGAGCCACTTTACGAGCACGCAGATCCGCGTCGAGGTGAGCATCCCGACTGGGGAACCTACATCTTCGATTTCGGTAGAACAGAAGTTAGAAACTTCTTAGTGGCCAACGCTCTCTATTGGTTCGAAGAGTTTCACATCGACGGTCTGCGCGTCGATGCGGTGGCATCGATGCTCTATCTCGACTATTCACGCGAAGGCAACGACTGGTTGCCAAACGAATTTGGTGGTCGCGAGAATCTCGATGCAATCAAGTTCATGCAAGAAACAAACGCAACGGCTTATCGCCGCAACCCCGGAATCATGATGATCGCCGAAGAGTCGACCAGTTGGGGTGGCGTCAGCTCACCGACCGACGGTGGAGGTCTCGGCTACGGCTTCAAGTGGAACATGGGCTGGATGAACGACACCCTGCGTTACATCGAAAAAGACCCGGCATACAGAGCTCACCACCACGGCGAACTAACTTTTTCGATGCTCTACGCCTACGACGAGAAATTCATTTTGCCAATCAGCCACGATGAAGTAGTTCACGGCAAAGGGTCATTGCTCAGCAAGATGCCGGGCGACCGTTGGCAGCAGCTGGCAAACGTGCGCGCCTATCTGGCTTACATGTGGTCGCATCCGGGCAAGCAACTCTTGTTTATGGGAAGCGAATTCGGGCAGCAATCCGAGTGGAACCAAGAGCACGGTCTCGAGTGGTGGATTCTCGAGCAGCCAAGCCACCAGGCCCTCAAGACGCTGGTTTCGACCCTGAACCGCCTCTACCTAGAAAACCCGGCCATGTGGCAGCTAGACCACGCACAGGGCGGTTTCACCTGGATCGACGGCGGTGCCGCAGAGTCAAATGTGTTGACCTTCTTGCGCTGGGATGAATCGGGCAACCCGATTGCGGTAGCCATCAACTTCGCCGGTCACCCCCACTACGACTGGGCCTTGGGTTTGCCCTTCGCTGGTGAGTGGCAGGAGATTTTGAACACCGATGCCCAACAATTCGGCGGTTCGGGTGTTGGCAATCTGGGTTCGGTGAAGGCCAGCCACGAAGGCACCCACGGTCAGCCACATTCGGCCAGGGTCAACCTGCCGCCGCTCGGCGCTATCTGGCTTAAACCCAAAACTGACTAAAACAGCATTGAGGTGAGTCGGTTTCTAGCCGCAACCACATCTGGCGTTGTCTTGCCGACAATTTCGAAATACTGCAAGAGACGTTCACGCATCACGTTTTTGTCATCTTGACTTGCCTCTGCAAAATTCACCAGCAGCGCCTCGAAGGCGTCGGCATAATCGCCAATCGCGAGCAGTGCGTCTGAAGCCATTAGCAACTCATCGAATTTCTGCGGCGGATTGTTCAAAACTTTGTCAACATCGACACCTTCTAGTCGAAGTAAGAGTTCTGCCTGAGCAACTCCGGCAGCTGCAATCGGATCGCTCGGGGTCTCATTGAGAATCTGCTGATACTGAGCCTTTGCCTCGGCATAAGAACCAGAATTCAAAAGTTCGACGGCAGCCTTGTGCTTCGGTGGAAGTTGCGGAGTTGTCGGCACAGGCTCAGCGCTCTCATCAACAACCGCGGTGCCGGTTATGGCATTGTTCTCGGCAACAAGCAAAAGCTTTTCTATGACGGCCTGAATCTTGTCAAGATCTTGATCGCCTGCAAAAAGTGGCACCGGCTGACCAGCCATCATTGCCAAAAGGGTCGCCGGCTGATTTACAGCAAAGGCTTCGACAACTCGCTGCTGCTTCTCAATCTCTAACCGGCACAGAATAACTTTGCCGCCAAAACTTGGCACAATCGATTCGAGTTTCTGGCTTAAGTCAACGCTTGTCTCGTCTGCTGTTGAAAAGAAATCGACGAGAACAACCAACTTGCTCGATAGTTCTAGATAGTGACGAAGATTCACCTCGGTCAGTTCTGAGACCAGCGAGGCGACCTTCACGACAGTTGGCGCGGCGGCTTCGGCGCTCGGCATATCCGTGGCTTTGTTTGGTGGCTGTCGAAGCGACGAAAGGTCGAGGGCACCGCGAAAACTCGAAGAGAACTGATCAGACATTAGAGGCTCACCACACTAATCAGTCCCT
>JAIOXI010000011.1:0-25281 GCA_021741685.1 Rhodoluna sp.
GAATTGCTTGCACGGTGCGATTTGTCTAATAGCCAGACGAATCCGTGGCAAAAGGTTCGACCTCTCGATCCGCTTTTGTGAACAAACTAAACGCTATTGAGCTCCGGCTCACTGAAAGGATCACGTGTCAAAAACAACACGTACTCGCAGCAAGACTCGCTTGTCGCGCGCACTAGGTATCGCACTAACCCCAAAAGCCGCAAAGTATCTCGAAAAGCGTCCATACGCTCCTGGTGAGCACGGCCGCACCAAGAAGAAGCAGGACAGCGACTTTGCCGTTCGTCTTCGCGAGAAGCAGCGCCTACGCGCTCAGTACGGCATTCGCGAAGCTCAGCTTCGCAAGACTTTTCAAGAGGCCAAGCGTGCCGAAGGCCTAACCGGTGAGAATCTGGTTGAGCTCCTCGAAATGCGCCTCGACGCCGTTCTTCTGCGCGCAGGTATTGCTCGCACAATTGCGCAGTCACGCCAGATGGTTGTGCACCGCCACATCTTGGTAAATGGCGAGCGTGTGGACCGTCCATCTTTCCGCGTAAAGCCTGGCCAAATGGTTCACGTTCACCCAAAGAGTGAATTGACCGAGCCGTTTCAGGTCGCTGCAGCAGGCGGACACGTTGATGTTCTTCCACCGGTTCCTGGTTACATCGACGTTCAGCTAGACAAGCTACAGGTCACCCTTATTCGCCGCCCAAAGCGTGCCGAGGTTCCGGTTACCTGTGAAGTTCAGCTAGTCGTCGAGTACTACGCGGCTCGATAGCAGATTCGGTAGATTCTCGGATGAGTGGCGGAGACATCGCGGCAATTATCGCAGCTGGAGCATTCGTGCTTCTTGTGATATTCACCGGCGTTCCCCTGATTAAATTGGGTGGCTTGATCGATGAGACTCGCGAATCAGTTCGCGGATTGAACGAGACCGTCACTCCACTGCTCACCGAGGTCACCACTACAGTTACTGAAACCAATAAAGCTCTTGCAAAGATCGATGTCATCACCGAGAACGTTGTTGACGTAACAACCAACATCAACTCGCTGGTTGCTGTTTTCAGTGCCTCTGTTGGAGCGCCGCTTTTGAAACTTGCCGGCCTTACCAAAACCTTGAGATCAGCGCTCATGGGAAAGAAGAAGTAATCATGAAGAAATTGTTCTGGTTCACAACGGGAATCGCCGCGGGACTCGCGGTAGCAAAGCAGTTGCGCGAAAACCCAGAAGCTAAGGCAGCTTTCGAAGATGCCGCCAAGCGCGCTCGTGCAATCGGCGAATCTTTTACAACAGGCTTTAGGGAGCGCGAGAGCGAACTGAAGCGTACATCTGGCACTGCAAAAGTTGCTACCAAGAAGGCACCTGCGGCAAAAACCGCATCAAAGAAGCCTGCAGCCAAGAAGCCAGTTTCTAAGAAACCGGCGGTCAAAAAGACCGTCGCCAAGCCCTCAGCGAAGTAATGCAGACCGCCGAAATCGCCCGGCGCTGGCTCAGCTTCTTCGAAAAGAAGCAGCACACAGTGGTTCCGAGTGCTTCGCTAATTAGCGAAGATCCGACGCTACTATTCACTGTTGCAGGCATGGTGCCATTCATTCCCTACATGTCGGGCTTAGTGCCAGCGCCTTACCAAAGAGCCACCAGCGTGCAGAAGTGCGTTCGAACTCTAGACATCGAAGAAGTTGGCAAAACCACTCGTCACGGCACTTTCTTTCAAATGAATGGAAACTTCTCATTCGGTGACTACTTCAAGCCAGAGGCGATTGCCTACGCTTGGGAATTCCTTACGGGCTCGCGTGAATCGGGTTGCCTAGAACTCGACCCGCAACTGCTCTGGGTCACCGTATTTCAAGACGACGACGAAAGCATCGCTCTTTGGCGAGAGATAGCAGACATTCCAATCGAGCGAATTCAACGCAGAGGAATGAAGGACAACTACTGGTCGACTGGTCAGCCAGGGCCAGCAGGACCCTGTTCTGAGATCTACTACGACCGCGGGCCAGCATACGGGCGCGAAGGTGGACCCGAGGCAGACGAAGATCGTTACATTGAAATCTGGAACCTCGTTTTCATGCAGTACGAACGTGGAGCATCTCTTGGCGGCGACAACTTTGAGGTCCTAGGCGAACTTCCAAAGAAAAACATTGATACAGGCATGGGTCTCGAGCGCGTTGCGTTTTTGATGCAGGGTGTGGAGAACCTATACGAAATTGATCAGGTACGCCCGGTTCTCGACTTAGCGGCGTCGCTAAGCAAAAAGGCTTACGGGGCATCTGTCGAGGATGATGTTCGACTTCGCGTGGTTGCAGATCACGTTCGAAGTGCTCTAATGCTCATCTGCGATGGCGTTACTCCAGCCAACGATGGCAGAGGTTATGTGCTGCGCCGACTCATGCGTCGAACTGTTCGTGCCATGAGACTTCTCGGTGTTGAAAGCAATACGTTTGCTCAGCTATTCACGGCATCCAAAGACGCCATGCGAGATGCTTACCCAGAATTGGATCGTGAATTCGATCGTATTCTTCGCGTCGCACTCGCAGAAGAGGAAGCGTTCCTGCGCACCCTTGTCGCTGGAACTGTCGTTCTAGATGAAGCTGTTGCTAGTTCACGGCTCAACAAGAGCGGAAAGATCTCTGGCGAGACAGCTTTTCTTCTGCACGACACATATGGATTTCCAATCGATCTGACCCTTGAAGTTGCCGAAGACGCCGGTCTTTCTGTAGATCGCGATGGTTTCAAGAGCCTTATGGAAGAGCAACGCGATCGCGCCAAGGCCGATGCTAGAGAAAAGAAGTCAGGCGGCACTGACCTGACCGTCTACGCTGCTTTTCGCCAAATGGGAACAACTAAGTTCACCGGCTACGAGGAGCTTGAAACAAGTTCAAAGATTCTCGGAATAATCGCTGATGGTCAGGATAGTAAGTCTTCAAGGGCCGGAGATGTAGTCGAGGTAATTCTCGATCAAACATCTTTCTACGCTGAATCAGGTGGCCAGGATTCGGACGCCGGGGTAATCGCTGGTGACGGATTCGAATTAGAAGTCCTCGACGTGCAAAAGCCGGTGAAGGGTCTTGTTAGTCACAAGGTTTTGGTTCGCAAGGGTGAAATTCACGTCGGTCAAGCCGCCGAAACCCGGGTTGACGCAGATTGGCGCCTTGGCGCTGCTCAAGCCCACTCGGCCACTCACATCGTGCACGCCGCATTGCGCCAAGTGTTAGGCCCAGAGGCCCTTCAGTCTGGCTCATACAATAAGCCCGGATACATGCGACTCGATTTCTCTTGGGCGCAATCGCTGAGCAACGAGACAAAATCAGAAATCGAAGAGATTTCAAACCAGGCCATTCGCCACAACCTAGCGGTAAGTGCCCAGTTCATGACGATCGAAGAGGCGAGGCAATTTGGTGCTATCGCCCTGTTTGGTGAAACCTACGACGAGAGCGTTCGTGTGGTTCAAATAGGTGGTCCTTGGTCACGCGAACTCTGCGGTGGAACACACGTTTCAAGAAGCTCACAAATCGGACTGGTCTCGATTCTCGGTGAGTCTTCAGTTGGCTCGGGTTCAAGGCGTGTCGAAGCGCTAGTTGGCATAGAAGCTTTCAGATCGCTTTCGCTAGAGCGAGCTATGGTTTCTAGACTCTCTGACCTGGCTAAGGTGCCGCGCGAGTCTGTTGAAGACAAGTTTCAATCGATGCTAGAAGAGTTGAAAGCCGCTCAGCGCAAGTTGGCTTCTCTTCAGTCAGCTCAATTGGCAACGCTAGTGCCAAGCATTGTCGCGGAGGCTCAGACAATCGGTGACGTGCTCTTTGCTTCGAAATTCATTGGAGATGTGACTTCAGTAGATGACATCCGCAATCTAGCGGTTGCGTTGCGGGACAAAATGGGACAGCAGCCTTCTGTCGCGGTGATTATTGCTTCGGTCGATTCGAAGCCGATGCTCGTGGTCGCCGCTAACCAAACTGCACAGGCATCGGGTGTTCACGCCGGAAACCTAGTGAAGTTGGCTAGCGCTGTCCTCGGTGGCGGTGGCGGCGGAAAAGCCGACATTGCACAGGGTGGCGGCCAGGACATCACAAAAATTGAACTAGCTGAAGCCGCAATTAAGAACTCACTCAGCGAGTAACCGTGCGCTCAGGCCGTCGAATAGCTCTTGATGTTGGCAAAGCCCGCATCGGCGTTGCGATGAGTGACTTTCACGCTATCGTTGCGACCCCGCAGCCGTTCATAAGGCGCGATCAAACTAGTTCAATCTCGACCGCGATTGATCTCATTCAATTGCACGAAGCCATAGAGGTATACGTTGGGCTGCCTTTGAATCTTCAATCCAATTTGACCGAGTCAACTAACGACTGCTTGGCGTTCGCCAAAGAGCTTCAAGGCCGCTTGTCAATCGATGTTCGCATGGTAGATGAGCGCTTCACCACAACCCTTGCGAGTGAATCGCTGCGAGCCGCAGGAAAGAATTCGATTAGTCAGCGTGCGTTCATAGATTCTGCTGCGGCTGCCGTCATACTTGACATAGCGCTTGAACACGAGAAAGCGACTGGTCTCGCAGCAGGCATTAGGGTGATGGATTTTGGCAATGATGTCTAAATTCGCTAGGCGACGTTTAGTTGCTGTGCTAGCTGTCGTTGCACTGCTCGCCGCAATTTCTTTTTACAGCAATCGTGGAGCCATTCGCAACGCCTTTGATGCCCTGAGCGGAGCAGACTATTCCGGCGGAGGCAGCGGTTCTGTTGTGCTCGAGATTAAAGCGGGTGACGATGGCGCGATTGTGGCTCAGGAACTCGTGGACCTTGATGTGGTGAAAACCTATCGCGTTGTTTACCAGCTAATAGTTTCTAGAGACGTCGTTTTTTACCCTGGCAGTTACACTCTGAAATTGCAGATGAGTTCGCCGGCAGCGCTAGACGCACTTGCCGACCCCAATAATCGAATTTCCAACAAGGTGACAATCCGTGAGGGGCTTCGAATAAGCCAGGTGCTCAGTGCTCTCGCTAAAGCTACTTCGATACCGGTTAGCGATCTAACCAGTGCTAGCAAAGACCTAACAGACATCGGCATTCCGGCCTCTGAGATTAGCGCCGAGGGCTGGCTTTTTCCAGCCACATACGACTTTGATCCGAGTCTCACAGCCTCTGAAGTGCTTCGCATAATGGTTGAGAGAACCAAACAGGAATTGATTCGCTACGAAGTTGCGCCAGAAGACTGGCACCGAGTTTTGACGATGGCAGCCCTCGTGCAGAAGGAAGCTCGCTTGCAAGCCGACTTCTACAAGGCTGCTCGGGTGTTTCAAAACAGAATTGATCAGGGCATGCTGCTTCAGTCCGACGCAACGGTTAGCTACGGTGTAGGCGGGTCAACCGTTTCGACTTCGGCTGCCGAGCGTGCGGATGCAAACCGCTACAACACTTACAGGTACCTCGGATTGCCAATCGGGCCGATAGGAGCGCCCGGTTCGATTGCTATCGATGCAGCGCTCAACCCCGCTCAGGGCGATTGGCTGTTTTTCTGCACGGTAAATCTGAAGACCGGCGAGACGGTGTTTAGCGAGACCTATGCCGATCACCAAAAGGCAGTTCGTCAGTGGCTCGCTTGGATGCGTGAGAACCCCGGCTATGACTAAACAGTTTGCTGTGGTTGGAAGCCCGATTGAACATTCAAAGTCACCGATTATTCACCAATCTGCATACCGCGTGCTTGGTCTTGACTGGAATTACTCTGCCGTCGAGCTAACCGAGGGCCGATTGAGGCAATTTGTCGAGACAGTTGACGATAACTGGCAGGGTCTGAGCGTCACAATGCCTTTGAAACTTGAAGCGACCCGATTGGCTAAGAGTCTCGACGAAGTTGCCGAGTCGACGGGGATCACTAATACTTTGCTGAAACTCGAAGACGGCTGGCGTGGCTTCAACACTGACGTCTATGGCATTCAGAAAGCTCTCGAGGGTCCACTGAGTCAGGCGCGACTGGCGGTAACCATAATCGGATCAGGCGCTACTGCGTTGTCGGCTGTTTTTGCCGTGCACCTAGCTAATCCCGCATCCGAAATCTCCCTCATTGCCAGAAATCACCAAGCAGCAAAAGAAGTAATGCTGAGGGCCACGAATGCCGGTTTCAAAATTAAATTGAAAACCTTCAGGCTCTTTGCGTTCAAGGTCAGTCGTGCCGACATTGTCATATCGACCCTTCCAAGCTCAGCTCTAGACAAGTTTGCGACTCGGATAGGCCGGCGATTTGCCGCGAAACCCAGGGGAGTGTTGCTCGATGTCGCCTACCACCCGTGGCCGAGCAAATTCGCATCGGCGTGGCAGTCAAATTCGTTACAGGTCGTCAGCGGCATCGAGATGCTTATATTCCAAGCCATAGCCCAGATCAGGATTTTTACCTCGGGCGAGAGCGGGCAGGAACTCCCTAACGAGCGGGCCGTCGAGCTAGCAATACGGGATTCACTCGGTCTTATCTAGACCTCGCCACTTGCTTGTGGCAGACTTGAGAAATGTTGCGTTGGTTAACCGCTGGTGAATCTCATGGGCCCGAGTTGGTTGCCATTCTTGAGGGCCTTCCGGCCGGAATTCCCGCCAGCATCGTTATGGTGCAATCTGCCCTAGCGAGACGGCGACTCGGATACGGGCGCGGTGCTCGAATGAAGTTTGAGCAAGACAATGTCTCGTTCAGCGGCGGTGTTCGACATGGCCTGACAATGGGTGGCCCGGTTGCCATATGCATCGAGAACACCGAGTGGCCCAAGTGGCAAGAAATCATGTCTGCCGACCCAATCACCGAACCCCTCGAAGGTGCCCGTGCCGAGCCGCTGACAAGACCTAGACCTGGACACGCCGATTTCACTGGCATGCAGAAGTACGGCTATCTCGACAGCCGACCCGTCCTCGAGCGAGCTAGTGCCCGCGAGACCGCTGCGAGAGTTGCACTGGGTTCTGTAGCAGCGAGCTTTTTGAGTCAACTGGGAATAGAACTTGTTACCCACACCGTAGCAATTGGTCAGGTGTCTGCCTCGGCCGATTCGGTCTTACCGACACCGCGAGATCTCGAGTTGCTTGACGAAGACCCGGTTCGTTGCTTTGACAGAGGCGATTCCTCAAGAATGGTCGAAGCCATCGACGAATGTCACAAAGACGCAGACACACTTGGTGGAGTAACCGAGACCCTGGTTTACGGCGCACCCCCGGGGCTTGGTTCTTTCGTTCACTGGGATAGACGTCTTGACTCGCAGCTCGCTGGCGCGCTGATGGGTATTCAAGCAATTAAGGGCGTCGAATTCGGTGATGGTTTCGAAACGGCTAAGCGCCGCGGCTCGGCTGCGCACGACGAAATTGTGCGTGAAGATGGCGTGGCTCGCAGATTAACTGACAGAGCAGGCGGCATAGAGGGCGGCATGTCGAACGGTGAAGTTATCCGAGTTCGAGTTGCCATGAAGCCAATTAGTACGGTTCCAAAGTCTTTGAAAACGATCGATGTCGCAACCGGCGAAGCTGCCAAGGCGCAGCACCAGCGATCTGATGTTTGCGCGGTGCCAGCAGCAGGTGTTGTTGCAGAGGCGATGGTAGCGCTAGTACTTGCCAATTCGGTATTGGAAAAGTTCGGTGGCGATTCAGTCGCCGAAACCAAGCGCAACATGCTCGGATACCTAGACAGCATCCCTGCCGAACTGCGCTCGCAGTCAACCGGTTTTCTAAATGGAAACTAGAACAATAGTTTTGGTGGGACCTATGGGTGTTGGCAAAACCACTGTCGGCAGAAAGTTGGCTTCGGCTTTGCAGATCGACTTTCGCGACACAGACCATATTTTCACGAGCCGTCACGGTTCTATCGCCGATTTCTTTAGGGTGTCCGGCGAAGCGGAGTTTCGAAAGCTCGAGCGCTCGATAGTTGATGAGGCCATTCGCGATCCCGGAGTTGTTTCCACGGGTGGTGGCGTCGTGCTCTGCGAAGCGAACCGGTCAGTTCTAAAGGCCACAACAGTTGTTTATCTGAAGACCGATGGAACGCACATGGCTAAACGATTGAGTCAGGGCAAGCGACCGCTAATCGAGAATGGTTTGGTCGACTGGAAGCGTATCTACGATGAGAGAAAGCCGCTGTATGAATCAGTAGCCGATCTGACTATCGATTGCTCAGGGACACCGATCAAGGCCACGGTCGAAGAGATTTTGGCAGCGATCAGTAAATGACTCCGATTAAACGAATAGCAGTCGGGGGCGATAAGCCCTATGAAGTTCTCATTGGTCGTTCGATGCTCGACGACGTCTCATCATGCTTCAGTGAAAAGACGAAAAAGATTCTGATTGTTCACCCGGTTGCCTTAACTCAAAGTGCAGAGGCGGTGCGTGAGAAACTGCTTTCGGCAGGATTCGAGGCTATCCTCGCTGGTGTACCAGACACCGAAGAAGCAAAACGAATTGAAGTTGCCGCTTTCTGTTGGCAAGTTCTGGGGCAAGCCGACTTCACTCGCACCGACGCAATAGTTGGATTCGGTGGTGGATCGACAACAGACCTCGCCGGTTTTGTTGCAGCAACTTGGCTTAGGGGAGTTGACGTTGTGCACATTCCCACCACGGTTTTAGCGATGGTAGATGCTGCTGTCGGCGGCAAGACGGCCGTGAATACGGCCGAAGGAAAGAACCTTGTCGGAGTCTTTCACTCACCGAGAGCTGTTCTCGTCGATCTCGACACCCTCGCGACGCTGCCACGCAACGAAGTGCTTGCAGGTTTCGGTGAGATTGCTAAGTGCGGCTTTATCTCTGATTCAAAGATTCTCGATCTGATCGAACAAGATGTTGATGTCGCCACAGACACCACAGGCCCAGTTTTTGCGGAGCTAGTGGAGCGCAGTATCGCGATCAAAGCAAAGGTTGTCAGCAGCGACTTTAGGGAATCTGGGTTGCGCGAAATCTTGAACTATGGTCACACCCTCGGGCACGCAATCGAGCATAACGAACGCTATCAATGGCGACACGGTGCAGCGATTGCAGTCGGAATGATGTTTGTCGCTGAACTAGCCAGACTCGCCGGTCGGCTCGACGATGCCGCCGTCGAGAGACATCGCCGAATCTTCGGCTTGATAGGTCTTCCTACGACGTATCCGGGGCGGGAGTTTCAGAAACTGCTTGATGTGATGCAACGAGACAAGAAGTCAAGATCTGGGGTGCTGCGCTTCGTAGTTCTAGACGGAATCGGCAAGCCAACCATAATGCAAGCTCCGACGAGTGAAATGCTGTTCTCTGCATTTCAAGAAATCGCTGAGTAGTCGGCTAGTTTATGAATATGCAAAAAGTCATGGTGCTCAACGGACCCAACCTCTCGAAACTGGGCGCGCGTGAGCCAGAAGTTTACGGCTCAGCCAATTGGGCAGATCTTGTCACAAGCATCACTGAGCGCGCCGGTCAGCTCGGAATCGAAGCGGACGTTCGCCAAACCGACTCTGAGTCTGAGCTAATCAGCTGGTTGCACGAGGCCTTCGAGGCCAAGCTCGACGTGGTTATAAATCCTGCAGCCTTCACCCACTACTCATATGCCCTACGAGATGCTTGCGCGATGATCACAAAATCGGGGCAACGTCTCATCGAGGTTCATTTGAGCAACCCACACAGCCGTGAAGAGTTCAGACACACCAGTGTGATCTCTGGAGTTTCAACCGGTGTCATCGCCGGTTTCGGGTTTGACTCCTACCTGCTGGCACTAAGCCAACTCGCCAAGTAGCGGAGCATTTAGCCTTTCGAGAAGCCATCTAAGTGCGCTATGGGAGCGGTTGCCATAGAATTGCCAAGGCTTATTCACAAATTTTTAGCAAGAGACGAGAATCACAATGGCAACCTCAAACGACCTCAAGAACGGCATGGTTCTCAACATTGAGAACCAACTCTGGGCCGTAATTGACTTTCAGCACGTAAAGCCTGGCAAGGGCCCAGCATTCGTGCGGTCGAAGCTCAAGAACGTTCTCAGCGGCAAGGTGGTCGACAAGACCTTTAACGCCGGCGTCAAGGTTGAGACCGCGAACGTCGATAAGCGCAACATGACTTATCTATACAACGACGGCAGTGGATTCGTCTTTATGGATGTTGACAACTACGAGCAGTTCACAGTCGGCGAGGCAACCGTTGGAGAGACTGCCGGTTACCTTCTGGAGAACCAGGCCGCCGTGGTGGCTCTTCACGAAGGTAATCCGATATATGTTGAGTTGCCGGCATCCGTAATACTAGAAATCACTTACACCGAACCAGGACTGCAGGGTGATCGCTCGACCGGGGGAACCAAGCCGGCGACACTAGAGACTGGTCTCGAGATTCAGGTTCCGCTCTTCGTTGAGCAGGGAACCAAGGTTAAGGTCGACACTCGCACCGGCGACTACCTCGGCCGCGTAAACGACTAATCGGTGAGCGCTAGAACCAAGGCAAGAAAACGGGCCATTGACGCCCTATTCGCCGCCGATTTGCGTGAACTTAGCGCCGTGGACCTGCTTGACGAGACAGAGCGCCTTAGCGATGAACGCGACGACCAGAAGGCCATCTTCGACTACGCCAGAGCCTGCGTGGCTGGGGTAACCCAGAATGGCGCTGACATTGATGACCTTCTCGAGACTTATGCCCAGGGCTGGACGATTGCCCGGATGCCCACACTGGATCGAGCGATTTTGCGGCTCGGTTGCTGGGAGATTCTATTTAACGATGAGGTTCCAGACGCAGTGGCCGTTAACGAGGCGGTCGAGCTTGCGAAGGAGTTGTCAACGGACGACTCGGCTGGGTTTGTAAACGGACTGCTTTCTAAGATAGTTTCGACAAAGACGGCAAAGTAGCCTATTATTTACAAAGCATCATCCTTTAACGGCGCCCTGTGAGGCGCAGAAGGAGGTGGGCGTGTCTGCACGCACCGTCTTGAACAGCGACGACATAGGTCGCGCGATAACGCGCATTGCGCACGAGATTCTCGAATCAAACCACGGAACCGAAGACTTAGTAATTCTCGGCATCCCAACTAGAGGCGTTGTTCTAGCAGAACGAATCGCCGAAATCATTCGCAGAAACGGCGCGGCAATGCCCGCGGACTTCTTAGGTCGTATCGACATCACCATGCATCGCGACGATCTTTCAAGACAACCGGCACGCGAGATAACTCCGACAACAATTCCCAGCGGTGGTATCGATGACAAGGTGGTCGTGCTTGTTGACGATGTGCTGTTCACCGGCAGAACAGTTCGAGCCGCTTTAGATGCTCTCAACGCTATCGGTCGACCTAGAGCCGTTCGCTTGGCTGTGCTGGTAGATCGTGGTCACCGACAGCTTCCGATTCGTGCCGACTTCGTCGGAAAAAATCTGCCTACCTCGAGAGACGAGAGAGTGCGGGTTTTACTCTCGGATGTCGACGGAAGCGAGTCGGTGGTGATTGAGCAGTGAGACACATGCTGAGCACTTCTGATTTGACTAGAGACGAAGCAATTAGTCTGCTTGACCTCTCAGACCAAATGGCTCTGGTGAACGAGCGAGAGCTGAAGAAGTTGCCGACCCTTCGCGGTAAGACCGTAGTGAATCTCTTCTATGAAGATTCGACTCGCACCAAGACGTCATTCGAGCTAGCTGCCAAGAGACTCTCGGCCGATCTAATCAACTTCTCGGCAAAGGGCTCAAGCGTATCCAAAGGTGAGAGCCTAAAAGACACTGCGATGACCCTGGCCGCGGGCGGAGTTGACGCATTCGTTATCAGGCATCACGCCTCTGGTGCAGCCCAAACTCTGGCCAACAGCGGATGGATTGACGTGCCCGTAGTGAATGCTGGGGACGGAACTCACGAGCACCCAACGCAAGCGCTCTTGGATGCGATGACCCTTCGACAAAGGCTGCACGGCACCTCGAACACCAGCTCACGCGACCTTGACGGTGTCACCGTCGTAATCGTGGGAGACATACTGCACTCGAGGGTAGCTCGATCTAACGTGCACCTACTCAAAACGCTTGGAGCTAGAGTCACGCTCGTGGCGCCACCAACACTTATGCCAAACGCTTCATCGCTTGGTGTCGAAACCAGCTACGACCTTGACGCGGCTCTAACTAAGAATCCAGACGCCGTGATGATGCTGCGCGTTCAATCAGAGCGAATGAGTGGTTCATTCTTTGCAAGCGAGATCGAGTATTCGAAGAATTGGGGACTCACTCAAGCTCGATTCGCTCGAATGAACCACAAGACTCTCGTTATGCATCCGGGGCCGATGAATCGCGGGCTAGAGATTTGTAGTGAGGCCGCTGACAGTGAACAGTCGACAATTAAGCAACAGGTAGCAAATGGTATTTCGGTGCGAATGGCCGTGCTTTACAGCTTGATTTCAGGAGAAAGGTCTATCGATGTCTAGATTTGTTTTGCAGGGCGCTACAGTTCCAGACGGCACAATCCAGGATGTGCTTGTTGATGATGGAGTAATCCGAGAAATAGCATCGGGTCTAAACGCCGAGGATGTGATTGACTGCAAAGGTCTTCAACTTTTGCCTGGCTTCGTCGACATGCACACGCATTTGAGAGAACCTGGTTTTGAGGCAAGCGAGACAGTGCTCACCGGCACACAATCGGCAGCACTAGGCGGTTTTACGGCGGTTCATGCCATGGCTAACACGAGCCCGGTTGCCGACAACGCGGCCGTAGTCGAGATGATCAGAAATCTTGGCGATCGCGCCGGATACGTTGAAGTATTTCCAATCGGAGCGGTCACCAGGGGTCTTGAGGGTAAAGCGCTAGCAGATTTCAACCTGATGAACCAGTCAACGGCCAAGGTGAAGGTTTTCAGCGACGACGGCAAGTGTGTGAGTGACGCCTTGCTAATGAGACGAGCTCTCGAATATACAAAGTCTTTCGGCGGTGTAATTGCGCAGCACGCTCAGGAGCCAACTTTGACAGAGAATGCCCAGATGAATGAGGGTGAGCTAAGCGCAGTGCTTGGGCTCAAAGGATGGCCGGCAATGGCGGAAGAGACGATAATCGCAAGAGACGTTCTGCTAGCAGAGCACACCAGTGGGCGCTTGCACATCTGTCACCTTTCAACGGCCGGATCTGTCGAGATTATTCGCTGGGCCAAAGCGCGCGGCATCTCGGTAACAGCCGAAGTGACACCGCATCACCTTTTGCTAACCGAGCAATTAGCAAAGGATTACAACCCGATATTCAAGGTGAACCCACCACTGCGAACAGAGAGCGATGTTATGGCTCTGCGCGAGGCGCTTATCGACGGAACGATTGACATAATCGCCACAGATCATGCTCCGCATCCTTCGGAAGCGAAGGACTGTGAATGGGCAGCAGCCGCATTTGGCATGGTCGGGCTTGAAACGGCCGCCTCGGTTGCCCAGTTAGTTCTGATTGAATCGAAACGCTCTAGTTGGCAGCGAATGGCAGAGGTGCTTTCCCACGCACCGGCGGCGATAGCCGGTGATGAGGGGCAAGGACTGACAATCGAAGTTGGCAACCCAGCGAACCTAACCCTGATCGACCCCAGCGCAATCAGGACGATTAGCTCAGCCACCGCTAGTAAAAGCTTGAATAATCCATACGCGGGCTTAGAACTGCCTGGCTCTGTTGTTCACACGATTTACCGAGGCAGATTCACGGTTAGAGACTCGTCGATAGTCGAAAAGACGTCAGCTTGAGCCAGCGTGAGATTGTCGCATTAATAGCACTTTTGATTCTGGTCGCTCTTGTGACTCTAGTTCTGCGAACGGTTCGAAGGCGAATAGCTAAACAATCTGACCTTGGCAGCCTTACTGCCGAGACGGCTTTGAACGGAAACCTCCTTGCAGTTGCTTTCGGTCAATACGTTTCCACTGTTCTCTCGGGCAACACGCTTCAACGAGTCATGAGCCATGGTCTCATGCACCGCGGCAGGGCAGAAATTCGAGTGTTATCTGACGGAATTCAAGTACTAAGAACAGGGGAGCAATCTTTCTCAATTCCTCAGTCTCTAATTGTTAATGTGACCCGATCGAACGTGACCATAGATCGAGCCGTTGAAACGAATGGCATGGTTTCTGTGAGCTGGATGCTCGGCGCTACTCACGTGGAATCGAATTTCCGACTGAATTCCGACGATGACAGTGAACAGTTTTTCGAATACCTAAGCCAATTCAAGAGCAAGGATGCAATTTCATGAGTTCAGCGATTTTGATTCTCGAAGACGGTCGGGTTTTTGAGGGCTCGTCATACGGAAAAGAAGGTACGACGCTGGGTGAGTTGGTTTTCGCCACCGGAATGACCGGATACCAAGAGACGCTGACCGATCCTTCTTATGCTGGTCAAATTGTGGTTCAAACTGCGCCCCACATCGGCAACACCGGTGTCAACAGCCAAGACGAAGAATCAGATCAAATCTGGGTAGCGGGTTACGTGGTTCGCGACCCGTCAAGAATGGTGAGCAATTTCAGGGCCGAGAGTTCGCTAGATGAGGAACTTCTAAAGTACTCAATCGTCGGCATTAGCGGTATTGATACGAGGGCGCTTACCCGCCACCTTCGAAGCTCCGGGGCTATGCGCGCCGGAATCTTCAGCGGCGAAGACGCGTCGCTTAGCGAGGCTGCGAAGCTCGACATAGTTCGTGGCGCTAAGAAGATGGCTGGCCAATCACTGAGCAGTGTGGTGAGCACGTCCGTGAGCTACATCGAGAGACCAACGAAAGAGAGCATCGCAACTGTTGCAATTGTTGATCTTGGCATCAAGAGGTCAACAATCGATCACATGTTGGCAAGAAGCTTGACCGTTGAGGTTTTTCCAGCGGATGTCTCGGCTGAGTTATTGCTCGCAAACAATCCCGATGCCGTTTTCTACTCGAACGGACCCGGCGACCCTGAGGCTGCTGAAAGCCAGGTTAGAGTCTTGCGAGAAGTTCTCGACAAGAGAGTACCGTTCTTTGGAATCTGCTTCGGCAATCAGTTGCTCGGGCGCGCGCTCGGATTTGATACCTATAAGTTGCCGTTCGGTCACCGGGGCATCAATCAGCCGGTTATGGATCGCACGACCGGAAAAGTAGAAGTCACCGCCCACAATCACGGATTCGCAGTCAAGACAGACGGTCTCGATGGCCTTGTAAGCGCAAATGGTTACGGAGCGGTTCGCGTGTCTCACGTTTCGCTTAATGACGATTGTGTCGAAGGACTTGAATGCTTAGAGATACCGGCCTTCTCGGTTCAGTACCACCCCGAAGCAGCTGCTGGTCCACACGATAGCAACTATCTATTTGACAGACTCGTCGACCTCATCAACACCAACAAGAAGGCCAAGTAATGCCAAAGCGCAGCGACATTAAGAGTGTTCTAGTCATCGGCTCGGGCCCGATCGTGATTGGTCAGGCCTGCGAATTTGACTACTCAGGCACTCAGGCCTGCAGAGTTCTGCAAGAAGAGGGCATCAGGGTAATCCTTATCAACTCCAATCCGGCCACGATTATGACCGACCCAGACTTTGCAGACGCAACCTACATCGAACCAATCACTCCCGAGGTGATCGAGTCGATCATTATCAAAGAGCGTCCAGACGCGATTTTGCCTACCCTTGGCGGTCAAACCGCACTGAACGCCGCCATGGCGCTTGATGAATTGGGAATACTCGAGAAGTACGGCGTGGAACTCATCGGAGCCAAAATTGAGGCAATCAAAAAGGGTGAAGACAGGCAGATTTTCAAGCAGCTCGTTCTAGACGCTGGAGCGGATGTTGCCAAGTCGGTCATTACTAAGAACATCGAAGAGGTGCTGGCAGGCGCAGAGGTTCTAGGATACCCGCTCGTGGTCAGACCTTCTTTCACAATGGGCGGGCTCGGCTCGGGTTTTGCATACAACGAGAAAGATCTAATCAGAATCGCCACTGCGGGTCTGCAGGCTAGTCCGACCTCAGAGGTACTTCTTGAAGAATCAATTCTCGGATGGAAGGAGTACGAACTTGAGTTAATGCGGGACAAGAACGACAACTGTGTTGTTGTCTGCACAATCGAGAACGTTGACCCGGTTGGCGTCCACACCGGAGACTCAATCACGGTGGCTCCGGCTCTCACTCTTACCGATAGGGAGTATCAGAATCTCCGAGACATCGGCATTCAAATCATCCGTGATGTTGGTGTCGATACCGGAGGATGCAACATTCAATTTGCCGTTGATCCTGTCGACGGGCGAGTAATCGTCATCGAAATGAATCCTCGTGTTTCTCGATCATCGGCTCTAGCTTCAAAAGCCACCGGATTCCCGATTGCAAAGATCGCCGCAAAACTTGCTATCGGATACACGCTTGACGAAATACCAAACGACATCACGAAGGTAACACCGGCGAGCTTCGAGCCAACTCTCGACTACGTAGTTGTCAAAGTTCCGAGATTCGCCTTCGAAAAGTTTCCGGCCGCTGACCCGACCCTGACCACCACCATGAAGTCGGTTGGCGAGGCCATGGCGCTCGGACGTAACTACACCCAGGCACTGCAAAAGGCACTGAGAAGTCTTGAACGTCGCGGCTCTTCATTCCACTGGACTGGACAGCCGGGCGACAAGAAAGCGCTTCTGGAAGAGATAAAGATTCCTACCGATGGCCGAATAGTTGCCGTTCAACAGGCTCTGCGGGCCGGGGCAACAAATGCCGAAGTGTTCGAGTCGACCAAAATTGACCCATGGTTCATAGACCAGATGATCTTGATCAATGAAGTAGCTGACACGGTTTCAAACGCTGCGCAACTCGACACCGATGAAATCAAACTGGCCAAAGAGCACGGCTTCAGCGACATTCAGATTGCTCAGTTGCGTGGCACAACCGAGGCAGAGGTGCGGGCCCAGCGTCACGCAACCGGTTTGCGACCGGTATTCAAGACAGTCGATACCTGTGCCGGTGAGTTTCCAGCTGAAACCCCTTACTACTACAGCACTTACGAGCAAGAGACCGAAGTTTCGCCCTCGGGCAGGCGCAAGGTAGTGATTCTTGGTTCTGGACCAAATCGCATTGGCCAGGGCGTCGAGTTCGATTACTCGTGTGTTCACGCTTCATTCGCCCTGCGCGATGCCGGCTACGAAACCATCATGATCAACTGCAACCCCGAAACCGTCTCGACCGACTACGACACCAGCGATCGACTTTACTTTGAGCCGCTGACTCTCGAAGACGTCATTGAAGTGATTAATGCAGAGCAGCAGAGCGGTGAGTTGGTTGGCGTCATTGTTCAGCTTGGCGGGCAAACAGCTCTTGGGCTTGCCAAGGGATTGCAGGATGCAGGTATCCCGATCCTCGGCACGACACCGGACGCGATTGATCTCGCCGAAGAGAGAGGTCTCTTTCAAAAAATTCTTGATGAGGCTGGTTTACGCGCTCCCGCTAACGGCACGGCCAGCACTTTCGAAGAGGCCGCAGTGGTAGCCGAAAGTATCGGCTACCCGGTTCTGGTTAGGCCGTCTTACGTTCTCGGTGGCCGCGGCATGGAAATCGTTTACGACCAGGGTTCGCTTGCCGACTACTTCGTTCGCATCGCTGATCAGGGGATAGTAGGACCAACTCATCCGCTATTAGTTGATCGCTTCCTTGACGATGCAATCGAGATCGACATCGACGCTCTCTTTGATGGTGAGCAACTCTATGTCGGTGGAGTAATGGAGCACATCGAAGAAGCGGGCATCCACTCTGGAGACTCCAGTTGCACTCTTCCTCCCGTAACAATGAGCATCGCTCAGATTTCTAGGGTGCGTGATGCGACTCTTGCGATTGCCAAGGGCATCGGCGTTCGCGGTCTGCTCAACGTTCAATTCGCGCTAGCTAGCGACGTTCTATATGTTCTCGAAGCAAATCCTCGAGCTTCGCGCACGGTTCCATTCGTTTCAAAGGCTCTCGGAATCACTCTGGCCAAAGCTGCCGCGCGAGTTATGGTCGGCGAAAGTATTCAGTCGATTATTGACAGCGGTTCGCTGCCAGCCAAGGATGGCACCTACATTCCAGCCGGGTCTGCAATTTCGGTGAAAGAGGCCGTACTTCCGTTCAAGCGCTTTGCAACTAAAGACGGACGTTTTGTTGATTCACTGCTCGGCCCAGAAATGCGTTCGACGGGAGAAGTGATGGGAATCGACGTCGACTTTCCGCGAGCATTCGCTAAGAGTCAAACTGCTGCCGGTTCTGCCCTGCCAAAATCTGGAAGCGTATTCGTATCGGTTGCCGATAGAGACAAGCCACACCTTGTTCTGCCGGTGCGCAGGCTGCAGCAACTCGGCTACCAGGTTCTCGCAACATCGGGTACTGCCGCGATTCTGGCAAGACATGGAATTGAAGTGAAGGTGGTTCGCAAGCACAGCGATCCAGACTCGATTGAAGGACCTTCGATTGTTGAACTAATCACCGCGGGTGAGGTCGATGTGGTGGTAAACACACCGAGCGGCTCAAACGCTCGCAAGGATGGTTATGAGATTCGCGCTGCCACAACGGCTGCCGACAAGGCAATCTTCACCACTATCGCGCAACTAAGCGCCGCAATTGGTTCGTTCGAGGCCGTCATCGCTGGTCCGTTCAGCGTAAAGTCTTTGCAAGAACACGCCAACGATAGAAGGATTGCCCTTGCCAAGTAGCTTCGGAACTCGCATCGAACAGGCCTTTGCTAAGTATGGGCAATTGTGTGTCGGTGTCGATCCACACGCCCAACTGCTAGAAGAGTGGGGCTTGCCCGAGACTGTCGAGGGGCTGAAATCATTCTCTCTGAACGTTCTCGAGGCTTCTATTGGTCGGGTCGGTTTCATTAAGCCCCAGGTGGCGTTTTTCGAGAAATATGGCGCAAAAGGTTTCGCAGTTCTTGAGCAATTTGCTGAACTGGCTGCGGCCGAAGACATTTTGGTGATCATGGATGCCAAGCGAGGCGACATCGGTTCTACTATGACCGGTTACTTCGACGCTTGGCTTGGAAAAGAAGCGCCGTTCATATGCGACGCTCTGACGGTAAGCCCATTTCTCGGAATCGGATCCTTAGCCGAAGTTATGAGTGAATCCTTGGAACGAGGCAAAGGTCTTTTTGTTCTCGCTGCCACCTCAAACGTTGAAGGAAAGACCGTTCAACGAGCGCGCGTTGGTGACAACTCGCTTTCGCAAGACATACTTCGGCAACTCGAAGACATCAATTCGGTCAGCACCAGTGCGGGCTCGGCTATTGGTTCGTTCGGAGCGGTAGTGGGCGCAACTCAGAATCTTTCTGCAAGCGGACTTTCGGTTATTCAGACAGAGGCTGAACTGACCACGCCAATACTCGCTCCAGGGTTCGGAGCCCAAGGTGCGGCACTTGCCGATGCGAGAGATTTGTTTCAAGCCGGAGCCTCTCGAGTGATTGCATCGGTGTCTAGAAGCGTTCTAACGGCGGGAGCATCTGGTTTGCCAGCGGCGATCGACGCGGCAAAGTTAGAGTTATCGAATGGGCTCAATCATGATTGATTCGAAACTCTTAGTCCTGGCCGGGCCGACTGCTGTCGGCAAAGGCACGGTGGTCAGACGCATCCTCGAGATAACAGAGAACGTGGTTTTGAGCGTTTCGGCGACCACCAGAGCCCCACGAGCAGGAGAAATTGATGGACAGAGCTACTTCTTTCTGTCAGACCAAGAGTTTGATGAGTTGGTTGCAAGAGGCGAAATGCTTGAATTCGCCACGGTTCACGGCACTCACAGATACGGAACCCCAAAGCAACCAGTTCTAGCGGCTCTAAGCGAGGGCAAGAACGTTTTGCTCGAAATCGACATTCAGGGCGCGAGGCAGGTAAAGGCACACATGCCCGAGGCAGTTACTGTCTTTTTGGCCCCGCCATCCTGGGCAGAGTTGGTCAGAAGGCTGGAGGGTAGGGGAACCGAGCAGCCAGATGAGATGCGGCGCAGGCTTGAGACCGCCAAGCAGGAACTTCAGAGTAAGGGCGAATTCGACCACATCGTAATCAATGAGGATGTAGCCAAATGCGCCCTGTCGGTCGTAGACTTGCTAAGCGCCTAAGCGCCTTTTCAGAGAGAATTCAGAATGTCAGAAAAACTTGTTGGGATCGTTTCGCCATCAATCGATAACCTGCTTTCGAAGCCAGAAATTGCTTCAAAGTACGAGCTAGTAATCTTCGCGTCAAAGCGTGCTCGTCAGATCAATGACTACTACTCGGCATTGCAAGACGGCAACCTATTTCAGGTAGTTGGCCCACTGGTCGACACCACAATCAACGAAAAGCCTTTGACCATCGCTCTCAAAGAGATCGACCAGGACAAGCTGGCCAAGAAGTCTCTCTAATCGAGTAATGTCGTGGCTCGCATAGTTCTCGGTGTAACCGGGGGAATTGCAGCATATAAGGCGACGTCGATTATTCGTCTTCTCACCGAACTAAAGCACGATGTAATCGTCATTCCGACGCAAAACGCCCTTAGGTTTATTGGCGCAACCACTCTCGAGGCTCTCTCGCATAACGCAATTGACCCAGATCTCTACACCGATGTCGATTCGGTCAAACACATAAAGCTTGCCCAAGAGGCAGACCTAATCATTGTGGCTCCGGCATCTGCCTCATTTCTGGCTCGCACCGCAGCGGGATTAGCCGATGACTTACTTTCGAACACGATTCTTGCTACCAAAGCGCCAATCCTGATTGCTCCGGCGATGCACACCGAGATGTTCCTAAATCTTGCAACCCAAGCAAACATCGACCTTCTTGAATCTCGCGGGCTGACTGTTTTGCAGCCTGCAACCGGTCGACTGACCGGCGAAGATTCGGGCATCGGAAGACTGCCGGAGCCACAGGTGATTGTTGATGCGGCTCTGGCCCTTTTGGTCGCTAAAGATTTAGCTGGAAAGCGTGTGGTGATTACCGCCGGCGGAACGCACGAGGCGATTGACCCGGTGAGATTCATTGCGAACAAATCCTCTGGTAAACAGGGTGTTGCCTTGGCCAAGGAGGCGGCGGCCAGGGGAGCCCAGGTAACACTGATTGGCGCAAACATCGCGCCGGTTTCGGGAGTGGATTTTTTGGCAGTGGAAACAGCCCTTGAGATGCAGGCGGCAGTTGAACAGCAGCTTGAAAATTGCGATTACCTGATCATGACAGCAGCGGTCGCCGACTTTCGTGCCAAGAACCCATCACAGACCAAAATCAAGCGCGCTGCCAGCGGCGCAAATACCAGCGTTGAACTTTTAGCAAACCCAGATATTCTTCACAATGCGGTAGGAATCATCCGCGAGCGTGGACTGTCAACCAAAACTGTTGGGTTCGCCGCCGAGACAGCAGACGAAGCCAGCGAACTTCGACAGCTTGCGGCACACAAGCTCATGAGTAAAGGCTGCGATCTTCTCGTGGCGAACGACGTTAGCGCGGGTAAGGTATTCGGCTCTGATGCCAATTCGGTTCTGATTCTTTCAAAGAGCGGCTTAGAGAAGTCAGTGAGCGCAACTAAAGCAGAGGTCGCGTCAGTAGTTCTGGATATAATGGTTCAGATATGACGAACATGAAACTATTCACCTCTGAATCTGTGACCGAAGGTCACCCAGACAAGATCTGCGATCAGATCTCGGACACATTGCTCGATGCCATTCTTGAGCAAGACCCGAATGCACGCGTTGCTATTGAGACTATGGTCACCACCGGTTTAGTTCACGTTGCCGGAGAGTTGACTACAACCGCTTATGTTGAGATGCCGAAACTCATCAGAGAAAAAATCATTGAGATTGGCTATACCTCTAGCGACATCGGCTTCGACGGTTCCAGCTGCGGAGTTTCCATGTCGATCGGCCAGCAGTCTCCAGACATAGCCCAAGGCGTCGACCAGGGTCTTGAATTCCGTGAGCAAAATTCAGCGGATCCTTTCGATGCTCAGGGTGCGGGTGACCAGGGGCTAATGTTCGGTTACGCAACAGATGAGACGCCTTCATTTATGCCGACCGCCATCAGCATCGCTCATCAGCTCAGCGAGCGATTGGCAACGGTCAGAAAGCTGAATCTCGTAGATTTCTTGAGGCCAGATGGCAAGACTCAGGTGACAATTGGCTACGACAACCACATTGCAAAGACCATAGACACCGTTGTGGTGTCTACCCAGCACAGCCAGTTTGTCTCGCAGACAGACGTTAGAGCGGCAGTTCAGCAGTTCGTCATCGACCCCATAGTCGAACAGAATGGCCTCGACGCCGAAAAAGCAAAGTTTCTGATAAACCCAACTGGCAGTTTCGTGGTTGGTGGCCCTATGGGTGACGCCGGGCTGACAGGTCGCAAGATTATTGTCGACACCTACGGTGGATTCGCCAGACATGGCGGGGGCGCATTTAGTGGCAAGGACCCTTCTAAGGTCGATCGTTCCGCTGCCTATGCCATGCGATGGGTAGCAAAGAACGTTGTCGCAGCCGGATTGGCGAAACGCGCAGAAGTACAGGTGGCTTATGCCATTGGAAAAGCACAGCCTGTTGCGCTCTACGTCGAGACCTTTGGCACTAGCACAGTCGACGAGCAGTTGATAGCAAAAGCAATTCGTGAGGTGTTTGATCTTCGACCGAAGGCCATAATCAGTGCTCTGAACCTTCTTAGACCCATCTACGCCGAGACAGCAACCTACGGTCACTTCGGCAGGCAACTAGAGAACTTCACCTGGGAACGCACAGACAAGGTTGTTGACCTTCAGCGAGCCGTTGGCCTCTAACCAAATGGGCACAATTGCTCGGGTGATTCTCGACTCACCACTTCCGAGTCTCGACAAACTCTTTGATTACCAGGTTGGCGAAGACCTTGAAGACCAAATTCGCGTTGGTCAACGTGTCAGGGTTAATTTTGGTCGCTCAAAAGCGCTTCAAGACGCTTTCGTAATTGAGTTTGCCGACTCATCAGAATTTGTTGGAAAACTCAGCCCGATTTCGCAGCTGGTATCGTCGGTGCCGGTGTTGCCATCAAATGTCTACAAACTGCTAAGGACCCTTGCCGATAGGCAGGCATCCACTGTGGGAGACACTCTAGGATCGGCAATCCCACAGCGGTTCGTTCGTGTAGAGAAGAAGTTCATTGCAGATGCTGCACAGTTGCAATCATCTAAGCGAGTTGAGCACGCCGCAATCACGGCAATCTTGGCTCGGCCAACACAGGTGGAGAGCAATTTCGCAGTCACGCCTCTTGCTGATTGGATAGTGAAACTTCTTGAGGCGGCAAACGAAGCCATTTCAAGTGGGTTCAGTGCCATTCTTTTGGTGCCTGATTATCGAGATCAAAGTCTGCTAAGGGACGCCGTTGCGAACACCCATCTAAAGGATCACTACCTAGATTTTTCGAGCGATCAAACCGGTTCAAAGCGATACGAAGCCTCTCTGAGCTGTCTAACCGAAGGAACTCACTTAGTGGTCGGTTCAAGATCGGCTCTTTTCGCGCCGCTTCAGAATCTCGGGGTCATTGCTATCTATGACGATGGAGATTCGTGTTTCCAAGATCAACAGAGTCCCTATGCTCACGCCAGAGACATTGCTCTTATACGTCAGGTGATTGACGGCTGTTCGCTACGTTTCGTCGCCCACGCTCGAAGCTCAGAGGTTCAGAGATTAATCGACATCAAATACATAACTGAGATCACGAATTCTTTTGTGACACCGAAGGTCGCCTTTGACGAGACGAACTCGAGAGTATCGACACTTGCCTGGCAAGCTATCCGTGAGGCCGCAGAAACAGGTGCGGTGCTCGTTCAAGTCGGTTCCAGGGGTGTTGCTAGAACCGCGTACTGCCAAGACTGCTCGACAAGGGCGCTGTGCATGCGCTGCAACGGGCCACTCTGGATCGATTCCACATCCACACCGCGCTGTCGTTGGTGCAACGCTCAGAATTTGGCATACACGTGTTCACAGTGCAAGTCACAAAAACTACGACAGGGTTACGGGGGTTCCACTCGAACCGTCGCAGAGTTCGGAGCAGCTTTTCCAGGGCTGCAGTTGATTGAGTCCACGGGCGACAACAAAGTGATGTCTATTGAGGGCAAAAGGAAGATTGTTATTTCAACCCCGGGTGCAGAGCCAGAGGTTGCGGGCGGATATGCGGCTGTGGTTATTCTCGACGCAGCACAGGCACTTAATCGCGATTCGTTGCGTGCGAGTGAGGAAGCTGTCAGAGAGTGGAGCAATGCCATTGCCAAGATGTCGTCTTCGGGTCGTGCCGTAATAGTTGGCATTCCGAATCACCTCGGTCAACGCTTAGCGCTATGGCAACAGGCGGATATGGCTAGGGACGAACTAGATAGTCGACGAGAAATGAATTTTCCTCCACACGTGCGGCTCGGTTCAATAGAGGGTTCGATGGCCTTGATCAGTGCTCTAGTTGACGAAGTGAAAGTGGAAGGAGTCGAGTTCCTCGGCCCGATAACCGTTCGTTCCAAAACTGGTGATGAAGAACAGCGCTTAGTCATTAAGTACCCATACTCGGCAGGTGCACAACTTGCAGACGCACTTCGCGCCGCACAGTTAAAACTAACTGCCGGATCAACGAAGACCGGTGCTAGCGGGCGAGTCAGCAGAGCTATACGCCTTCGAATGGACGACCCCGAAGTAATCTAGTTACCGAGGAGTCCCTTTGAGAATTGTTTTTGCCGGCACCACCCCGAACGCGGTATCGGTGTTGCGCTACCTGGTTGAGGTAGCAAAGCACGATGTGCTAGCGGTTCTGACTCGAGAAGACGCCCTAGTTGGTCGCAAGCAGACGCTGACCCCTTCTGCGGTTGCTGAATATGCCCTCAGTAAGAATCTCAACGTCATCAAAGCCAACAAGGTCGATGCGATAGTGGATGAGCAACTAGTTGCCCTCAAGCCTGAACTCGGAGTCGTGGTTGCCTACGGAGCTTTACTCCGTCCAAGAACTCTGGAAATACCGGCGCACGGGTGGATAAACATTCACTTCAGTTTGCTGCCAAAACTTAGGGGAGCGGCCCCGGTGCAATGGGCTTTGATCAACGGAAACATCGAAACGGGAGTCACAATTTTTCAACTCGATGAAGGCATGGACACGGGGCCTATTCACTCGCAGGTTCAGACTGTTATCGAACCCACAGAAACGGCGGGGGACCTGCTAGTCAGATTGACCAACATCTCAATCACCATGCTCGACGAATGCCTTGCGAAGATTTCCTCAGCAACAGCGGTGCCAATGCTACAGACCGGTGAGGCAACGCTAGCGCCAAAGCTCTCGCGACTAGAGGCGAGAGTCGATTTCTCTAAGTCCGCTTCAGAAATTGAAAATCTCATTCGCGGCTGCAATCCAGAGCCCATGGCCTGGGCCGAATTCGATGACGAGCCATTCAGAATTTTGTCTGCACGAGCAGCGTTTCACTCGAGTGAGAACCTTGTTA
>JAIOXI010000058.1:0-5339 GCA_021741685.1 Rhodoluna sp.
TCAACGGCGGAAACAACGCGGGCCACACGGTTGTCATCGGAACCGAAAAATACGCACTGCACCTTTTGCCTTCTGGAATTCTTACTCCCGGCGTAGTGCCTGTCATCTCAAACGGCGTGGTCATCGATCTTGCTGTTTTGTTTGAAGAGCTTGACGCGTTGAACGCGCGCGGCATCGACACATCCAGGTTGCGCATCTCGGCAAACGCGCACGTCATCACTCCTTACAACGTGACTGTTGACAAAGTCTCCGAGCGCTTCCTAGGCAAGCGTGCAATTGGAACAACCGGTCGCGGCATCGGCCCAACCTACGCAGACAAGATCAATCGCGTCGGCATTCGAATTCAAGACCTCTTTGATGAAAGCATTTTGCGTCAGAAGGTCGAAGGCGCACTCGTTGCCAAGAACAACTTGCTCACCAAGGTATACAACCGCGCGGCCATCAAGGTTGATGACACCGTGAAAGAACTTCTTTCTTACACCGAGCGTCTCGCGCCGATGGTTGCAGACACCGCCCTTGAATTGAACCAGGCCATCGAGGCAAACAAGAATGTTTTGTTTGAGGGCGGTCAGGCCACAATGCTCGACGTCGATCACGGAACCTACCCGTTCGTAACCTCGTCAAGCTCAACCGCTGGTGGCGCCTCGACCGGTTCAGGCATCGGCCCCGGCCTGTTCACCACTGTGATTGCAATCGTGAAGGCATACACAACTCGCGTTGGTTCGGGTCCGTTTCCGACAGAGCTGTTCGATGAGAACGGCGAGTTCTTGCGCAAGACCGGCCACGAATTCGGCACCACTACTGGGCGTCCGCGCCGCTGCGGCTGGTATGACGCACCTATTGCTCGCTACTCGGCGCGCATCAATGGCGTCACCGACTTTGTGATGACCAAGCTAGATGTGCTCACCGGGCTAAAAGAGATTCCGGTTTGTGTCGCCTACGAAGTCGACGGCGTTCGCTTCGACGAGATGCCGGTATCGCAATCAGACTTTCACCACGCAAAGCCGATCTATGAAAACTTTGCTGGCTGGACAGAGGACATCTCTGGCTGCAAGAAATTTGAAGACTTGCCGAAAACCGCTCAAGAATACGTGCTCGCAATCGAGAAGATGAGCGGAGCCAGAATCTCAGCCATCGGTGTTGGCCCGGCGCGTGACGCAATTATCGTGCGTCACGACATGCTTGCAAAGTAGTTTTAGTTCGTTGGTACTGGCGCAGGCGTTTCAAAAGTAACGCCAAGAATTTGTGAACAGGTAGCCTGAACCAACTGTGTAGCCTGACCGACCGGCTCAATCATTGTCTCGGCTGACTCGTTATTCACATAAGACTCAAGTTGCGCTAGAGCGATGAACTGATCGTTGAGTTCTTTGCCCTCAACCGTTTCGTCAATGCCCACGTATGCCCCGCGAAACACCGTGTAGTAGAAGTCGTTTATGTTGGTCGTCTTGTATGCATTTTCGAGAGCCAAGTTGAAGTTGGTGCACGCCACTTTTTCGTCGCGAGCTTCTTGGGCCGGCTTTTCAACGGTTCCCAGATAAACCGTGCCCGCGACGGCCGCGAGCCCAATCAGTGAAACGGCAATGACAGATTCTGACCATCCCCACTTGAACTTCTTTTTGGTCGTCTCTTTAGTCATAACTGCAAGATTACCTTTACGTTTGTGCCTCTGCCTTGGGCGAGAGAGAATATGCGTGTGAACTTTGAACGCGACGATCTAGACGACTTTGATGCCGTCGATGAGGCCGTCGAACTTTGGGGTGGTGGGCCAGCCCAAGTGGCTTTCGCCAGCTCAAGGCACATCCCGTTCTATCGCTTCACCTACTATGCCGACTGTCTAGACCTGCGCCGGGTGGGTTATGAACTCGACAAGTTCGAAGATCTTTTTGACCTCTTGGATGACGCCCGCACCAGCCACGCAATTCGCATCAACCGGCTTTTGCACCTGCCTAGCGGACCAAACGAGACGCTCAGCGGGGGCAACGAGATCTGGCAACCACTGCGTGCTCGTCAGATTGAGTTTCGGGTGATGGAGGTTCTGCATCGCTTCGGACTCTCGGTTGTGCCGCCAACCCTTCGCCGGGTGCTCGGGCAGGGCTTCAATAGGGGTGAGATGAACGCATTTGACATTGACCTGATTGACGTCTTCTATTGGGCAGCACTTGCTCAGGTCGCCCGCGACTACATGTGGCGAGATGAACGCCTCGAGGAATGGTGCGAGTACTTGGAGTATCCGGTTCGCCGAACTTTCGGCATAGCTGCCTTGAAGGTGGCGTCTTAGCCGAATAAGGCTGGCAGCGTAGCCTTGAACGCGGTGCGCATCGCTGCGAGATCGAATGTCGAAACATCCTGAATTTCAATTTCGCCAGAATCATCGGTCACACCAATTCGAAGAACCGGAATTCCACGTGCTTCGCAAAGACCAGCAAACTTCACGTCGTCTTCGCGACCAACTGAAACCAAAACGCGTCCGGTTGATTCGCTAAACAGTGCGCAGGTGCGGTCGACATTGTCGCGCTCACAAATCTCGCCAAGCCAAATGCGGGCACCCATGTTGAATCTGAAACACGACTCGACAAGAGCCTGAGCCAAACCGGCCTCGCTGAGGTCGTGGGCAGACTCGATTAGCCCCTGAAGTGAAGCTCCGTGCAGCAGGTCGGCAAGCGCGGCCTCGTGAGCTAGGTCGACGACCGGCGGGCGGCCACCTAAGTGGTCGTGAATAACATCGGCCCAGACAGACCCATCCAGTTCGTCGCGAGTAGTGCCGAGCAGGTAGATGTTGTTGCCAGCATCTTGCCAGCCAGACGGGATGCGCCTAGCGACATCATCGATCACGCCAAGAACACCGACCACCGGGGTGGGGTGAATCGCGATATCGCCGGTCTGGTTGTAGAACGATACGTTACCGCCGGTAACCGGAATGCCAAGCTCCAGGCAGCCATCGGCCAAGCCGGCGGTCGCCTGCTTGAACTGCCACATGACCTCGGGGTTCTCTGGGCTACCAAAGTTGAGGCAGTTGGTCACGGCCATTGGCTTAGCGCCACCCACCGCTACGTTTCGGTAGGCCTCGGCAAGAGCCAAACGAGCACCCTGGTATGGGTCGAGCTGGCAGAAACGGCCGTTCGCATCGGTAGCAATCGAAACACCAAGTCCGGTGGTTTCGCTAACGCGAATCATGCCGCTGTCGTCTGGCATTGCAAGAGCTGTGTTGCCACCGACGTAGTGGTCATACTGATCGGTAATCCAAGACTTTGATGCCTGGTTTGGTGAAGTGACAATCTGCCAGAGTTGCGCACCGAGGTCGCTGCCACTGTCGTTCGCGCGATACAGGCCACGCGCGTGAACGGTGTCTGCATTGAGCGCATCCTGGTATGAAGGAAAAGCAACCGGACGTTCGTAAACCGGACCGTCGTGCGCAACCGTGCGTGGCGGAACGTTGACAATCTCTTCGTTGCCCCAGTTGATGTAGAGGCGTGGCTCAGAAATTACTTCGCCGAGAATTGAGAATTCGACTTCCCACTTGTCTACAATTGCTTCGAACTTCTTGCGATCTTTCTTAGGAACAATCGCCATCATGCGCTCTTGCGATTCGCTCATCAGAATTTCTTCTGGAGTGAGTGACTCGTCGCGCTTCAAAACTTTTTGCAGCTGAACACGCATACCGGCGTTACCGTTCGAAGCAAGCTCGCTAGTCGCGCATGAAAGACCTGCGCCACCGAGGTCTTGAATACCGGCAACAACATTTGCCTTGTATAGCTCAAGGCAGCACTCAATCAAGACTTTTTCTGCGAACGGGTCGCCAACCTGGACAGCGGGTCTGCGTGAAGGACCTGTGGTGTCAAAAGTTTCTGATGCTAGAACGGATACTCCACCGATTCCGTCTGCACCGGTGCGGGCACCAAACAGAATTACAAGATCGCCGGGGTTCGAAGCAATCGCAAGCTTGAGGTCTTCGTGACGCAGAGCGCCGATGCTAAGCGCGTTCACCAGGGGATTGCCCTGATAGACGCGATCAAAAACGGTTTCGCCACCGATGTTTGGCAGGCCCAGGCAGTTGCCATAGAAAGAGATACCGCTGACCACGCCGTTAACAACACGAGCGGTGTCTGGGTGCTCAACGGCTCCGAAGCGAAGCTGATCCATGACCGCGATTGGACGTGCGCCCATGGTCAAGATGTCGCGGACGATTCCGCCGATGCCGGTCGCAGCACCCTGAAATGGCTCGATGTAGCTCGGGTGGTTGTGGCTCTCGACCTTGAAGGTAACCGCCCAGCCCTCGCCAATGTCAACAACTCCGGCGTTTTCACCCATGCCAACCATCAGGTGCTTCTTCATCTCGTCGGTGACTTTCTCACCGAACTGACGAAGGTAGATCTTCGAAGACTTGTAAGAGCAGTGCTCAGACCACATCACCGAATACATTGCTAGCTCGGCGCTGGTCGGACGACGGCCGAGAATCTCACGGATGCGCGCGTACTCGTCTTCTTTAAGCCCGAGTTCTTTCCACGGCTGTTCTTTGTCTGGAGTCTCGGCAGCGTTAGCGGTTGTGTCGACGCCCGATGCAATCTTCTTTTTGAACAGAGCCATGAATTTATGCGCTAACTAGTGCGTTCAGCACTGACTTGAAGAACAACAAACCGTCAACGCCGCTGCGCATCGCAACATCGGTGTCTGGCCCAAAGCCTGGTTCAACCGCGTGCTCAGGGTGCGGCATTAAACCAACAACGTTGCCGCGCTCGTTGCGCAAACCCGCGATGTCATTCATCGAACCGTTTGGATTCAAATCTAGATATCTAAATGTGATTAGGCCTTCGCCTTCGAGACGAGCGAGTTCTTCTTGGGTTGCGATGTAGCCGCCCTCACCATTCTTTAGGGGAATGGTGATTTCTTGATTGAGGGTGAACTGGTTGGTCCAAGCCGTGTCGACATTCTCGACACGTAGTTTCTGATCGCGGCAGATGAAGTGCTGGTGTTCGTTGCGAATCAAACCACCGGGTAGCAGGTGCGACTCAACGAGAACCTGAAAGCCGTTGCAAATTCCTAGCACCGGCAAACCCTGGTTTGCCTTCTTGATGATCTCTTTCATGACTGGCGCTTGCGCTGCGATTGCACCGCAACGCAAATAATCACCGTATGAGAAACCACCTGGCAAAACCACCGCGTCAACTTTTTGAAGTTTGGTGTCTGCGTGCCAAAGTGAAATCGGTTCGCCACCGGCAAGACGAATAGCGCGGGCCGCGTCGCGGTCGTCCAAGGTGCCAGGAAAAGTGACTACACCGATCTTCATGCGTTAGTTCTCGACGGTGACGTTTACGACGTCTTCGATAACCGCATTGCTCAGA
>JAIOXI010000059.1:0-5175 GCA_021741685.1 Rhodoluna sp.
GGCTGCATACGACCTGGAACATCGGCAACCTGAATTTCGCCGATGTAATCGAAGCACTCCACAACCAACTCGGTCAGGTTGCCCTCGCCAATTTGAGCGTGGTAGAGGTCAAGGTTTAGGCGAAGGTTTGGGTGGTCGACCGCTTTAACCAGTGCCAAGGTTTCGCTCGCCAGAGCAAAAGGCGTTGCTGGGTGATCGACAAGCAAGTTGAGGTTTTCGAGAGTGAAAACTCTGCCGAACTCGGCACCAAGCTGTGCCAGACGGCTGAGGGTTTTGACCGCCGTGGCAAACTCAGCGGCAGAAGTGCCCATCTTCTGCTTTATGGCTTGCCCATTCGCATCGAGCCCGGTTCCGTGAATGTTCAATCTAGGGCAGTCGATTATCTGCGATGCCTCGAGAGACTGACGCGCTGTGCTCAACAGTTTTTCTATGCCATCGTCATCGAGCAAGTCTCCCTCGATGTAACCAGTCATCGACGAAAAAGTTGCGCCGGTAGCTGCAAGCTCAGTCAAATTTTTGTTCGTCCAG
Organism: Rhodoluna sp.; assembly: GCA_021741685.1. Lineage (GTDB taxonomy): Bacteria > Actinomycetota > Actinomycetes > Actinomycetales > Microbacteriaceae > Rhodoluna. The sequence continues at coordinate 529 of JAIOXI010000059.1, forward strand.
CTCCAGATCTCAACTTCAAAGCCCCGAGCTGAAATGTGTTTCACTCGCTCGATGAAATCGAGTTCTTGAAAGAGCATCTCTGCCGAGGCGGCCAAGCGATATTTTGCGGTCATGCGAGAAGTTTAGGCAAATTCTCTGTCTGCAAGTTTCTGGGCGAGTAATAGACCGTCAGCGAGACTCAGTCGTCAGTTTTGCCAGCGGTGCTGAGCGAGGCCATTAGCCTGCGCAAGGAATCGACGCGGCGAGCAAACTTTTCGTCGGGGCTATCCGTGGCCGCGGCCTCAGCTACGTGAGCATCAAGCGCGCAGTCAGGAGCATCGCTCAGGTGGCTGCAGTCACGCGGGCAAGTTTCGATTACGGCGTACAGATCTTCGAAAGACTTCAAGATATTCTCGGGTCTCACGTGACCGAGGCCAAACGAGCGAACGCCAGGAGTGTCGATAACCCAAGCGTCACCAAAGTCCTCTGGCAAACGAATTGCGCGAACCGAGCTTGATGTGTGTCGGCCGCGACCGGTCACCTCGTTGACGATTCCGGTTGCTCTGTCTGCATCAGGAACGAGAGCGTTCACGAGCGTTGACTTGCCAACACCCGAGTGACCAACCGCAACAGTGCGCTGGTTTTTCAGCAACACCCGCAGCTCGTCAATGCTCGGTTCGTCGCTGCGGTTCAAAACCACTGGAATGCTAAGCCCTTCGAAATTCGCCAAAAACTCTGCGGGGTCTGCGAGGTCTACCTTTGTGATGCAAAGAATCGGTTGCAAGCCAGCATCAAAAGCTGCGGCAAGATAGCGGTCGATCAAACGCGTGCGCGGTTCTGGGTTTGCAATCGCGGTGACAATAAGCATCTGAGTTGCGTTGGCAACAATCACGCGCTCAACCTGGTCGCTGTCGTCAGCACTTCGACGAAGCAAAGACGAACGGGGTTCAACACGAACCACACGAGCAAGAGCACCAACCGTGTCACTCAGGTCACCTGCGAGAGCAACGTGGTCGCCAACGACGGCACCCGCCTTGCGCATCTCTTTGCCCATGGTTGCATCGACAATGCGTGCCTCGCCATGTAGCAAAACTCGGTAGCGACCGAGGTCAACTCCGAGAATCATTCCGGTAGGCGCATCTGTGGTGTCTGGTCTGATCTTGGTGCGCGGCTTGTTGCCCTTCGGGTTTGGGCGAACGCGGACGTCGGTTTCGTCTAGATCGTTTGCGCCAGACTCGGGCTCATAGAGCCAGCTCATTTGCCGAGCATTTCTAGCCAAAGCTTGTCGAACTCGGGCATGGTCTTCGAGGTTGTGGTGATGTCTTCGATCTCGATGCCTGGCACCCGAAGCCCAATGATTGCACCGGCGGTAGCCATGCGGTGATCTTCGTAGGTTCGCCAAAGCCCACCGGTTAGGTTCTGGCTCGGGTCGATTTCGAGGCCGTCGGCAGTCTCGCGAGCGATGCCGCCGATGCGGTTAATCTCGGCAACTAACGCAGCCAAGCGATCGGTCTCGTGACCGCGCAGGTGCGCAACACCGCTGATGCGCGATGGTGAATCGGCAAGTGCGGCCAGCGCTGCGATCACCGGAGTGAGTTCGCCGCCGATAGAGAGATCAATGTCGATTCCGTGAATCGTGCCGTTGCCGGTAACTGTCAATCCGTGTTCGTTGCGAGTGACAATCGCACCCATCTGCTGCAAGATGCCGTCGAACTCATCGCCGACCTGGGTTGTGCTAGTTGGCCAGTGCGGCACACTGACGCTGCCACCGGCAACCATCGCCGCTGCCAAGAATGGTCCTGCGTTAGACAAATCTGGTTCTATCGCGACTTCGCCGCCAGAGATTGGCCCCGGCTCAACAACCCAAACCATCGGCTCTGGTGAATGCGTTTTAACTCCGCGCTTGTTCAAACAGTCGAGAGTCATTTCGATGTGCGGCATCGATGGCAGGTGGTCACCTTCGTGACGCAAAACTAATCCGTTTTCAAAGCGTGCCGCGGCCAACAACAGCCCCGAGACAAACTGCGATGAGCTCGAGGCATCGATAGTAAGTTCGCCGCCGGCAATTGAACCTTCGCCATGGATGCAAAACGGCAGCACGCCCTTCACATCGTCGACTACGAAAACCCCGAGATCGCGAAGTGAACTTAGCGTGACATCCATTGGGCGTTTGCGGGCGGCTTCGTCACCATCGAAGTCGATGACCTCGGTCGAGAGCGCGGCAATTGGCGGAACGAATCGCATGACGGTGCCGGCGAGCCCGCAGTCGATCTTGGCTGCCTTATCAAAAGCGTGAGGAATTACAAGAATGTCGCCGTTTGGCTCGAGGTTGATTTCGGTGCCGAGAGCGCGAAGGGCCTCGATCATCAGGCGACTATCGCGCGAAGCTAGGGGTGCGGTCAGGCGGGTTGGTTCGGTGGCTAGGGCGCTGAGCACCAGTTCTCGGTTGGTCAGAGACTTCGAGCCGGGCAGTGAAACCGTGGCCTGAATCGGTCCTCTGGCCAGCGGGGCAGGCCAAGGCGAGCCGCTGGGGGAATAAGAGGCAGAAGTCATTGGTTCTAAGTTATCAGCCGGAGCGCCGCCCACGAAGTGACGATTTGGCAAGCAGAGAGAGGTCACATGGCAACTTTTGCAGCGAGAAAGCCCTTCAGGCACGCACGGATAGACTCAAACGCAATGAGCGCAAAAGAGACTCCCGAGGCACTGAAGGTGCGCCTGTTCGAAGAGCAGGCCTTGCAATACATGCCCCAGCTATACGGTGTGGCAATGCAGAAGACCAAGAACCCCACCGATGCCGAAGATCTAGTGCAAGAAACCATGGTGAAGGCCTTCAAAGCTTTCAACCAGTTCGAGCAGGGCACCAACCTAAAGGCTTGGCTGTTCAGAATTCTGAGCAACACCAACATCAACAACAGTGTGAAGCGTGGCAAAGACCAGGGGAAAACCGCACTCGATGAGCTCGAAGACTGGCAGGTTGGTGGCGCAGAGTCTCTAACTTCGGTCGCCAACCGGTCTGCCGAAGTCGAAGCAATTGACGCAATGCCATCGAGCGCAGTGAAGCGCGCGTTGGCAGAGCTTCCTGAAAACTGGCGAATGATTGTTTACTATCGCGTTGTTGAGGGTTTGTCTTACGCAGAGATTGCAAAGGTGCTCGACATTCCTGATGGTTCTGTCATGAGTGGATTGCACCGAGGAAAGAAAATGCTTCGCGGCTTGCTTCTCGAGTATGCGCAGCAAGAGGGATATAACACATCCGCAATGGAGGCAAAATAATGGCTGAATACGATCTCGACGTTACGTTCGAAGACGACGATGTTGCACCAGATCTATCTGGTGTTAGCGAAGCAGACTTGATCTCAGCAATTTCAGGACTACCGAAGAACCAGGCAGATGTCGCACAACTTGTGCTGGTTGAGAAGCGCACGCTCAGCGATGTTTCTCAGCGTTTGGCAATTCGCCAGCCAGAACTTGTGCGATTGCTGCACCGCGCAAAAGTGCAAATCGGAAAGACGCTTGGAGTGAGTGCATAATGACTGAATTTGATTGCCAAGAAACCAAGCGTCACGTGCACGAGTTCTTACACAACGAACTATCGGTGCAAGAGTTAGCTGACATCACCGTGCACCTCGCTAACTGCGACAGCTGCGAGTCAGACTATGACCTCGAGAACACCATCAACGGGACCATCGAAAAGCACTGCACCGAGATGCCGCCTCAAGAACTTGCAGACAACATCATGGCCCGCATTCGCGCCATTCAAGCAGGCGAAGCCCACTAACTAGTTAGCCCAGTGGCTATTCGGGCGACTCGATGTCGAGCCACTCATACCAGCCGCGGTTGAGCACTAGCCATGCCACTAGGCCGTGGCCGGTTTGACCCGAAAGCCCGTGTTCTGAAGCTTGCAGTTCTGCATTGAAACCATCGTGCTCGACAAGCGGTCTGAAGCAATCAACAAACGGGATGCCTCGGCGGGTTGCTACGTCTTCGAAGCCGCTGGCGAGGTGTTCGATCTCGGGGTTGAGTTGCGGGTTGCGACTCGGAATCGGGCCAACCAAGAAACTCTCGATGCCCGACTTTTTGGCTTCGTCAACGATGGTTGCGATATTCAAACGCGAGCGTGAGATTGAAATGCCAGCTGCCGGGTCGGTGTTGGGCAGAGCAAGCACTAGACGGTTCTCTGTGTCGGTGCTGAAACGTCGCTGAACTTCGGCAACCCAGCGGTCGGCCAACATGGTCGTGGTTTCGCCAGGTGCTGGCAGAGCAAAGATGTCGATGCGAGGGTCACGCGAAGGAGTCTTTGCGGTGACGCGACCAACCCAGCCCATGCCGCGTTCGTCGCCGGCTGCGCTAACAAACGTGTCGCCAAGAATGACGATTCGAATGTCGCGCCGCTGGTCTGCCATGAGTTCTTAGTTGCCGAACGCTCTTGCGACTAGATCTTCTTGCTCGGCGGCGTGAGTCTTTGCAGAGCCGGTTGCCGGTGATGCGCTCGCCGGGCGAGAGACCAACTTGGCGACCTTGCCATCCATGTATCGAGGCAGGAACAAACCGATGTATGTCCATGGGCCTTGGTTGGCAGGTTCGTCTTGAACCCAAACCAACTCGGCATTTGGATACTGTGCATAGGTCTGCTTGATCTCGTCAACCGGAGTTGGGTAGAGCTGCTCA
>JAIOXI010000060.1:0-5097 GCA_021741685.1 Rhodoluna sp.
TCGCCAAGATTGGTGCCGAGGGCGTCTTTGTGATTGGTCTCAAGACGGGTCACGGTGTTGCGGTGAAGATTGCCGATGGCTCGCTGCGTGCGGCACCGCTGGTGGCACTTGCGCTTTTGCACCGAAACCAACTGATCACGGACGCTGCCCATGCCGAGCTCAAGACCGCGCTCGCGGTCAAGTCGCTTGGCGGAACTCAAGTGCTTGGAGAACTAGAGATTCTGGTCTGACGATGCCCACTCCCAGAACGTTGGTGCAGGTTCTTCTAAGGTAATTTAGTAGTTCAAATGAAGGGCTAGGTGCATGAAAAGACGAGAACTCATTGGTGGCTCTCTGGCCATTGCGACCCTTCTGCTCACCGGCCATGCTGCGCAAGCCAAAGACATAAGTCTCGGCAAAGCCTCGCAACTCAAGGTCGGTGCGGCCAAGGTGTTTACGATTGCCGGCAGTCGAATCTTGGTCTTTCGATCAACCACCTCGAAATACTCTGGCTTGGTTGCCAGCTGTCCACACGATGCTACAAACTTGCTTGCTTCGCACGTCAAAGCCTCGAAAGTGTCATGCCCGAAAGACAAGAGCGTGTTTAGTGCAAGCAACGGAAAGAAACTAGGCGGCCCAACTGCCAAGTCAATGACAGTTGTTCCCATCAAAGTTTCGAACGGCTTTCTAATTGCATCGCTTGCGGTAGCAGCAATTCCAACACCCACACCAACTTCGACGCCGACACCGACATCAACACCAACGGAAACGCCAACGCCGACACCATCGAATTCTGCTTCGGGTGAGGAGCTGGTTAAGAGCGCCAGGGTTCCGCTTGGTGGTGGCATTAAGGTCAACTCGCAGCGTGGCGAGATCATGGTGGTTCAACCCAGTGCTGGCTCGTTCGCCGCGTTTTCGGTAATCTGCAATCACGCTGGTTGTGCCGTTAGCCGGGCAACAGCAACGGCAATCATTTGTACGTGTCACGGTTCTGAATTCTCAACCGCAACCGGTTCGGTTATTCAAGGTCCGGCAACTCAAGCGCTAATTCAGTACAGCATTTTCGAGCGCGACGGAGCAATTTTTCTTCGATGACTCCAGAATTTAGTTTGCAATGCCAGTAATGCCGATGTTTCCTCTGGGAACGGTTCTGTTACCCGCAATGCCTCTTTCTCTGCGAATTTTTGAAGAGCGCTATCTAAAGCTTCTCGGTGACCTCGTGACTTCTGATAAGCCCGAGTTCGGTGTGGTGCTGATTGAGCGTGGCCCAGAGGTCGGCGGCGAAGATAAGCGCATGAATATTGGCACGGTTGCTTCGGTAACAAACATCGGCACTCTCGACGAGTTCTATGGCCTCGAGTCGGTTGGTGCGCAGAGATTCCGCGTAAACGCCTGGCTGCCCGATGACCCATACCCTCTGGCAGACATCGACTTCATCCCTGATTTAATCTGGGATGCCAGCCTCACCCCTGCCAAAACTCATCTCGAAGAACAGGTGCGAAAGCTGTTGTCGTTTGCAAGCGAGTTTGGCGACCTGCAGTATGGCCCAGACACCGAGTTCAGCGACGATCCAATCGACGCCTGCTGGCAGATGGCTGGGGTTCTGCCCATCGGGCAACTCGATCAGCGAGACCTGCTTGGCTCGGTCTCTGCCGAAGAGCTGATTTCGCAAACCCTCGATATCGTCAAAACCGCCGATAGAACCCTGCTGCAAATGATGCAACCAGCACCAGACGAAGACGACCCAACCGACTAAAACTCTCAGGAAACCCCGACTTTTGACCAAATACACTTAGCCCATGGCAATTTGGATCTGGTTAGCAGCGGGCGGGGCCCTGCTTCTCGTTGAGTTAATGACGGCGAATTTACTCTTCGCATCTCTTGCCGTTTCTGCTTTGGCCGCCGCAGCAGCTGCGGGTCTCGGGTTCGACGCAGTTGTTCAGACAATCGTTTTTGGAATCGCAGCGATAGTTTCGTTGGCCGTCATTCGTCCGGTTGCTCTTAGGCACCTTAAAAAACCGAAGCCCGATGCAGCAAGCAATACAGATGCTCTAATCGGCGCTTTTGCATTCACGCTAACTGACGTGACCGAAACCGGTGGACAAATCAAGCTTGTTGGCGAGGTATGGACTGCGAAGACAGATAGCGGTTCAATCGCCGCAGATAAAAAAGTTTTTGTTACAGCAATTCGCGGAGCTACCGCAATCATCAAGGAGGCATAAATGCAAGAGTTCTTGGACGTCTTTGCGGCACTAGTTCTTCCAGTTATCCTCATCACAATTTTTGTTGTGATTTTGGCCAGATCGATTCGCATCATTCCACAGGCAAGCGCCGGAATTGTTGAGCGTCTAGGTCGATACCACAGAACATTGGATGCCGGTCTTGCGCTTGTGGTTCCCTTCATCGACAGACTTAGACCACTCATTGACTTGCGCGAAAAGGTTGTGTCTTTCCCTCCGCAGCCGGTAATCACTTCAGACAACTTGGTTGTTGAAATTGATACCGTTATTTACTTTCAGGTCACCAACCCAAAGTCTGCGGTCTACGAAATCGAAAACTACATCACCGGTATTGAGCAGATCACAATCACAACTCTTCGAAACGTCGTGGGTGGAATCGATCTTGAGCAAACCCTGACTTCGAGAGACTCAATCAACAGCGCACTTAGAGGCGTCTTAGATGAGGCAACTGGCAAGTGGGGTGTTCGCGTAAACCGCGTCGAACTCAAGTCAATCGAGCCACCGCAGACCGTAAAGACTGCCATGGAACTACAGATGAAGGCAGAGCGTGAAAGACGTGCCGTTATCTTGACCGCCGAAGGTGAGAAGCAAAGCCAAATTCTTACCGCCGAGGGTGCACGTCAGGCAGCGATTCTGAATGCTGAAGGTGCGGCGAAGGCGATCGTTATCAAGGCTGAAGCCGAGGCCGAGGCTGTTCAGCGCGTATTTGACGCCGTCCGCACAGCCAACCTCGACGAGAAAATGCTGGCCTACCAGTACCTAGAGCAGCTACCAGTTATCGCAAACGGCACCGCCAGCAAGATCTGGCTTTTGCCCGCCGAGCTCACGGGGGCAATCGAGAAGATTGCCAGCGCTTTCCGTCCAGGCAAATAAGTAGATAGGCAGGATTTTTGAATGGAAGGCTTAGCCGCTCTCGTAACTGTAATTCTTCTAGTGATCTATTCCTCGGGCCTCTTTGCGCTGGCCCTCTCATGGACTCGCAATCGAATTGGCAGAATCGTTTCTCGCGTGTTTGCGATCATCTCGATACTTACCGGCCTCTGGCTTGCAATCACATTGATTGACGGCAACGGAGTTATGGTCGGCGGCATCCCAGTTTTGCTTGGGGCCTTTAGTCTTTACAACTCACGTCGCCGCAATCGCTAACTTCGTGCGAAACTAGAAGCATGGAAAAACTAAAGCAGATACTTGGCAAATTGCCTCACCCCGTTCGCTGGGTGCTGTCGATGGTTGTCGGCTTTGCTTTGCTCATTCTTGGGCTAATCATGCTGGTCACCCCAGGTCCGGGCATCTTGTTCATTTTCTTCGGTCTTTCAATTCTTGCGCTCGAAATCGAGTGGGCTCGTGAGCTCAACAAACAGGGGCTTCAGGGCCTCGAAAAAATAGTCGCCAAAATCAAAGAGTTTTTCAAACGCAAAAAGCAGTGAAGCTAGTTCGTCTCAACAGGCTTTGAGCGCTTTGAGTTCGCTGCCGGAAAAGCGTTTGAAGCCTTAGACAAGAAGATAGCGAACACCAGGGCAACAACAATTGCCGAGCTCACGCCCAACTCAACTATTGCTCGGTCGAACTCTTCCTGAGATTTGCCATAAGCCAATGTCATCGAAGCGCCCACGGTGAGAATGTGTCTAACCGCAGCTATCACGCCGATGATAAGAAAGTTCTGCAGCTGAAACACACCATCGGTGTATCGGGCAACGACTGTTCTCAGAATCTCAAGAATGATGATTATGAACAGGATGTCGTTGATCGCCTGAATCATTCCGGTCGGAAAGAACGGGTTGGTTTCGAACACTCGCACAACAGAGAAATAAAGTGCGGCCGCCGCGATCGCCAGAAGAAATACGCCGAGAACAATGTGAAAGACCTCTTCGATTCGCTCGACCCAGAGGCCAGGCACAATCAGCTTGTGCTGCTCATCCGATTGCTTTGACATGTCAGCAATCTAGCGGAATATCTTGGGCGAGCCAGTCAATGTTTAGGGCGATTTCATCACGGTTTGGTGTCGTCTAACGGGGGATTTGTAAAGAGGTGGGCTTAGATTGTAGCGTTGTCGTCATTGGCAACAGTCAGCCAAGAAATCGGTTCAAAAGGTCATTCTTAAGGAGCAACGTGTCGCAAATCGGTGTCGTGACAGAGCAGCAGGGCGAATCTCGCGTTGCAGCAACCCCAGAGACGGTCAAGGTCATTATTTCGCTCGGCTACGACGTGGTTGTCGAGAAGGGTGCCGGGGCCAAGGCCGCGTTTCCCGATTCGGCCTATGTAGATGCCGGAGCCAAGCTTGCCTCAACTGCAGACGCCTGGAAGTCTGACCTGGTTCTTTCTGTGAACGCGCCGACACCTGCAAACATCAAGCGACTCAAGAAGGGCGCGATTTTCGTTGGCGTTTTGAGCCCGGCCCTAAAGCCACAATTGCTAGAGCAACTCGCTAAGCAGGGCGTCACAGCTCTTGCCATGGATGCGGTGCCAAGAATTTCTCGAGCCCAGTCGATGGACGTGCTCAGTTCGATGGCCAACATCGCCGGCTACCGTGCAGTGATCGAAGCGGCTCACGAGTTTGGTCGTTTCTTCACCGGCCAGGTAACCGCTGCCGGAAAAGTTTCGCCAGCAAAAGTTTTGGTTGCCGGCGCGGGTGTTGCCGGTCTTGCCGCAATTGGTTCTGCATCAAGCCTCGGGGCAATTGTTCGAGCAACAGACCCGAGACCAGAAGTTGCAGACCAGGTAAAGTCGATCGGTGGCGAGTATCTCTTGGTAGAAGTCGAAGAGAAGATGCAATCGAGCGATGGCTATGCCAAGCAAACCAGCGAGGCCTACGAGCGCAGAGCAGCAGAGATTTACACTCAGCAGGCAGCCGATGTTGACATCATCATCACGACCGCGT